>CBDDYR010000003.1:0-184581 GCA_965235635.1 Fontibacterium meridianamericanum (SeqCode)
ATTTTTTGCTTTAGAGGGTTTAAGTCAATTAGTAAAAACAATAGATCGTATAAAAATTAATTTAAATCCAAATCTAGAAATTCAAGGCATAGTTTTAACAATGTATGATAAGCGAAATAAATTATGTGCTGATGTTGAGAAAGAAGGAAGAAATTTTTTTGGAAATAAAGTTTACAATACAAATATACCCCGAAATGTAAGAATCTCCGAGGCTCCATCATTTGGAATGCCAGTTATTTTATATGATAAATATTGTGCTGGCTCTTTAGCTTATAATCAATTTGTTGATGAATTTTTAACTAGAGAAAATTTACAAGAAAAAAAAGTAGCATAAATGATTGGAAATAAATTTAAGGGTTTAGGAAAAGGTTTGTCAGCATTAATGGGGGATGTACCTCAGGAAAATATTCAAACGAAAAGTTCTTCAGAAAAAATTCCAATACATTTTATATACGCAAATCCATCTCAACCAAGAAAAAATTTTAATCAAGAGCTGTTAAAAGAACTTTCAGAGTCAATTAAGGAACAAGGAATTATTCAACCAATATTAGTTAGAAAAAAATCAGAAGATAAATATGAAATTGTTGCAGGCGAAAGAAGATGGAGAGCAGCTCAACTTGCAAAAATTCATGAAGTTCCTGTGATTATTTTAAATATTGATGATAAGAAATCTTTAGAGTTTGCAATACTAGAAAATATTCAAAGATCAGATTTAAACGGAATAGAAGAGGCTTTAGGTTATGATAATTTGGTAAGAAAATTTGCATATTCTCAAGAAGCTTTGTCAAAAATTTTAGGGAAAAGTAGAAGCCATATTGCTAACACACTTAGACTTGCTGGTTTACCTGAAGAGATAAAAAAAATGATTTCAGATGGATTATTAACCGCTGGGCACGCAAGATGTTTAGTTAATGTACCTGATAATATTAATCTTGCTAAAATAATTGTTAATAAGAATCTTTCTGTAAGGCAGGCTGAATTTTTAGTTAAAAAAGAACAAGTTTTTTCAAGCAAAAAAAAAATTCGAACAAATAATAAAGATACAAATATAAAATCTTTAGAAAGCGATCTTGAACTTTTGATGGGAATAAAAGTAGATATTAAAAATAAAAAGAGTAATTCAGGAGAGATTAAATTTTCTTACAAAAATCTTGATCAATTAAACAAAATTATTAGTGTTCTTAAGGGTTATTTTAGATAGGTTTTGAGTTAAGAAATAATAAAATTGAGTATCTTGATTTAGATCATTTCTTTTAAATTCAGTCTCAATAACATTTAAATTACTAAGAAATTTTTCAAGATTATTAGTATTCCAAATTTTTAAGATATTTTTTATTCTATCTTTATCTTTCCAAAAAATAGGAGGTTTATATCTTTCAATTTTTTCATCTATTGAAAGATTTTTATTATTTTTTTGTATATCGAGAATTTTAATTATAAATGATCTAAGAATAATAATTATTTCTATAAAATTTTTTTCATAATTAGACATATTGGATATAAATTCATTAATATTTTTTTCATTTTTAGATAGTAAAATATCAATAATTTCATCATTCTTCTTTAAATCTATATCAGTACAAATTTCTTCAATGATTTTATCTGTAATTTTTTCTGAATTTTTAAAAAGATTTAACTTTTCTATTACTTCTTTAATCTTTAATCTTTTTAAAGACGAAGAATTAAGAATAATTTCACTTTGGGAATCTGATAATTGAATATTATTAATATGTAGTTGTTGTATAAGAAATTTTTTTATATCAAATTTAGTTTCTTGATAACAAGGAATGCAAATAGCTAATTTATCATATTCTCCAAATTGTCTTAATTTTGAATTTTTTGGAAGTATTTCAGAATTTAAAATGATGATGTTATCATTAATATTATTTTTTATTTTATTAATAATTTCTAATATTTTGTCAGAGCAGTTCTTAATTATTGAAATATTTTTATTATCATCAAATAGCGATCCATTTAGATAATGATTAATAATATTTTCTGGATTTTTTATTATATCTTCTTCAAAAAAAGATTTTGAAATTTTTTTTTCATCTATAAATTTAGAAACAATTTGTTGGTTTAAATCACTAATTAAATCTTGATTTTCTCCATACAAAAGAATTATTTTTTCTTTAAAAAAATCTTTTTTTTTTAGGCCTATCTCTTGTGATTTTAAGAGCATTTAAACTAATTTAATGAGACTTTAGATTTGAATAAAATATTTTGAATTATAGAGTCTAATAATAGTTTTTTTTCATTATTTTTTACTAAGAACGTTATTTGATAAATTGTCAGTGACAGAGACTCTTTTGTCTTTAGTTATAGCATCTTGGTATATGATAACTCCATTTTTATCTTGGAATTGATAGCTTACTGTTAATTTAATGATTTCTTCAGTAGATATTCCTCTTGAGTCGACAAGAGAACTTTCTGCTGTATCATAAATTTGAGCTTTAAATATATAAGCATTTAAATTTTTTTCATCTTTTTTAAAATTTAATTTTTGTTCTAAATTAAAAGCTAAGATCCTTATCACCAATGATTTCTGATTTAGAAATAATTATTTGTTTAGAGTTTCCAGTATAAATAGGTGAAAAACCACAATGAGCTAAAGCAAATAATATTATGATAGTTAGAAAAAGTTTATTTATCATTAGTGACAATATTAAGTAATTTATTTTTTATAAAAATTTTTTTTATTATATTTTTATTTTCCAATATAACTTTAATATTTTTAATTGCTAAGGATTTACTAAAAATATTATCTTCACTTTCATTGTTAATAGCGTTGATAATTGCTCTTTTTTTACCGTTTATTTGAATTACAATGTCAAAATGATCTTTTTTTATAAGAGTATTTTCAATTTTAGGCCATTCTTGTGAACTTAGATTATTTTCTTTTGTAATTTTTTCCCAGCATTCATTTGCAATGTAAGGAATAAAAGCAGATATAATAATTAAATATTTTTTATAAGCATTAATAATATCTTCTTCATTTAAAGTCTTTTTATCAATTTCTTCATTAAGATTATTTAAAAAAATATAAAGTTTTGCAACCGCAACATTAATATGAAATTTTTCTATACATTCAGTAATTTCTTTTATTAAGATATTTGTTTTAATTAAAAAATTATTATCAGTTTCTTCTCTTTCTTTTTTATAAATTTTTATTTTTTCACAAACTCGCCAGATTTTTTGTATATATTTAAATGCACCTTGGATACCACTATCGCTCCATTGAATATCTCGATCTGGAGGACTATCTGATAAAATAAACCATCTTACAGCATCTGCTCCATAAATTTTAATAATATCATCGGGATCAATAATATTTTTTTTAGATTTAGACATTGCCTGACTATCCCCTTTTAAAACTTTTTCTTTATTATCTAAAAAATAGGATCCATTTTTTTCAATAACTTCTTTTGGAAAAACCCATTTTCCTTTTTCTGTTTTAAAGGTTGGATGACATACCATTCCTTGAGTAAAAAGATTTTTAAAAGGTTCAGAAATTTTTAATTTAAATTCATCTTGTAGTGCTAAAGTAAAAAATCTTGAATATAAAAGATGAAGTATGGCATGCTCAACTCCACCAATATACTGATCTACTGGCATCCAATAATTAGCTTCATCTATATTAAAAGGTCTTTCGTTTTCTTTTGGTGAGCAGAAACGAAGAAAATACCAAGAAGAATCTACAAATGTATCAAGAGTATCAGTTTCACGAATAGCTTTCATTCCAGTTTCTGGACATTTTGTATATTTCCATGTGGGGTGATTTTCTAATGGATTTCCTGGTTTGCTAAAATCTATATCTTTAGGAAGTTCTATGGGTAGATCTTTTTCAGGAACTAAAATAACTTTGCCATCTTCTCTATAAATAATTGGAATTGGACATCCCCAATATCTTTGTCTTGATATTCCCCAATCTTTAAGACGATAAATTGTTTTAGAATTTCCTATTTTTTTTTCTTCTATTTTTTTAATAATATTTTTTTTTGCATCTTCAACTTTTAAATCATTGAGAAAATCTGAATTAATAATATAACCATCTTCTATGTAATGCTTCGTTATTAATTTTTATAGATTTAGATTTATTTGGGCTTACAACAGGAATTATTTCTAAATTATATTTTTTAGCAAATTCTAAATCTCTTTGATCATGAGCTGGACAACCAAATATAGCTCCTGTTCCATAATCCATAAGTATAAAATTAGCTACATAAATTGGTATTTTTTTATTTAAAAAAGGGTGTGAAACGAAGAATGGTGTTTTAAAACCTAATTTTTCATTTTTAGACAAAGATGATTCTGTTCCAATATTTTTTAAAGCAAGTTCTTTAAAGTCTTGAAAATTTTTCTCATTTTTAAAATATTCAGTAAAGGGATGGTCTGGAGCAATAGCAATAAATGAAGCTCCAAATATTGTATCAGGTCGTGTTGTAAAAATTTTAATTTTAGTATTTTTAAAATCAGAAATAAAATCAATTTCACAACCTATAGATTTTCCAATCCAGTTTTTTTGCATTAACTTTACTTTTTCTGGCCAACCTTTTAAATTATCAAGAGATTTTAATAATTGATCAGAATATTTTGTAATATTTAAAAACCATTGATTTAATTCTTTTTTTTCAACGATTGCTCCAGATCTCCAACCTTTGCCATCAATTACTTGTTCATTTGCAAGAACTGTATTATCGATAGGATCCCAATTTACATAACTTTTTTTTTTATAAGCAATTCCTTTTTTAAAAAGAAAAGAAAATAAAATTTGTTGATGTTTGTAATAATGATGCATCACAAGTAGAAATTTCTTTATCCCAATCAATAGATAAGCCCAAGCGTTTTAATTGTATTTTCATTGTAGAAATATTTTTTAATGTCCAATCTTTAGGATGTAAATTATTTTGTATAGCTGCATTTTCAGCAGGCAAGACCAAAGGCATCCCAGCCCATGGGATGAAGAACATTATAACCATTTAATCTTTTATAATTAGCTATAACATCACCTAAGAGTATAATTTCTAACATGACCCATATGAATATTTCCTGATGGATAAGGAAACATTTCTAAGACAATAAAATTTTTTATTTATATTTTTTTTAGTTTTAAATATTTGATTTTTTTCAAAAAAAGATTGCCATTTTTTTTCAATGACTAAAGGATTATAATTTTCCATCCTTTAAAAATCTATTTTTTTTCTTTTTTAGCTTCTTCAATTTTTAAAGTACGAGCTGAAGTAATAATGCTTTCTTTAATTGCATTTGCAAAATTATTGATCTAATTTTGAATTTGAACATTTATCTATATTATCACAAATTTTTTTATGAGCTAGTTATTTTAATTGAATCAGATCTTAATTCATTATTTAAAAATCTTAACTGAAATTTTTATTTGTTCTTTAGGATTATTAGTTTGTGAATACCAATCATAAATAATTACTCCTCCACAATAATCAGCATTAATAAGAGGTAAAAAATCTAAAGATTTTAAGAGTAGCTCTCCATAAGACATTTGAACTTGCAAAATTCAAATGTTTCACCAGATTTTCCTTTTATTTATATCAACCAAAAATACCCCCACCTGTTATCTGCATGATTCTCTTGCTCTCTTTTTACGGATCTGGTTCCATAATTACTTTTTCGCCAGTTACTGGATCAGTCTTTTGCGCAACTGATTAATAAATAATAAAAATATAAAAATAAATATATATAAAATTCATTATGTAAAATTTTAAGAATTCATAAATTTACAGTATATTAACATATACAATATCATTTTTTATTGAAATAATAATGTTGTAAATATATCAACAATATAAAATTTATAATTAATAGTTAATATTATTACAGATTTAGTATTGCTAAATTAAGCATGTTAATTATAAACATTCTAACAAATTAAACAACATAAAAAGGATAAAAAATGAAAAAACTAATGTTAACTACAGCGTTATAAGCTTAGCTCTTTAGTTAGCAACTGTGCAATAGCTCAAACTACAATTACTGGAGAATTAATACAGAGTTAGCTTATAAAATATGATTGATACAGATTTACTATCAGGTACTAAAAACACTCATATGGTTTTGGTGCTGAACAACAAATTAATATTCAAACTAAAGGTAAATTAAATAATGGTGACTTGATTATGCTGCTGGTTTTTCTATTGAAAATGATGGTAGATCAAACTAGCTCACATGGTTTAATGAAAACGTTTACATTGACTTCACAATCTAGTTCAGGTGACACTACAATTTGCAATTGGTATGAGATCATATCCAAAGACTCTGACTCAGATTTATCTGCAATACAATCTAGTTGGATTACACTGCAAGCTGAATTAGTAGGATCAAGCGTAACAACTGCTAAGCTTCTAGTGCAACTGTTGGATTACAATACGTATCAGTCTGCATGTTGCAAATCAAGAAGTTATGGGACTAGGTATTATTCAAAAAACTCCGTTGGAACTGGTTCTGCATCATTCAATTATGTTCCAAATAACTGCGATGCTGCAGTACATATAGATGATGCAAACAGTACCAGTCATAGCAACTGCATCAGAAAGTGTGCTTATCGAATATAACGGTGTTTATGGAGCATGATTTCGTGGCATTGGCGTTAAAGGTTTACAAGCTCATCTTACTTACAAATCAAAGAAAAATGATACTAGATAACATCTACTAAGACTATAAAAGCTGAAGCTAAATACTACGGTGTAGCTATACACTTTTGGTGAATTTACTGTAGGTGACTAACTAGAAAGAAGAGTATAACGCTGATTTAGCTGCATACAGCTGTAACTGAAACTAATCAGAGACATATTGCTGTTAGCTTACGCAGTTAACTAAAGATCTATCAGTAGGTGTTAGTTAAGCTAAAAGCTGACAGGAATGCATGCTTCAGGAGCTATCAGTAATGAAAAAATTAAATCATTACATAGTTGGCTATAACTTAGGACCAGTAGCTTTAGCAGCAGCTAAGCTGCTAGATGCTGAAAGATATAGGTGTACTGCAGCAACTGCAAGATGGAAAAGCTTGGTTACTTAGATTTTGGCGAAATTTTAATTATTAAATTAATATTTAAGTAATTTAATAAACCTGCCTACATTAAATGTATAGGCAGGTTTTTTTATTTTAGTTATCAATATAAATCTTTTAAATCCAACAGCTATACATTTTGTAAGATTTAATTTTTTTTATAGTTTTTATAATTTATTCCACCTAAGGCACAAATATTTATTTTCCAATTTAGTGACATTAGATTAAATCTTAGTAATATTTAGTATTTTATTTGTAGAATATTTTTCATTATAAAAATATCGGTGATAGCATTACAAATTGCAATTTTGCTTTTATTTTTATGCAATATTCTAATTGATTGTGAGCGCTACCAATTACTTTAAAGTTTTTTTTTAGTAATATTGGTTTAGTAATTTTTATTGTAATTAGTTCAATAAATATACCATTGAGCTTTATATTTAATTGCAATTTTGAAAATCATTTTTAAATAAAATAGGAATATTATTTTTTTTTGCAAATTTAATTATATTCAATTGTTTAATAATCTTTTTATCTATTTTTATCAATATTCAATATTAATATTTATATTTTTAAATTTTGATTAAATTTTCTTTAATTAAGTTCATTAATTTCTTCTAAAAAAACATAATGTTTATAAAATATTTTTATTCATCATAATATAAATATTATAGATTTATTAGTAAAATATAATATCTTCAATTCTATAAACAAAATCTTATGATAACTAATTGTCTACAAAAATCAACAATTTAATGATATAAATTCTACTTATCAAAGCATAGATCATATTCATTTTGGTGAAAATAGAGTTCAAGAAGCAACTATAAAATGGAAAAATTTAATATACAATAATTCTAATTAAAACTTCATTTAATTGGAAAGCTTCAATCTAATAAAGCAAAAGATGCATTTGATATTTTTCATTATATTCATACCCTAGATAATGAAAAATTAGCTAAAATTTTTTCAAAACTTGAGAGTAATAATTTAAAAAAAATTAAATATTTTATTCAAGTAAATATTGGTAATGAAATACAAAAAAATGGAATTATCAGTCGATTATGTAAATGATTTTATAAATTATTGTATTAATGATTTAAAATTAAATATTATTGGTTTAATGTGTATTCCTCCAGTTGAATGTAGATCCTAGTCATTATTTTAAAAGATTAGCAGAACTTGCAAAATGATAATAATTTAAATGAACTTAGTATGGGAATGAGTAATGATTATGTAAATGCAATTAATAATGGCGCTACTTTTGTAAGAATTGGATCAGCAATATTTTTAATAAAGATTTAATTAATTTTAATTTTAGTATTTTTTTTAATTTTTGTAATAATATTTATTAAATCATTTTTTTTTAAAGCAATACATCCTGCTAGTTTTTTTATAATTATTTTTTAGCAATATGTATAAAAATAGCACTTCCTTTATTTTTTATTATTGGATTCATATTGTAATTTAGAACTACAATTAAATCATAAATATTATCTTTTCTATATAAGTTTTTCATGACTATATTTATTAGGTAATTTTATTTGTTTATTATAATATTTACTTTTAGGATCATCACACCATCCCATATTTTTTTTAATTTTAATTTGTTTTAATTTGAATGTTAATTTTTTTAATTCTATCATGCTCTATAATAAATTTTAATTATTTTAAATATTCCTTTAGGAGTTATATTATCACCTTCTTTTATTTTTTTTCTAATTCCTGCTTTTCCTAAAGCACAACGAAATTTAAGATTTTTATATTTTAAATATCCAGATTTTTTTACAATAATCATATTAAATGTATTATATATTTATTTATGAATAATATTCATCTTCATATTATTGGATCAAAATCTTTTTCTAATTTATTAAATGAATTAGATTTTAATTATACTATTAATTCTGATAATAATTTTAAATATAATAATAAAAATTTATTAGTTAGAATTATTATTTGCTGAAAAATTAAAATTAATAGAAATTAAAAAATATTTTAGTGAAAATATTCCAACTATTTTTTTATTAAATAATAAAGATTTTTTATAAAAAAATAAATTAAATTTATTAGAATTTCATGTATTCTTTATTCATTCCAATAGAAATTTTATCTTTTAAAGAAATATTAAATATTTTAATTACAAAATATAATTTTTTTAAAAAATCTAAAATTATTATTAATGATTATGAAATAGACTCAAATCAAAGAATTATTATTAAAAATGGTATTAAAACTAAACTTACAGAAAAAGAATTAGAATTAATTTTAGCATTAAATAAAAATAATGGTTTAGAAAAATCTTTTTTGATTAAAAAATGTATGGAAACGTAGCTCAGATTTAGAAAGTCACGCTTTTGAAACTCATTTGCATAGATTAAGAAAAAAAATAAATAAGTTTTTTAAAGATAAAGAATTTATTATTGAAAAAAATTCTTTATATTATTTATCTAAATAATATTCATTAATTTAATCTTGCTCCAATTTTTTGAATAATTTTTGAAGCAAGTAATTGATCCAGTTGTTAAGCATTTTTTAATATCAGATTTATCTAAATATTCTTTTAAAAATCCAGCAGCAAATAAATCACCAGCTCCTGTTAAATCTAATACTTTATCAACTTTTATACTTTCGCAATTTATAATTTCATTATTTTTAATAGCTATACTTCCATTTTCGCTTCTTGTAATTACTATTAATTTATTTAATTTTTTTAATTGATTTATAGAATCTAATAAATTTTTTTTATTTGTTAATTCATTTATTTCATTTTCATTTCCTATTAAAATATCTAAATCATTTTTAAGTAAGTTATAAAAATCTTGTTTATGTCTAGTAACACAAAAAATATCAGACAAACTCATTGCAATTTTAACCTTATTTTTTTTTGCTATATTTATTGCATGTTTAAACATTTTTTCACTTATTCCTTTATCCCAAAGATATCCTTCTAAAAAAATTAATTCATGATCTATAATATTATTTTCATTTATATCATTAGCTGAAAGATGAGATGATATTCCAAGATAAGTGCACATAGTTCTTTCTGAGTCTGGAGTAATTAAAATAATAGATGCACCTGTAGGTAAATTTTCATTTTTTTCAAGATAAGGAAAATTTACATTTATATCTTCAAGACTTTTTTTATATAATTCTCCAAATTTATCAGAATTAATTTTTCCAATAAATGATGGATTTCCTCTAAGATAGGCAATTCCTGCCATAGTATTAGCAACAGAACCTCCTGCTACAATTTTTTCAATTTTAATATTTTTTTTAAGATTTTCAAATTCAGATTTATTAATAAGTTTCATAGAACCTTTAATAAGATTATTTTTTATTAAAAATTCATCATCTACTTTTGCAAGAACATCAACAATAGCATTTCCTATGCCTAATATTTTTTTATTCATTTTTTTCTTTGTATAGACAAATTTTATTAATTACACATTTTTTACATAAAGGATTTCTAGACTTTACAAGTATATCTTCCATGCAAAAGTATTAAATGATGAGCTTTTTTTATATGTTTTTTAGGTAATATTTTTAATAAGTTGATTTTCAACTTGTTCAGGATTTTTACCATTAGAAAGACCAGTTCTATTAGCTAACTCTAAAAACATGAGTATCCACTGCAATAGTTGGTTTATTAAAAGCAGCATTTAAAACAACATTAGCTGTTTTTCTTCCAACTCCAGGAAGAAGTATTAGTTCTTCAAATTTATTTGGAACTTTGCTTTGGTATTTTTCTAATAAAATTTTTGATAAGTTATATAAATTTTTAGCTTTGTTATTAAAAAGTCCTATACTTTTTGATAAGATTTCTTATTTTATTAATTCCTAAATTTACAAAATGTTTAGGTGTATAATATTTTTTATATATATTTTTAGTGACATTATTTACATTAACGTCAGTACATTGAGCCGAAAGCACCACAGAAGTTAGTAAAGTAAATCTATTTCTATATTTTAAAGATGTTTTAGGATTTTTTATTGATTTATTTAACAGCTTAATTAGCTGAAAAGCTTTATTTTGATTTAGAAGCATTAAGAATTTTTATAACAGCTTATTTTAAACCAAGCATATCTTGCATATTAAATAAGCCTTTATTTTTTTTACTTATCCATATAGCAGCATTTAAAGCTCCATCAGCAAATAGATCTCTTGAAAAAGCAGTATGCTTTAATTCTATATTTTCTATATTGTTATTAAAATTTACAGAATGTTTTCCAATAGTATTGCCTTTGCGTGTAATAAAAAAATTAATTTTATTTTTTTGTAAATTTCCTGATTTATTTAAAAATATTTTTCCTTTAATAGATTCTAAATTTTTATTTTTACCTTTAGATACTGCATTTGCTAACATCAAAGCTGTTCCAGAGGGATAATCAATTTTTTTTTTGTGATGGTTATCACTAATTCCAATTTGATAATCATTAGGTATTTTTTTTGAAAAAATATTAACAATATATTCTAAAAGATTAATACCTAAACTCATATTGCCAGATTTAAATATAGCAATTTTTTTTGAGTAATTTTTAATTAAATTATTTTGTTGTTTAGTAAAACCTGTTGTTCCGATTACAACTTTTTTTTTTAATTTTTTTGCATAATTTAAAATTTCAAGTGAAGACTTTAGGTCTTGAAAAATCAATAATAACATCTGTTTTTTTAAAAGCTTCTAGATTATTTTTTTGTATCTTAATTCCATTTATAGTTTTTCCAGATTTTAGATCTGTTAAGCTAAATAATTTTAGATTTTTATTTTTGGATATTCTTTTAATAAGAATTTTTCCCATTCTTCCAAGAGCTCCAGTGATTGTGATGTTAATTTTTTTCATTAATTACCACTCCAAAATTTTTTAGCTTTATTTATAAAATTTTTTATTTCTGAATTATTATTTGAATCTTCTAAAGATTTAAATTTTTCGAGCAAGTCTTTTTGCTCTTTTGATAAAGACTCAGGAATTATTACATTTGTTTCTAGATATAAATCTCCGTAATCATCACTTCTTATAATAGGCATACCTTTACCTTTAAGTCTAAATTGTTTTCCAGATTGTGTTCCTGCAGGAATTTTAACTTTTGATTTTCCACCATCGATGGTTGGAACTTCTATTTCTGCACCAAGCGCAGCATCAGTCATTGATATAGGTAATTTGTAATATAGATTTTCTTCAGATCTTTGAAATATCTTATGTTTTTCAACAGTTATAAATACATAAAGATCTCCATTAGATCCACCTCTGTAACCAGCATCTCCTTTTCCAGATAATCTTATTTGAGTTCCATCATCAACTCCTTTTGGAATTTGAATAGAAAGATTTTTTTTTGTCTTAGTAGCACCAGATCCTTTACAATCTTTACAAGGATTAGAAAGCATTTCACCTTCGCCTCCGCAATCAGGACATGTTTGTTGTAGAGTAAAAAAACCTTGCTGTGTTCTTACTTTTCCATGTCCATTGCAAGTAGAACATTTTTTTGGTTTTGAACCAGGTTCTGCACCACTTCCAGAACATTTTTCACATTTTTCATTTGAAGATAAATTGATAGTTTGTTTTTTTCCAAGGTAAGGCTTCTTCTAAAGTTATTTCTAAATTAATTTTTAAATCAGATCCTCGATTAGATCTTGATTTTTTAGAGCTTCTTCCACTTCGACCTGAGCCCATAAAATCGCCAAAAAAATCATCAAAGATGTCAGAGAATGCACCAGATTCAAAACCACCAAAATCAAAACCTCCAGCTCCACCAGCTCCACCTTCAAATGCAGAATGTCCAAATTGATCGTAGGAAGATTTTTTCTTTGGATCAGATAAAACTTGATAGGCTTCTGATGCTTCTTTAAATTTTGCCTCAGCAGTTTTGTCTCCCTGATTTCTGTCAGGGTGATATTTCATTGCAAGAGATCTGTAGGCTTTTTTTATTTCTTCAGGAGTTGATTTTTTGGTTACACCAAGAATATCATAATAGTCTTTTTTGGACATAATGACTTAGGGCGAAACCAGTTATAAATGGATTAGCCGTTCTTTTTGTTATCGTCTTTTACTTCTTCAAATTCGGCATCAACCACATCTTTTTTATCATCAGGTTTAGCATCTGTTTTTGAAGCCCCAGCAGTTTCTTGCTGAGCTTTATATATAGCCTCACCTAATTTCATAGAAGAAGTCATTAATTGCTGAGTTTTAGTTTTAATATCTTCAGTTTTATCAGATTTAATAGCTTCTTTTAAATCTTCCATATCTTTTTCAATTGCTTTTTTATCAGCTTCTGAAATTTTACTTCCGTGTTCTTTTAAGCTTTGTTCAGTGGAAGCTATTAAAGAGTCAGCGTGATTTTTTGCATCCACTTCTTCTCTTTTCTTTTTATCAGCTTCTTTATTAGCTTCAGCCTCTTTAACCATTTTTTGAATTTCTTCATCAGTTAAACCACCGGAAGCTTGAATTTGAATTTTTTGTTCTTTACCAGTTCCTTTATCTTTTGCAGAAACGTTAACGATACCGTTAGCATCAATATCAAAAGTCACTTCAATTTGAGGAACTCCTCTTGGAGCTGGCGCAATTCCAGTTAATTCAAAGTTACCAAGTAATTTATTATCATTTGCCATTTCTCTTTCACCTTGAAAAACTCTAATTGTTACAGCTGGCTGGTTGTTTTCAGCAGTTGAGAATATTTGGCTTTTTTTAGTTGGGATTGTTGTATTTTTTTCAATTAATCTTGTAAACACACCACCTAAAGTTTCAATACCAAGTGACAATGGAGTTACATCAAGAAGAAGAACATCTTTAACATCGCCTTGTAATACACCTGCCTGAACAGCAGCACCTAAAGCAACAACTTCATCAGGGTTAACACTTTGATTTGGTTCTTTTCCAAAGAAACTTTTAACTGTTTCAACAACTTTTGGCATTCTTGTCATTCCACCTACAAGAATAACTTCATTAATTTCAGAAGCTGTATAACCAGAATCTTTTAAAGCAATTTTGCAAGGTTCAATTGTTTTTTCAATTAACGCTGCAGTTAGAGCTTCAAGTTTTGCTCTAGTAATCTTCATATTAACGTGTTTTGGACCACTTTTATCTGCAGTAATGAAAGGTAAATTTACTTCAGTTTGAGCTGAAGAAGATAATTCTATTTTTGCTTTTTCAGCAGCTTCTCTTATTCTTTGTAATGCTAGTTTGTCAGTTTTTAAATTGATTCCACTTTCTTTTTTAAATTCTTCAATAATGTAATCTGTTACTACAGCATCAAAGTCATCACCACCTAAAGACGTATTTCCATTTGTAGATTTAACTTCAAATACTCCATCACCTAATTCAAGAACTGAAATATCAAAAGTACCACCGCCTAAATCGTAAACTGCAATTGTTTTAGCTTTTTTCTTATCAAGACCATAAGCAAGAGCTGCAGCCGTTGGTTCATTTATAATTCTTAAAACTTCAAGACCTGCAATTTTTCCAGCATCCTTAGTTGCTTGTCTTTGTGCATCATTAAAATAAGCAGGAACAGTTATAACTGCTTGCTTAACTTCGCTACCAAGATATTTTTCTGCAGATTCTTTCATTTTCATTAAAACAAAAGCAGAAATTTGACTTGGAGAATATTTTTTATCACGAGACTGAACCCATGCATCAGTACCGTTATCAGATTTGATTACTTTATAAGGAAGTCCTTGGATGTCTTTTTTTAAATTTGAATCATCAAAACTTTTTCCAATTAATCTTTTAACTGAGAAAAAAGTATTTTCAGGATTTGTTACTGCTTGTCTTTTTGCAGGCAGACCTACTAATTTTTCACCAGACTCTGTAAATGCTACAATCGAAGGAGTTGTTCGAACGCCTTCAGCATTTTCTAATACTTTTGGCTGCGCACCATCCATAATAGCAACGCATGAGTTTGTAGTTCCTAAATCAATTCCAATTATTTTTGACATAAAATTCTATTTTTTAATTAATTTGTTAACCCTATGTGGTGCTTAATTTTAGGATTACAACCTTTTAGGCTAAATTTTTTTTGTTAAAAAACCCTTAATTTATTTAGTTTTATTGAGTTATTGATTGGTATTGGTCTTTTTTTTAGAAATAGAGACTAAAGCAGGTCTTAAAAGTCTATCATTTAACATATAACCCTTTTGAATTTCATTAATTACTACTCCATCTTCTTGTTCGCTCTCAACTTCATTTAATGCTTGATGAAAATTTGGGTCAAATTTTTTACCTATAGACTCAAATGATTTTATTCCATTCTTATCAAAGCTATTGATTAATTCTTTTTCTATAAGTTCTATTCCAAGCATTGTATCTTTAAATTCCTCTGACTTAAATTTAGGATTATCTTTAAATAGACCAAAGGCTCTTTCTAAATTATCAGCTAGGTTAAGAATTTCTCTTGCAAAAGAAGAGGAGCTATATTTAATTAAATCTTCTTTTTCTTTTTCGTGAATTTTTCTAAGATTTTGATTTTCAGCTAACGAACGAAGTAGTTTATCATTTAATTCTTCTATTTTTTTTTTAAGATCATCTTCTAGAATAGGTTCTGCAACATTATTTTCTTGATTATCAATTTTTTGTTCCTGATCTTTATTAGAAGCAGTTTCTTCGTTATTATTCATAAGACTATATATTTAAAGCAATACTTTATAATTTTTTTGACATATATAGGTACTATATTTCAGATTTCTAGCTTTATTATGAGAAAAGATAACAGAGATAATCTTAGTTTAAGAAAAATTGAGATAATTCCAAATTTTATTAAAAATTCAGAAGGTTCCTGCCTTGTTAGATTTGGAGAAACACAGGTTGTTTGTACCGCTTCAGTTGATACAAAAGTTCCAAGATGGCTTATGGGTTCAGGAAAGGGTTGGGTTACAGCTGAGTATGGAATGTTGCCAAGATCTACGCATGAAAGAATGAGAAGGGAAGCTGCAGTTGGTAAAATAGGGGGAAGAACATCAGAAATTCAAAGATTGATAGGGCGATCATTAAGAGCAGTTGTTGATTTAGGACTATTAAATGAAAAATTAATTACAATTGATTGTGATGTTCTAACTGCTGATGGCGGGACAAGAACAGCTGCTATTACAGGTGGTTTTGTTGCATTAAAATTATGTATTGAGCATTTACTAAGAAATAAAGAAATTAAAACAAATCCAATGCAACAGTATATAGCGGCGGTTAGTTGTGGAATTGTAGATGGTAAAATTTTATTAGATCTAAATTATGAAGAAGATAGTAAAGCAGAAATTGATGCTAATTTTGTAATAACTGAGAATATGCAATTAGTTGAAATCCAAGCAACAGGTGAGAGAAAGACATTTTCAGATCAGGATCTAAGTGAAATGCTAAAAATTTCAAAGAGTGCAATAAAAGAAATAATACAACATCAAAAGTCTTGTTTTGAAAAATAAGTTAGGAAATTTAAAAAATATAAAATCTTTATTGATAGCAACGAACAATAAAGGAAAGCTTTTAGAGATAAAAAAATTATTACCTAAACATATTAATTTTTATAGTCCAAAAGATTTTAATTTGATCGAGCCTATTGAGAATGAAAAAACATTTGAGGGAAATGCTGTAATTAAGGCAAGATATTGTGCAGAAAAATCAAAATTAATATCTTTATCCGATGATTCAGGACTTGAAATATCAACATTAAATGGTGATCCAGGAATTTATTCAGCCAGATGGGCAGGAAAAAATAAAGATTTTAGATTAGCAATTAAGAAAGTTTATTCTAAATTAAAAAAAAAGAAAAAATTAAATAAAATAAATAGTGCTAGATTTTATTGTTCTTTAGCAATTGCTTTTCCAAATGGAACACACAAAACATTTAGTGGAACAGTTAATGGTAAAATTTCAGAAAAACCAAAGGGCAATAATGGATTTGGTTATGATCCTATATTTATTCCAAATGGATATAAAAAAACTTTTGGTGAGATGAAAACTATTTTAAAGGATAAAATAAGTCATCGTTACAAGGCGTTTAATAAAATTAAAAGGTATTTTAAATATTAGACCTATGGAAAATATTAAATTTATAGATCAGAATTTAGAAAAGGGGCTCTATTTAGTTTCAACGCCCATTGGAAATTTAGCAGATATTACTTTACGCGCTTTAAATATTTTAAAAAAATCTGATATTATTTTATGTGAAGATAAAAGAGTTTCAAAAAAATTATTAGATTATTATGAAATTAAAGCTCAATTATTTTCATATCATAAATTTAATGAAAAAGAATCGATTGAAAAAATACTAGAAATTTTTAAAAAGAATAAAATTGTATCGCTAATAAGTGATGCAGGAACACCTCTAATCTCCGATCCTGGAAAGATTTTAATTAATGAGATTGAAAAAAATAATATAAAAATTATTCCAATACCAGGGGCGTCCGCAGTGACAACTGCCTTTAGTTTAGCAGGTTATAATGATGATTATTATTTTTATGGATTTTTACCTAAAAAATTAGGAGAGCGAAAAAAAGTTTATGAAAAATTTTGTAATCTTGATAGTTCAATTATTATATTTTTGCCTGCAAGAGATTTGCTTTCTGTTATTAAAGAAATGAAGGAATTTCTTGGTGAAAGACAGATATTAATTGCTAAAGAAATTACAAAAATACATGAGAATATAATTAAAGGAACCCTCGATGATATCCTTGATAAAGTTAGATCAATTGTTCTTAAAGGAGAGATTACAATAGTGTTGTCTTCCGAGGCGAATAAAAATAAAGACCAAAACGTTGATTTAAATAAAGAAATTTTAGATTTATCAAAAAAAATGAAGACAGCAGATCTTGCAAAATATTTATCTAAGAAATTTAAGTTTTCTAAAAAAGAAATTTATCAAAAGATTTTAATGTTGAATAAAAAATAATGAGGTTTTTAAAAGTAATTTTTATATCTCTTTTTTTAACATCTTGTATTGGAAATATTACATCCACTGTCTTTGGTGTTGGTGTTAACATTAATTTAGATCCAAGATCTCCAGGCTTATATTTAGATGATAAATTAGCTGAAACATTGATAATGAAG
This sequence comes from Fontibacterium meridianamericanum (SeqCode), assembly GCA_965235635.1. Classification (GTDB taxonomy): domain Bacteria; phylum Pseudomonadota; class Alphaproteobacteria; order Pelagibacterales; family Pelagibacteraceae; genus Fontibacterium; species Fontibacterium meridianamericanum. Next base: position 18,068 of record CBDDYR010000003.1, read on the forward strand.
AAAATTGTTCAGCATGATTACAAACAGATTTTCTTAAATGTTAAAGTTATAGATGGAACGGCTATTTTAAGTGGAAGAGTTGAAAAAGCTGAAGATAAATTGAAAATGACAAAATTTGCATGGGAGACAGCAGGTATTAAAGCAGTAAGAAACGACATTGTTATCGCAGATGAAACGTCTTTCAAACAAAGAGCCAAAGATATTTTGATATCCTCACAACTGAGTGCAGCGCTATTAATTAATAAAAAAATTAATTCTCGAAATTATAATTTAGAAACTATTAATGGTAAGATTTATATTTATGGAATGGCTAGAACTACAGCTGAACTTGAAGAAGTTATTAAAGAGGCAAAATTAATACCAGATGTTGTTGAAGTTGTTCCAAGTATTATTCTTGCTGATAATCTATCTAGAAAAAATTATCTTTAATTTTTTTTATATTTAATTACGTCTGAAGAGAAGGCTGCAATAGCTGCCATATTAAAGATATCAGAAACTTTTGATCTTAAAGTTGCAATCTCAATTGGTCTGTTTAAGCCAATTAGTAATGGTCCAATTAATGTGCTGCCACCGAGTTCTTTAAGTAATTTTGTAGAAATTGCAGCACTATGAATGGCTGGCATAATTAAAATATTTGCAGGGCCTGATAATTTTGAGAATGGATAAATAGTTTTAAATTTTTGATTTAGAGCTACATCTGGCTGCATTTCTCCTTCAAATTCAAAATCAACTTTTCTTTTCTCAAGTAAATCTCTTGCCTCTCTTAAATGAACACTTCTTTCAGACATAGGCTTTCCAAATGTTGAATGTGCAAGGAAAGCAACTCTTGGAGTAAAGCCAAGAATTCTTGCAACTCTAGCTGAAGAAATAGCAATATCTGCTAAATTTTCTGCCGTTGGATATTCATGCACGTTTGTATCTGCAATAAATACAGTGCCTTTTTTTGTAACAGCAATTGTAAGTCCAAAAATAATCTCACCTGGTCTTTCATCGACAACGTATTTTATATTTTCTAGAGTATCGCTAAAAGTTCTAGTTACACCCGTTACCATTGCATCGGCATCACCAAGATCCACCATGCAAGATCCAAAAACAATTCTATTTGTTCTAATTAATCTATCACAATCTCTTTTTAAGAAACCTTTTCTCTGCAGTCTTTTGTAAATATGATCCGCATATCTTTGTCTTTGTTTTTCATCTTTTGAATTATGAATCTCAATAGATTTATCTAATGTTAAACCAAGATCTTTAAGTTGATGGGCAATTTTTTCACTGCTTCCAATTAAAACGGGTGTTCCAAGACCATTATTTTTAAAATCGATTGCAGCTCTAAGCATAGATTCTTCCTCACCTTCTGCAAAAATAACTCTTTTTTGTTTTTTTCTAACTTGAGCATAAATATTTTGTAAGAATCCAACAGAAGGATCTAGTCTTGCAGAAAGACTATCTTTGTAAGCTGAAAAATCTTCAATTTTCTTTTGAGCAACGCCACTTTTCATAGCAGCTTCCGCTACCGCAGCAGATACATTTCTAATTAATCTTGGATCAAAAGGAGAGGGAATAATATAATTTTTTCCAAATTTGGGTCTTTCGCCACCGTAAGCTGCAACGACTTCATCAGGAACATCTTCTTTTGCAAGATCGGCTATGGCTTTTGCAGCAGCAATCTTCATCTCTTCATTAATAGTTTTAGCTCTGCAATCTAAAGCTCCTCTAAAAATATAAGGAAAACCTAAAACGTTATTTACTTGGTTTGGGTAATCAGATCTTCCCGTTGCAATAATTGCATCGCTTCTTGTTTGTTCAATTAATTCAGGAAGAATTTCAGGATCTGGATTTGCACAAGCAAAAATAATTGGATCTTTTGCCATGGATTTTACCATTGCAGGAGTTACGACATTTTTTGCAGATAAACCTAAAAAGATATCTGCTCCTTTCATCGATTCTTCTAAAGTTCTAAGTTTAGTATCTGCAGCGTGGGCTGATTTAAACTGATCTACTTTTGGACGACCTTTATAAATAACTCCTTCTTTATCCAGCATCACCACATTCCCATCGGGTAAACCCATTGCTTTTAGTAATGATATACAAGAAAGCCCAGCAGCTCCTGCGCCGTTAGCAACAACTCTTACTTTTTTTATTGATTTTTTTACAATCTCTAAAGCATTTAAAATTCCAGCTACAGTAATAATAGCGGTTCCATGTTGATCATCATGAAATACAGGAATTTTAAGTCTGTTTTTTAATTCTTGTTCAATAATAAAACAATCTGGTGATGCGATATCTTCTAAGTTAATCCCTCCAAAACTGTTTCCAATTTTAGCAACACAATTAATAATTTCTTCTGCGTTTTGTGAATCAACTTCAATATCAATTGAGTCAATGTCAGCAAATCTTTTAAAGAGAACAGCTTTACCTTCCATCACTGGTTTTGAAGCAAGGGATCCTAAATTTCCAAGTCCTAAGATCGCTGATCCATTTGATATAACAGCTACGGTATTTCCTTTGCTTGTGTAGTCATAAGCTTTTGATGGATCTTTTGCGATGGCTTCAACGGGAACTGCAACACCAGGAGAGTAGGCAAGTGCCAAATCTCTTTGAGTGGACATTGGTTTACTTGCGATTATTTCAATTTTTCCAGGCTTACCCTGACTATGATAATCTAGGGCTTCTTTTTCTGTAAACTTTTCCATAATATTGTTTTTAAAAAAAATAAAACTGTAAGAAGAAGTTATTTTTCTTATATAAGTTCTTAGATTTTAAATTAAAACAAAGTTGAAACTAAATATCAAATGAATATTTTAAAAAATATCTCTTATTTTGGTTTTTCGACTTTTTTAAGTAGAATTCTTGGTTATTTAAGAGATACATTAATTGCAGTATTTCTTGGAACCTCAGCTGTTGCAGATGCTTTGTTCGTTGCATTTAGAATACCCAATACTTTTAGATCTTTATTTGCTGAAGGCTCTTTTAATTCTGCTTTTATTCCAGCCTATACAAAACAAAAAGGTAGCAAAAAAAATCATTTTGCAAATCAGATATTAAATTTGTTAATTATTTTTATTCTTTTTATAATTTTTCTTATTGAAATATTTACACCAGAATTTTTATTTCTTATTTCGCCTGGCTTTCAAGATATTGATGGAAAATTTGATCTGGCTGTAGATCTTAGCAGAATTACTTTTCCATTTTTATTCTTTGTATCTATTTCATCTTTTCTTTCAGCTATTTTAAATTCAAAGGGTAAATTTTTAGTTACTGCTGCAGCGCCTATTATATTAAATATTTTATTAATTTTATCGTTAGTTTTTTTTAATAGTTCACATACAGAGATAGTTTATGCTTCTTCCTATGCCTTGACGCTTGCAGGAATTATTCAGGTAATTTTTTTATTTTTCTTTGCAAAAAAATATTTTAAAATTAACTTAAGTTTTATTATTAATATTAATAATCAAGTTAAGTCTTTTTTTAATAAATTATTACCCAGCGTTTTTGCATCGGGCGTAAATCAGGTAAATATTTTAATTGGAACAATAATCGCCTCATTTGAAAGTGGTGCGGTTTCTTATTTGTATTATGCAGATCGAATTTATCAATTACCTTTAGCTTTAACCGGGATTGCAATTGCAACTGTGATTTTACCAAGTTTATCTAAAGAAGTTTTTAAGTCAAAATTAGTAAAAGTAAATTTTATTCAAAATCGTTCTTTAGAATTATGTTTGTTTTTGTCATTACCAGCAACCGTTGGAATTTTTCTTGCATCAGATCAGATTATATCAGCCTTGTATGGTTATGGATTTTTTGATGCAGAAAGCGTTATGAATACTTCAGCAGCACTTTTATTATTTGGAATTGGACTACCTGCTTTTGGATTAATTAAAATTTATTCAAGTTTTTATTTTGCAAGAAGTAATACAAAGTTTCCTTTTTATTTGTCTTTATTCTCCGTAATTCTAAATATTTCAATTAGTCTTGCCTTGTTTAAGAGCTTTGGTTTTTTGATTATACCTTTAGCAACTAGCATTTCAGCTTGGTTAACTGTTTTAATTTATCAAATAAATCTTATTAAATCAGGGTATCATTCCTTTGATAAATTATTCGCGATTAGATTTATAAAATCAATTTTGTGCACATTAATTATGGGATTAATTCTTTCTTTTTTATTAAATTATTTTTCAAATTATTTAGAATCAAAATCAATATTAAAAGCCATCATTTTAATATCGGTAGTTCTATTCTCCGCGTTTATCTACTTTTTAACTGCCTATTTTTTAAAAGCATTTCGTATTAAAGATTTAAAAGTTTAAATTTTAAATGATTAAAAATAGAATTTTATCCGGGGTTCAGCCAACGGGAAACCTTCATCTTGGTAACTATTTAGGCGCCATTAAAAATTTTGTTAAATTACAAAAAGATTATGAATGCTATTTTATGTTGGCAGATCTTCATTCAATCACGGTATTTCAAGATCCAAAACAACTAAGAGAAAATATAATTGAAACTGCAGCTGTTTTTCTTGCCTGCGGATTAGACCCAGAAAAGAATGTTATTTTTTGCCAGTCGAGTGTTGCAGGGCATTCCGAACTAGCATGGATATTTAATTGTGTTGCAAGAATTGGTTGGTTAAACCGAATGACACAATTTAAAGAAAAAGCAGGATCAAATAAAGAAAAAGCAAGTGTAGGCCTTTATTCTTATCCAACTTTAATGGCAGCTGACATTTTACTTTATAAAGCAACCCACGTTCCTGTGGGAGAAGATCAGAAACAACACCTTGAGCTTTGTAGAGATATTGCGATGAAGTTTAATAATGATTTTAATTGTAAAGATTTTTTTACATTACCAGAACCAATTATTACAAAAGAAGTTGCAAGAATAATGAGTTTAAAAGATGGAACTAAAAAAATGAGTAAGTCTGATGAGTCAGAGGGCTCAAGAATTAATTTAACTGATACAGAACAAGATATTGTACAAAAAATTAAAAAAGCAAAAACAGATAATGATCTAATTCCAGACTCTGAGTCAAAATTAACAGATAGACCAGAGGCTAGAAATTTAATTAATATCTTTTCTATATTAAGAGGTTCTACAATTGAGAAAACTTTAAAAGAATTAAGTGGTAAAAATTTTTCTGAATTAAAAAATAGATTAAGTGATGTTTTAATTAAAGAAATTGTACCAATTGGAAAAAAGATTAAAGAATTTAAAAAAGATGCTAATGCAATAAAGAAGATATTAAAAAGTGGAAGTGAAAAAGCAAATATTGAATCTCAAAAAACTATAAACGAAGTACATAAAATTGTTGGATTATCTCTAACTTAATGAGAAAAAATTATTTAGTTATTATTGATGAGAGTGATGAACTAAAAAATGCAATTTATTTTGCAGCTAAAAGATCCGTCGTTACAAATGCTAATCTGATAATGCTCTACGTTGTAAGACCCGCTGTGAATACTGAGTGGGCGTCTGTTGGAAATCTTATTGAACAAGAGGAGACTAGTGAGGGAAAGAAAATTAGCAGACTTTGGTCAACTGTCGTTGAAGAAAAATTTAAAATAAAACCTCAGATTATTATTAAGATGGGTGATAAAGTTGATGAAATCATTAAATTTCTTAAAGAAGATAAAAGTATAAGATTTCTTGTACTCGCATCTTCAGCAGATAGTGATCCAGGGCCAATTATTAAATCTTTATCAAAAAAGATGAATGATCTTCCAGTTCCATTAGTGATAATTCCAGGTCAGATTTCTGAAAAAGAACTTGATAATTTAATATAAGTTATTGAATTATAAAGCTTATTATAAATGGTAATTACTTTAAGAACAAATCATACTAACTAAATATATACATATGAATATTGATGTGCAGCAGACTCCAAATCCGGACACATTAAAATTTGTGTTAGGTTTCGAGTTAGTGCAAAACGGTTCAATTGAATTTAAAAGCCAATCTGAGGCTAAGGAATATCCTTTTGTTCAAAAAATATTTGCGCTTGGAGCAGAGCTTATTTTTTTTGGGTCTAATTTTATTTCCGTTAAAAAGAACAGCTCTTTAGAATGGGGACAAATATTAGAAGAAATTAAAAATATTATCAAAAATGACTTTCCTAAAAATTTTAAAACAATCACTGTAAAAAAAGAGACAAGTGAAAACAAAGATGAGATATTTAAAAAAATTGAAGAAGTATTAGAACTTAAAATCCGACCCGCAGTTGCAATGGATGGGGGCAATATTAGTCTAAGATCTTTTGTAGATGGGGTTGCCGAAGTAGAATTACAAGGCAGCTGTGCAGGCTGTCCTTCTTCTACATTAACTTTAAAACAAGGCGTTGAACGAATGCTCGTTCATTATGTGCCTGAAGTAAAGAGCGTTAGAGCTGTAAGTCTATAATCTAAATTAATATGGAAAAATTTATTTTTAATAAAAAATTAATTAATTTTTTTAAAAAATTAAGAGAAGCAATTTTAAATAATGGCTTTTCTCGTTATATCGTTGAGACAATTGCTCCAACATTAGTATTTTTATCTTTTATTTTAAAAAATATAAATAAAATTTATTTTTTCTTAATTAAAAAGGTTAATCTAAAAAAAATGTTACCTTATACAATTATTGTTAGTTTAGTTATTTTTACTGCGTTTGTTCCAGAGTTATTTAAGTCAACAGCAGATAAAAGAAAAATTATTAATAATGTAACAGAGGCTTACACAACAAATGATCCTAGTATTGATCAGATGTTGAAGAAAAGCTTTTTAACAAATGATTCAAAAAAACTAGGTTTAGATTTTCAACAAGTAGTGAGTATTATTAACTTATTTGAAAAGAGTGGTTACAATTTAGAAAAGGTTAGAGAAGGAGAGCCAGTTGCTAATTTCTTTTTGGCAAAATTTCCAGAGGGAATTAGTGAATTAGATAATATCGAGCAGAGAAAAAGAATTTTTATACAAATATTATTGCCTATCGTTTTATCAGAAAATGAAAAAATTATTGCTGATCGAAGAAAATTAACAGCGATCATGAATAGAAAAAGTTTTAAAAAGGATGCTGATTGGTTAAATGAGAAGTTTCAACAATACAAAGTTAAAAATAATAGTGTTAAAGAATTATTAGTTAAAATGGATATTATTCCTCCATCATTAGCTATAGCACAGGCAGCTTATGAAAGTGGTTGGGGTACGTCGCGTTTTGCAATTGAAGGTAATGCTTTATTTGGTCAGTGGGGATGGAAAGAAAACACAGGGATGGTGCCAGAAAATCGAAGTGAAGATGAAAAGCATGAAGTTTCAAAGTTTAATCAGATTAGATACGCAGTAAGCGCTTATAAGAATAATTTAAATACCCACCCATTTTACGAAGAATTTCGTATGGAAAGAGCTAAACAAAGATCAGGAAGATTAAGCGGAACAATATCAGGAGTAAAATTAATAAAATACGTTCATAAATATTCAATTAAAGGTGATGATTATGTTCTTGGTTTAAAGAAAATTATTGAGCAAAATTCTTTGCAAGATTTTGATAAAGCAAATTTATTAATTAAAAAATCAGGATCGATCTAATTTCCATCAACGACAAACTGGAAACCTAACCAACGCCATTGATTATCTTTATCTAACAAAGAACAATTAATTCTACCCGTTCTTGTCGTAAATTTTTTATCTAAATTTATTCTAATCCAATTTTTTTCAATAAAAGATATTTTCTTTTTACTCCATTCGCCACCATCATTAGCAAAACAATTAATTTTTTCTAAGTTACTGATCTCTTTAAAAAATTCTATTTCAATTTTTGGTGGATTATCTGATTTTGAAATAAATTTATTTTCTGGTTTGAAAGATTTAAAAGGAAAAGGCTTAGTATTTAGCAACGTTAAAAATCTTTCCGCTTTTCCATAATTTTCATTTACTGGATAACGAGGGAGTTCAAATAAATCTTTTGATTTATCAATAACACCCGAATGTTGTCCAAAAGCTAATTCATAATTAAATTCTTTCACAATTTTTTTAAAAGCAGAACTATATTCACCAAATGGATACGAAAAATATTTGGGTTTAAAAGATAATTCTCTTAAGAAATCTTTATGAGATTTTTCTAAATCCTCCTTTATTTCATTTTCAGATTTATTAATTAAATATTCATGAGAAAAACTGTGGCCTCCAATAGTTCCAATTTTTGAATTATGAATTTCTCGTACCTGATCCCAAGTCATGTAATTAGGGTTATTTGCACTGACTTCTCGTGTATTAAAAAAAAGTACAAAGGGTATTTTTTTTTCTTTTAAAATCTTCCATCCGTTGTCATAAAAAGATCTAAAAGCATCATCAACCGTAATTAAAACTTTTTTAGAGTCATAACTTTTGTTTTCTATAAGAATTTTTCTTAATTCATCAATTGAAATAAATTCAATCTTGTTTTGATTAATAATTTCTAATTGTAAGTTAAATTCTTTAAGTCTGACATTAGTGGTTGGATATTTATTTTCTTCAAAACGATGATACATTAATCCAATAATTCCTTTTTCATTTTGATATTCTTGAGAATTAACTGCAGAAAGATTAGCAATTATCAAAAAAGTAATTAAAATAATTCTTTTTATGAATGAAGCCATGAATTCTCGTTTTTGTTCGATCGATTTTACTCTTGGATGTTTAATACTAATTGCAAAGGAAAACAATTCTGACTTTACTTTAGTAAAAGATAAATTCTCAAATAGTGAAAATTTTATAAATATTCTTTTAGATTTTTTTAAAGAAAACAATTTAAATATAGATAATTTAAATTTTTTTATGATTAATTTAGGACCGGGCGGATTTGTAGGTCTTAGAAATATTTTATCTTCGATTAAAAGCATTGCCTTAGTTAAAGCAATAAAAGTATTTGGATTTAACAATTTTCAAATACTAAAAACTACAATTGCTAATCAAGGTTATGAAAAAGTTGCTTTAGAGGTAAATAATAGATTTTATATTAAGGATTTAAAAGATTGTGATAATTATTATTCAAAATTTACTGTGCAAAACTCTTTAGAAAAAAATAGTGATAAAATAGTTAAATTTTCTAAATTACCCAAATATACATCTAAGAATCTTCAATATATTTTGGATAATAAACTTTTTATTGATAACAAATTATTCCCCATTTATGAAAATATCTAACAAATATATTTCATTTATTTGTTTTTTTTTATACCTTTAGAACTTCTAATATTTAGAGATTAAAATAATTGTCAAAAAAATTTTATATAAAGACTTTTGGTTGTCAGATGAACGAGTACGATTCTGATAAAATATCCGACTTAATGCAATCTGTTAATTTTGTAAGATCTGAAACTTTAGCAGATGTAGATTGTATTATATTTAACACTTGTCACATTAGAGAGAAAGCTACGGAGAAAGTTTATTCTGATATAGGCAAGATTAAAAAACTTAATCGATCTAAAAAGAAACCCATTTTTGTATTGGCAGGATGTATAGCACAAGCACAAGGGGAGGAGATTTTTAAAAGAACTAACTATGTTGATATTGTTGTTGGCCCACAATCTTATCACCGACTGCCAGAACAGATTAAAAATTTTGCAGAAAGAAAAGAAAATTTTTCTGACACTAATTTTGAATTAATAGAAAAGTTTGATACTTTAGATAATTTAAAATCTTCAAGAAAATCTAAAATTTCTGAATTTTTAACGATCCAAGAAGGTTGCGATAAATTTTGTTCTTTTTGCGTGGTTCCTTACACGAGAGGTGCTGAATTTTCTAGATCCTTTAACAGCATTATTAATGAAGCAAAAAAATTATCTGATAACGGAGTTAGAGAAATTGTTTTACTTGGACAGAATGTAAGCGCTTATAAATTTGTTGATGGAAATAAAACTTATAACCTTGCAAAACTCATAGATGAAATTGCTAAAATTAGCTCCATTCATCGAATACGTTTTACCACATCACATCCAAATGACATGGATCAAGAATTAATCGAAGCTTTTAAATATCAAAAAAAATTAATGCCACAATTACATTTACCTATTCAATCAGGTTCTAATAAAATTTTAAAATTGATGAATAGAAAACATACAAGAGAATATTATTTAGATTTGATTGCAAAATTTAAAGAGGCAAATTCAGAAATGGAATTTTCTAGTGATTTTATAATTGGTTTTCCAGGAGAGGAAGAAAAGGATTTTAAAGACACCCTTGATATTATTAACAAAGTAAACTTTATAAGTTCTTATTCATTTATTTATAGCCAAAGACCAGGCACCCCAGCCGTTGATCGGGATCAAATATCTTTAGATATATGCAAAGACCGACTATTAAAATTACAGACTTTATTAGGTGATATTCAAATGAAAAATAGTAAACAATTAATAGGAAAGAAAACTGAAATATTGATTGAGAATAAAACTAAAACTCCAGGCCAATTTTTTGGTAGAAGTAAATTTATGCATTCTATTTTTTTCAACTCCGAAAACTGCAATCCAGGTGATTTGGTAGATATCGAAATTACTTCGTGCAATAGCAAAAATCTTTTTGGTGTATTTCGAAAAGAAGAAGCACTCGTTTGATGAATATATCTAAAGTTTCTAGCTCACAGATTGAAATTATTGAAAAAAATAATGATTATTTAAGTTTCTATGTAAAAAATAATTTAGTTCTTAGCAAAATCATTGGCGAGTTCGACTCTAATCTTAAGGAAATAGAAAATATTACTAATACAAAAATTAATTTAAGAGGAAACTTAATGATTGTTAGAGGCGATACAAATAATAGACAATCCGTTGTTCAAATTATGGACAATCTAATCGCAAAATTCGTTAATACGAACAGCATCGAGAAAGAAGACATTAAGACAATTTTCGATGTAACTAAAATGAACAGAATTGAGGCAAATCCTAATTCAATCTATAGTGATAATGATGCAATCAAAACATCAAAAAAAATAATTTTACCGAGATCAGAAAAGCAAAAAATTTACGTAGATGCTTTAAAGAATCATAAAATTGTAATGGCACTAGGACCAGCTGGAACTGGAAAAACATTCTTGGCGGTTGCGGTTGCTGTTACTTTTTTATTAGAAGATAGAGTTAAAAAAATAATCCTATCAAGACCAGCAGTAGAAGCTGGAGAAAATTTAGGTTTTTTACCGGGAGATATGAAGGATAAAATTGATCCTTATCTTATTCCTCTTTACGATTCTCTTTATGAACTTTTAGGATATGAAAAAATTCAAAGAAAAATAGAAGAGGGAATAATAGAAATTGCACCCCTTGCATTTATGCGAGGAAGAACACTTAAAGATTCATTTGTCATATTAGATGAAGCTCAGAATGCAACATTTACTCAAATAAAAATGTTTCTGACTAGACTAGGCAATAATTCAACTATGGTGATTAATGGAGATCCATCGCAAGTAGATTTAGCAAAATTAAAAGAGTCTGGACTTTATGAGACTACAAAAATTCTTAAAGATATTAAAGAAATTAAGACTATAAACTTCGATCATAATGATGTGATGCGACATCCTTTGGTTTCTAAAATCGTTAAGGCTTATGATGATTATAAAAAAAAAGAGCCAAATGGTAAAAGTTAATTTAGTTATCGAACATAAGAACTGGAAATCTAGATATCCCAAAGTCAGTTTGTTTTTAAAAAAAAGTATTAAAAAAATTTTATCATTTATCTTTTCATCTCGAATGATTGCTTTTGAAATATCTATTCTTTTAACAGGTACAAAAAATATGAAGAACCTTAATAAAAAATTTAGAAATATTAATAAAGATACCGATGTATTATCTTTTCCTGCCGAGGAGAAAATTTTTTTTAAGAAAGATCTTAAATTAAAGAAAAAAGTTTATCTCGGAGACATTGCGTTAAGTTATCAATATATAGAGTCGATTATTAAAAAACAGAATACAAGCTTTGATGATTATTTTAAAAAAATGTTAGTCCATGGAGTTTTGCATCTTATTGGCTATGAGCATGATTCATTTAAAAAATATAAAAAAATGAATTTATTAGAGAAAAAAATTATTAGAAATATTTAAAGATTGAGATGTCAAAAAAAAATATTTTTTTTACTTATTTTTTTTTATTATTTTTAGGCTCTTTAACTAGTTTTTCTTTACCTCCTTATAATTTAATTTTTATAAATTTTATTACTTACTCTTTGTTTTTATATCTAATAATTTTATTCAAAGAAAAAAAAGTAAAATTATCTAACTTCTTTTTTTTAGGTTTTGCTTTTGGATATGGATATTTTGCAAGTAGTCTTTATTGGGTATCTCATTCATTAACTTTTGATAAGCAGTTAACTTTTCTAATTCCCGTTGCTATATTGGGTTTGCCCATTTTACTTGCTGTCTTCTATGGACTGGCCGTTTTCGTAATCCATTCATTTATAAAAAAAGATTATGTCTTTTTATTAATATTTTCCGTTTCGCTATCCGTATTTGAGTATTTACGAGGAATATTATTTACGGGGTTTTCTTGGAATTTAATTTCTTATTCATGGAGTTTTTCACTTGAAAGTATTCAAGTATTAAAATTTATTGGTACATATACTTTTAATTTTTTTAGCATTCTCATCTTTTCAATTTACTTCAATTCTTTGTGGCCCATACAGTTCAAGAAAATATTAATTAACTCTACTTTCTTATTTGTTGTTTTAATCTCTAATTATTTATTTGGAAAAATTATAATAAAAAATTCTGAGTTTAATCAGTATAACGACGTTAAAGTAAAAATAGTTCAGCCAAATATTGATATCGCAAAAACTTGGGGCGTTGAAAATGAGAATAGAAATTTAATTTCTTTAATTAATCTTAGTAAAGCTAATAAAAATGAAAAAACTTTAATTGTTTGGCCCGAAGGGATGATTCAACAAACTAATCCTAAAGATCTATATAAGTATAAGGAATATTTTAATAAAAATTTTTCTAAAAATCATTTAGTTGTGGTAGGCGTAACCAATCCAAGTATTTCAGGTAATAAAATTAATTTTTACAATTCCTTAGTCGTACTTAATAATAATGCCGAAGTTGTTAGTGTTTATAACAAGATCAAACTTGTTCCATTTGGAGAATTTATTCCTTTTGAGAATTTATTATTAAAGTGGGGATTAAAAAAAATTACATTTGGATATAGTTCTTTTTCTTCAGGAAATGAGAGAAAAGAGATTAAGATATTTAACAATTTATCTTTCTTGCCGTTACTTTGTTATGAAATAATTTATTCTGGAGATCTGAAGCTTAGCTCTACAGATTACAATTTTATAATAAATATTTCAGAGGATGGTTGGTTTGGAGACTCAATTGGTCCTCATCAACACTTAGGCCAAGCAGTTTTTAGAGCAGTCGAGCAAGGTGTTCCAATTGTAAGATCTACAAATAAGGGTATGTCTGCTTATATTTCTCCAAATGGAAAAATCATAAATTTTTTAGAATTAAATAAATCTGGGTTTATTGATTTAAAATTATCCTTTTTAAATGGAAAAACCTTATTTTCTTTATTAGAAAACTATATTTTTTATTTTACAATCTTCCTAAGTATTATATTCGTTATTGCTCTTAAAAAATTTAATAAGAATGGCTAAACAAGATTACGTATTTACAAGTGAGTCAGTATCAGAAGGGCATCCTGATAAAGTTTGCGATATTATATCGGACTCGGTCCTTGATTTATATTTATCTAAATTTCCAGAAAGTAGAGTTGCTTGTGAGACTTTAGTTACTACTAATACAGTTGTGATTGCTGGCGAAGTAAGAGGTCCTGAAATTAAGAGCGATGAAATTGAAAAATTAATTAGATCTAGAGTTAAAGAAGTTGGTTATGAACAAGAAGGTTTTCACTGGAAAAATTTAAAATTTACAAACTACCTTCATAGTCAATCACAAGACATAGCGGTAGGGGTTGACTCGATTGGTAATAAAGATGAAGGGGCAGGCGACCAAGGAATTATGTTTGGTTACGCTTGTAATGAAACAAAAGATCTTATGCCTGCACCCATAAGTTATTCTCACAAAGTTTTACAATTAATGTCAGAGGCAAGAAAATCTGGAAAAGAAAAATTTTTAAGACCTGATTCAAAAAGTCAATTTTCAGTTATTTATGAAAAAGGAAAACCAAAAGGAATTTCCTCAATCGTTGTTTCAACACAACACGATGAAAGTGTTGATCAGGAAAAAGTAAAAGAGATCGTTCGTCCTTATGTTTTATCAGTCATTCCAAAAGGTTGGATGTGCGATGAGAAAGATTTCTACGTAAATCCAACGGGTAGATTTGTTATTGGCGGACCTGATGGAGATACAGGATTAACAGGTCGAAAAATTATCGTTGATACCTATGGTGGTGCGGCACCGCATGGCGGCGGAGCCTTTTCAGGAAAAGATCCAACAAAAGTGGATCGATCAGCGGCGTATGTTGCAAGGTATCTTGCAAAAAATATTGTAGCTGCCGGAGTTTCAGAAAAATGTTTAATTCAATTATCTTATGCAATTGGCGTTTCTCAACCGCTTTCAATTTACATCGATTTATTTGACGGAGCAGATAATAAATCAAAAAAGATTGAAGAAATTATTTCTAAGAATTTTAATTTAAGTCCGAGAGGGATTCGTGAGTTATTAAAACTTAATAAACCGATTTATCAAAAAACAGCAGCTTATGGTCACTTTGGTAGACAACCAGAAGACAATGGTTCTTTTAGCTGGGAAAAAACAGATTTAATTAAATATTTTCAATCCAAAGTATAAATTGATCGACGACAAGAAAAAGATTTTTTTTGGAAGATCAAAATCAAGAGCCTTATCTAAAAGTAAAAAATTTTTTTATGATAATTATAAAAAAGATTTTTTAGTCAATTTTGAAGAAATAAAATTATTTAAAAATAAAGATTTTGTTTTAGAAATAGGATTTGGCTTAGGTGAAAATTTATTATTTCAAGCAAGCACCTATCCAAAAGATTATTTTATTGGAGTCGATCCCTTTATTAATGGTGTTGCTAATGTTGTACAAAAAGCCAAAGAATTAAATTTAAATAATATTTCAATTTTAGATATTCCGGTACAAAAAGTTATAGATATTTTTTTAGATAATTTTTTTTCAAAAGTTTTTGTTTTATTTCCAGATCCATGGATGAAGAATAAACAAAAAAAAAGAAGATTATTAAATTATTTATTTTTAGAAAAAATTTTAAAAAAAATGAAAATTAAGTCTACGTTAATTTTTGTAACAGATGATCATGATTATTTTAATTTTGTGGTAAAAGAGATTTCTTTGTTAAAGAAAAAAACAGATGCTTTTGAATATAGTTTGACTAACAAACATCCTATAGTCGATACAAAATACTCAAATAAAGCCAATAAATTAAAAAAAGATATTTATTTTTTAAATCTTGATAAGTTAAAAAATGTAGCATAGATTAAGGGAAATTATTGAAAGTACAGAATGGGCTTAGGCCCATTTTTTTTTACAGGAAACAAAACCAATGTTAAATAACCGAGTTGATACAGTTGAGCTAATAAGAATAGTTGATGCTGTAGCAAATGAAAAATCAATCGATAAAGAACTTGTCATTACTTCTATGGAAGAAGCGATTGAGAAAGCTGCACGAACTCGCTATGGACAAGAAAATAATATTTACGTTTCTATCAATCGAGCTAATGGTCAAATTGAATTAGGTAGAAAATTAAAGGTTGTAGAAAATCCAGCCAACAGTCAAAATGAAATTAGTTTAAAAGAAGCTAAAAAAATCAAAAGCGATATAGCCCTTGATCAAGAAATTTTAGAACCGCTACCCCCAATTGATTTTGGCAGAATTGCTGCTCAAGCTGCAAAACAAGTTATTACTCAAAAAGTAAGAGATGCAGAAAGGGAAAAGCAATATAACGAATTTAAAGATAAGATTGGTGAAGTTCTTAGTGGGATTGTTAAGAGAATAGAATTTGGAAATATTATCGTCGATTTACAAAAAGCAGAATCAATTATTAAAAGAGATGAGTTAATACCAAGAGAAAATATAAAAGTAGGCGATCGAGTTAAAGCTTATTGTTATGAAGTTAAAAGAGAAGCAAAAGGGCCACAAATATTTTTATCAAGAGCACATCCTCAGTTTATGGCAAAATTATTTAAACTTGAAGTGCCAGAAATTTATGAGGGAACTATTGAAATTAAATCAGTTGCAAGAGATCCTGGAAGTAGAGCAAAAATTTGTGTTACATCAAAAGATAAATCTATAGATCCAGTGGGAGCTTGCGTTGGTATGAGAGGAAGTAGAGTGCAAGCAGTAGTGAATGAATTACAAGGTGAAAAAATTGATATCATTCATTGGTCAGAGGATCCAGCAACTCTTGTAATTAATGCATTAGCACCGGCTGAAGTTCAAAAAGTGGTTTTAGATGAAGCTTCAAAAAGAATTGAAGTTGTAATTGATGAAAATAATCTTAGCAAAGCGATTGGTAGAAGAGGACAAAATGTAAGACTCGCTTCTAAGTTAATGAATTATGAAATTGATATTTTAACAGATCAAGAAGAGACAGAAAAAAGACAATCAGAGTTTAAAATTAAAACAAAAAGATTTATTGAAAGTTTAGAAATTGATGAAATGATGGCTCAGCTTTTAGTATTAGAAGGATTTTCTTCTATCAAAGAAATCGATGGAGCACCTTTAGAGGAGATTACCAAAATTGATGGTTTTGATGCAGAGACAGCAAAAGAATTAAAAGAAAGAGCAAAAGAATATTTAGAAACAGAATCTAAAGAAATATCTAATCGAGTAAAAGAGTTAGGTATTCAGGAGGATCTAATGAATCATCAAGGATTATCCCTTGGAATGCTACTTACTTTAGGTGAAAAAAATATTAAAACTTTAGAGGATTTTGCAGATTTATCTGTTGATGAAATCTTAGGTGGATACGATGAAGTTAAGGGAAAACGAGTAGAATTTGAGGGAATCCTGCAGAATTTCGATATCATAAGAGCTGAGGCTGAGCGTTTGATTATGAGCGCTAGAGAAAAAGTTTTTAATAAATAACAAACTCGCTTTTAGAAAAACATGGACGTTAAAGACAAAAAGAAAAAACTTACATTAAAAAACTTTAGTGGTAGTGCGGCAGCTATTTCAAGTTATGCCAAAAGCTCTGGTAATAAGTCAGTATTAGTTGAGAAAAAGAAAAATAGATCAATAGATATTAACCAATCCGTTGAAAAACCAAAAATTTCATTAGCACCGCAAGACGCTGTAAAAGCAAAAATTTTAACAAAAGAGGATACAGTAAAAGCACAAAAATCAGCACAAGAATGGGCAAGAAAAAAGATTCAAGAAGAGCTTGAAATAGATAACAGTAAAAAATTAATTAAAAAAACTTACGGTAAAAAAAGAGAATACAAATTAACCTTATCAACAGCACTTACCGATGCTGATGAAGATGAAAAGACAAGAAGTCTGGCTTCATTTAAAAGAGCTAGAGAAAAAGAAAAAAAATTAGTACAAGAAACCGACGATTCTAAAGTTGAAGTAAAAAAAGTTTCGAGAGAAATTTCTGTTCCAAATTTAATTACAATTCAAGAGCTTGCAAATAGAATGGCAGAAAAAGCAAGCGCCATTATAAAATTTTTATTTGAAAAAAATGTAAAAGTTACAATCAACCATACAATTGATAGAGATACTGCAGAGTACATCGTTGGTTCATTTGGACATAAAGTTGTAAAAGACAATCAAATTGACGATGAATTATCAAAATTAAAAAAATCTAAAGAAGAAGAGGATACTTTTTCTAGACCACCCGTTGTAACAGTCATGGGTCACGTGGATCATGGCAAAACTTCATTACTGGATGCATTGCGAGAAACAAATGTCGTTGCTACAGAGCACGGCGGAATTACTCAGCACATTGGTGCTTATCAGGTGTTTACAGATAATAATAAGTGGATGACATTTATTGACACACCAGGTCACGCAGCATTTACTGAAATGCGAGCTAGAGGATCTAAAATCACAGATATTGTTGTTCTTGTAGTTGCTGCAAATGATGGAATTAAGCCACAAACGATTGAGGCAATACAACATGCAAAAGCTGCAAAAGTTCCAATTATAGTTGCAATTAATAAATGCGATATTCACGGGGTTGATAAACAAAAAGTTAGAAACCAATTATTAGAGCATGAACTTGTTGTTGAAGAATTAGGCGGCGATGTTCAGTGTATTGAAATATCTGCTTTAAAAAAAACAAATTTAGATAAATTAAAAGAAGCAATTATTTTACAAGCTGAAATATTAAATCATAAAACAAACCCAAATGTGCCAGCACAAGGGATAGTAATTGAGTCAAAATTAGATAAAGGCAAAGGTCCAGTATCGACAATTCTAATCACAAGAGGAACTTTAAAAAAAGGAGATTTTTTTGTAAGCGGCTTACAGTGGGGAAAGATTAGAGCCATGAATAATTTTAGAGGCGAACTTGTAAATGAAGCAACCCCTTCAATGCCTGTTGAGATAATTGGTTTAACAGGTGTGTCCGAGGCGGGGGATGATTTTTTAGTTTTAGACAGCGAGTCAAAAGCAAAAGAAATAAATAAACATAGAATTGATCAAGGGAAATCTAAAAAAACTAGTGCTCTGCTTAAGAAAAATGATGTTTTTGGTGATGTTAATAAACAAAAAGAATTATCAATTATTATTAAAAGTGACGTGCATGGATCTGCAGAAGCATTATCAAATGCGATATTAAAAATTCAACACGATGAAGTTAAACCTGTTATTGTTCTATCATCTGTTGGTGCGATAACGGAAACAGATGTTTCTTTAGCAAAAGCTTCTAACGCAGTTCTTATTGGTTTTAATATTAAGCCTAATAAAGAAGCAAAAGATCTTGCAACAAAACTAGGGGTTAATGTTTTATATTTTAATATTATTTATGAGGCGATTGAGCATATTACTAAAGCTCTTTCAGGTCTATTAGCACCAGAAATTAATGAACAAATATTAGGTCAGTGTGAGATTTTACAGGTATTTAAATCTTCTAAAGTTGGAAAGGTTGCAGGTATTAAAGTAACAGACGGTTCAATCGTTAATAATTCTGATGTTAGAATTGTTAGAGATGGAAGCGTTGTTTATACAGGAAAAATTATATCTCTTTATAGAGAAAAAAATGAAGTAAAAGAAATTAAAGCAGGATTAGAAGGTGGAGTTGCTTTTAAAGATTTTTTAGATTTTAAAGAAAAAGATATTATCGAAGTATTTTCTGTCGTTCAAAGCGCACGAACAATTAATTAAAAAATCATGAAAACTCATTTAAATGATCAGCCTTTTACCCAAAGGCAGTTAAGAGTTGGCGAATTGTTAAAACAGTTGCTTGGAAATTTATTTATAAAAGAGGAAGTAGCTTTACCAAATATTAATACTCGGGTGATTACAGTTTCAGAAGTTAGAATGAGTCCAGATTTAAAACATGCAAAAGTGTTCGTAATGCCACTTGGCGGTAAAAATTCAGAGTTTATTTTACAATCTCTGATTAATCATAGCGGTTTAATCAAAAAAGAAATGTCACGTAATTGGAAAAATAAATTTTTACCAAACCTTCATTTTGTATTGGATGAGTCTTTTGACTATGCAGAAAAAATTGAAAAATTAATTATTAAAACTCATGAAAATGATTAATGGTTGGATAAATTTAAATAAACCTAAAGGTTTTAGTTCGGCATATTGTCTCAATATTATTAAGAATAAGTTTAAAAAAATTAAAATAGGTCATGCTGGAACTTTAGATCCATTAGCAGAGGGGGTTTTGCCTGTTGCATTGGGTGAAGCTACTAAGACTGTATCATTGATACATTTACAATTTAAAAGTTATTTATTTGAAATTCAGTGGGGATCAGAAACAGATACCTTAGATTTAGAGGGAAAACTAATAAATCAAAATGAAATTTATCCAAAAAAACAAGAAGTTAAAAATATTTTAAAAAAATTTATTGGTTGGCAAATGCAAATGCCACCAAAATTTTCTGCAGTAAAAATTAATGGCAAAAGATCTTATGAACTTGCGAGAAATAATTTAGAATTCGATATGGAGGAAAGAAAAATTTTAATAAAAAATATTAGATTGTTAAAACATGAAAATAATAAAAGTCTTTTTTATATAAAATGTGGAACGGGCACTTATATTAGAAGTCTAGCAAGAGACATTGCAAAATTTTTTGATGGTTTTGCTCATGTTACTCGATTAGTTAGAACGCGATACGGAAATTTTAGAATTAAGAACTCAAATAGCCTTGAAAAATTAATAGAAAAAGAAAGTACTGATAATTTTTTAAAATATGTGCTTGATATTCATAGTGCTTTAATACATATACCTACCATTAAATTAAATGATGAAAGAATTAATTTAATAAAGAATGGAATGAAAGTTAGTTTGGTTAATGAATTTGGAAAGGTTAGTTTAGAAAATATTTACACAGAGGCTTTAGATAAGCCACTTGCTCTCGGATACCTGAAGTCCGGTTTTTTTTATCCAAAGAGAGTATTTAATTAAAAAGATGACAAAAAGAATTTTAAATAAAGAAAGTGTTTATAAAGATTTAAAACAGCATGCTAAAGATGTTGGTTCTTCAGAGGTACAAATTGCTATTTTAACTGAGCGCATTAGATATCTAACAGAGCATTTTGCAAAAAACAAAAAAGACAAACATTCCTATACAGGACTGACGACATTGGTGAATAGAAGAAAAAAACTATTAGATTATCTCAGCAAAACAAACGCAACCAATTATAAAAAGATCTTAGAAAAGCTGAATATCAGAAAATAAATTTTAATGTTTAAAATCGTAAAGAAAGAGATTGTTTGGGGGGGTAAAAAACTATCTATCGAGTCGGGAAAAATTGCTCGTCAAGCTGACGGCGCTGTTATCCTAACTTCAGGAGATACCGTTATTTTAGCAACCGTAGTCGGAGCTAAAAAAGCAAATCCTGAAACGGACTTTTTTCCACTAACAGTAAATTACCAAGAAAAATATTACGCTTCAGGAAAAATTCCAGGAGGATATTTCAAAAGAGAAGCAAGACCCACAGAGAGTGAAACTTTAATATCACGATTAATTGACAGACCAATTAGACCTTTATTTCCAGAAGGTTTTAGAAATGAAGTTCAGGTTCTACCAACAGTGCTTTCATATGAGAAAGACAATGATCCAGAAATTTTATCCTTAATTGCTTCTTCAGCAGCATTATCGATTTCAGGTATTCCATTTATGGGACCCGTTGCAGCTTCCAAAGTTGGTTACATCAAAGGTAGCTTTGTTTTAAATCCAACTAAAGAACAACTAAAAGACTCTCAATTAGAACTTGTTGTTGCAGGAACAAAAGATGCAGTTTTAATGGTGGAGTCTGAGGCTTCAGGATTAACTGAAAAAGTAATGTTAGATGCGGTTAAATTTGGTCATGAACAATTTGCTCCAGTGATTAAAATGATCAATGAATTTGCCGCAGAATGTTCGAAAGAAAAATGGGTTGTAGAAAAAAAAGATCTAAAAGATGTAAAAAATAATTTATTAAAAAATATTAAGAATGATTTAGTAACAGCGTTTTCAGAGCCAGATAAAAAGAAAAGAAGCGAGTTAATTAATTTAGCAAGAGAAAAATCATTGGCGCTTTATCTAGACTCAGAAGAATTTAGCGAAATGGATGTTGAGTCTCAGTTTAAAGATATTGAAAAAGAAATTGTTAGAACAAAAATACTTAAAGAAAAGAAAAGAATTGATGGTAGAGGACTTGCAGATATTAGACCGATTAAGTGTGAAGTAGGCGTATTACCAAGAACTCATGGATCTGCTTTATTCACAAGAGGAGAAACGCAAGCACTTGTTGTTACAACACTTGGAACTTCAGAAGACGAGCAAAGAATTGAAAGTTTAGATGGATTACAAAGATCAAGATTTATGTTGCACTACAATTTTCCTCCATTTTCAGTTGGAGAAGTTGGTAGAATTGGAACAGGCAGACGCGAAATAGGTCACGGCAAGTTAGCTTGGCGTGCAGTTAATTCGATTTTACCTAAAAAAGAAGAATTCCCTTACACATTTAGAATTGTCTCAGAAATTACAGAGTCCAATGGTTCATCATCGATGGCAACGGTTTGTGGATCATCCCTTGCATTAATGGACGCTGGAGTTCCAATTAAAAAGCCAGTTGCAGGAATTGCAATGGGTTTAATTAAAGAAGGAGCTGATTATTCAGTTCTATCTGACATTTTAGGAGATGAAGATCATTTAGGGGATATGGATTTTAAAGTTGCAGGAACAGAAGATGGAATTACTTCATTGCAGATGGACATTAAGATTACAGGAATTACTTTTGAAATTATGGATAAAGCATTGTCCCAAGCAAAAGATGGTAGAATTCATATATTGGGCGAAATGAATAAAGCCCTTAAAGCTTCGAGAAAAGATTTATCTAAACACACTCCAAAAATGGAAAAAGTAACTGTCGATAAAAAAGATATAGCAGCCATTATCGGAAAAGGAGGAGTAACAATAAGAGAGATCGTTGAATTATCAGGTGCTAAAGTTGATATTAGCGATGAAGGTGTTGTAACGATTGCTGCACCCGATGAAGCCTCAAGAAATAAAGCTTTAGAAATGGTCAAAAGCATTATCGCAAAAGCAGAAGTTGGCAAAATATATTCAGGAAAAGTTGTAAAAATTATGGAATTTGGAGCTTTTGTAAATTTCTTAGGTAAACAAGATGGTTTAGTTCACATCTCTGAACTTGCAGCGAAAAGAGTAGAGAAAGTAACTGATGTTGTAAAAGAGGGCGATGAAGTTAAAGTTAAAGTTTTAGGGTTTGATAAAGGAAAAGTTAAACTCTCAATTAAACAAGCCCAAGAATAGTTAAGCCTGCATATTTTTAGGATTAGGCATACCAACAATATTATAACCCGCATCTACATAATGAATTTCGCCTGTAACTCCTGCTGCAAGATCGCTTAATAAATAAACTGCTGCACCACCTACATCATTAATATCAACGTTTCTTTTTAGTGGAGAATGATTTTCATTCCATTTATATAAAAACTTAGC
Source organism: Fontibacterium meridianamericanum (SeqCode) (assembly GCA_965235635.1). GTDB lineage: Bacteria > Pseudomonadota > Alphaproteobacteria > Pelagibacterales > Pelagibacteraceae > Fontibacterium > Fontibacterium meridianamericanum. The sequence goes on from CBDDYR010000003.1 coordinate 41,122, forward strand.
ATCGCCAATTGCAGAAGCCGCTAATGTTTTAATAGGACCTGCGCTAATAGCATTTACTCTAATTCCATTTGATCCTAGATCAACGGATAAATATTTTACACTTGTTTCAAGGGCCGCTTTACAAACGCCCATCACATTGTAATTTGGTATAACTTTGTCAGCACAATAAGTTAAAGTAATAAAGCTTGAACCTGGTTTCATTATTTTAGCAGCTTCTCTACAAACTTCTGTAAAAGAAAAACAAGAGATTACCATACTGTTTGAGAAATTTTCTCGAGATGTATTTAAATATTGTCCTGATAATTCCGATTTATCTGAGAATGCAATCGCGTGAACAACAAAATCTAGATTTCCCCATTTATCTTTAATGTCTGAAAAAGTTTTAACAATTTCCTCTTTCTTTTCCACATTGCAATCCAATGTAAATTTTGAACCTAAAGACTCTGCAAGAGGAACAACTCTTTTCTTTAAAGCATCCCCTACATATGTAAATGCAAGTTCAGCGCCGTGTTCATTTAGTTTTTTTGCAATACCCCAAGCAATCGATCGATCATTCGCAACACCCATGATCAATCCTTTTTTACCTTGCATTAATTTCATCTTAGATACTTTCAAATACTAAAGTTGCATTCGTTCCACCAAAACCAAAACTATTAGACATTACACAATTTAAATCTACATTCTTTTTAACTTCAGTCACAATAGGAAGTCCTTTAATTTTTTCATCTAATTCTTTTACGTTTGCAGAGGCTGCTATGAATTTATTTTTCATCATTAATAGACAATAAATAGCCTCTTGTACTGATGTTGCACCAAGAGAATGACCCGTGATTGATTTTGTTGAACTAAAAGAAGGTACTTTATCTTTAAAAACTTCCTTCATTGCTTCAATCTCTTTTGTATCACCTACAGGAGTAGAAGTTCCATGGGTGTTAACATAATCTACTTTTGAGTTTCTTAAATTTTGCATGGACATTTTCATGCATCTCACAGCCCCTTCACCAGAAGGCGCAACCATATCGTAACCATCAGAAGTGGCCCCATAACCCGTAATTTCTGCTAGAATTTTAGCTCCCCTAGCTTTTGCATGCTCATACTCCTCTAATACGAGAACACCACCTCCACCTGCGATTACAAATCCATCTCTGCTTGCATCATAGGGTCTTGAAGCAGTTTGAGGGGTATCATTATATTTTGAGGATAAAGCTGTCATCGCATCAAACATTGCAGATAAACTCCAGTCTATTTCTTCTCCGCCCCCTGCAAAAACAATATCTTGTTTTCCAAATTGAATAAGTTCCATGGCGTTACCAATACAATGAGCACTTGTTGCACAAGCAGAACTAATTGAATAGTTCACTCCTTTAATTTTAAAAGGTGTTGCAAGTGTTGCAGAACATGTACTTGCCATCGTTCGTGGCACAATAAACGGGCCCATTTTTTTAGGACCTGATGCTCTTGTTGAATCGATTGCAAACATGACATTCTTAATTGAAGGACCACCTGATCCAATAATAATTCCAGTTTTTTCATTGCTAATTTCTTTTTCAGTAAGGCCCGATTCTTCTATAGCCTCCTTCATTGAAAGATAGGCGTAAGCTGAGCCATCGCCCATAAATCTTAAAACTTTTCGATCAATTAATTCTTCGTAATTAATTTTAGGAACGCCACAAACTTGGCTTTTAAAATTATATTTTTTATATTCTTCAGAAAAAGTTATTCCAGATTTAGTATTCAATAGAGAATCTAAAACTTCTTTTTTATTGTTCCCAATACAAGATATGATTCCAGAACCCGTAATTACTACTCTTCGCATTAATCCCCTTTAACTTTTAAATAAACCAACTTTAAGATTTTTAGCGTTATATATTTCCTTTTCGTCAGCAAAGACTAAACCATCAGCTAAACCAACACAAGTTTCGCCTTTCCTTAATAATCTTTTGATATTAATGACATATTTTACAAGTTTTACTTGTTTTACAACTTCCCCTGTAAATTTTACTTCATTTACTCCAAGTGCTCGCCCATGACCAGGATTGCCTAACCAACCAAGATAAAATCCAAGTAGTTGCCACATCGCATCTAATCCTAAACATCCTGGCATCACCGGATCGCCTTTAAAATGACATTCGAAAAACCATAAATTATTTTTGATATCTAGTTCAGCTAAAATTTCTCCTTTATTAAATAATCCGCCCTCAGCTGTGATTGAAGTAATTCTGTCAAACATTAACATGGGAGGAGCAGGCAATTTTGCATTACCCGGACCAAACATTTTCCCTTCAGCGCAATCAAGCAGATCTTGGTAGCTATACTGATTTTTTTGTTTCATGAAATTGTTAGAGAATTAAAATTATTGATTATTAAAATTTAATTTACAGTTTAATACAGGATTTGACAAATTTAATTGATAATCTCTTTATTTTCTAAGCCCCAAACGTGATCCGTTTGTATCCAACCTTTATATTTTTGAATTTCAACCAAACACCAATTTGGAATACATTTTTTAATTGAAGCAGCTTCTAAGTTTCCAATTTTAATAATTGGTTTTGAATAAATCGTTGCATTTTTAAAAAGAACAATTCCATCTTTCATGGTTAATAAAGTTCTTTTTCTAGATAACTGACTTAGATGAATCCAACCAATATCACCTTGATAATCTTTAACTTTTCGCCAAACTTCAAACTCATCAATTACTTCAACTGGCATGTTTTTCTTTTCGTATACAAATGCGATAGGGTGGGAAGAGGAAGGTCCAATTCTAAGATTGGCTACGCTAGTTCTAATGCTGAGATATTTTTTAGTGATAACTTTTTGTGCTAATAAATCAGTACTTGTGAAAATAATAAAAGATAAAATAAGAATTATTATTTTAAATCTCATCTAATCTTCTTAATGCAGTTCTTGCTTTTATTTAATTTAATTTTTTTAATTGAAAGATTTTCAGCATTAATTATTAAAATATTGCCACATAATGAATTTTCAAAATTTAATATTTCACGAATAGCTTCATTAGCCATAATTGTTCCAATTATTCCTGCAACCGTTGATAAAACACCTTCACTTTGACAATCCATCATTTCAGCACTTGGAATTTCTGGCATAAAACATCTAAGACAAGGTGAATTTTTCTTTTTAAAATTAAAAACAAAAATATGACCATCGAACTTGCTAATAGCTCCACAAATTAAGATTTTTTTATTTTTATAACAATAATCATTAATTAATAGTTTTGATTTAAAACTGTCAGTACCATCAATGATTAGATCGTATCCTTTTGCAATTTTATTTATATTATTGCTATCAATTTTAGTTTTAAACTTTTTAATTTTTATTTTAGAACTAATTTTTTTTAATCTTTTTTCAGCAATATCAACTTTAAATTTATTAACGTCATCTTCATTAAATAAAACTTGTCGGTGTAAATTTGAAATATCTATTTTATCATGATCAACAATACCGATATTGCTAACTCCAGAAGATGCAAGATAGAGCGCAACAGGAGAACCCAGTCCACCAACACCAATGATTAGAACTTTTGTATCGATGATCTTCTTTTGACCAAAGCTGCTAATCTTTTTTAAGTTAATATGAGCAATGTATCTTTTGACATCGCCATAGCTAAGTTTCATGAATGTTTATCGGCCCGTTGATCCAAATCCACCACTTCCACGAACTGACTCAGGAAGCCTATCCACTTCAACGAGTTCAGCTTTTACAACAGGGCACAGCACCATCTGTGCAATTCTTTGTCCTGGTTCTATTTTAAAACTTTCTAAACTTAGGTTTATTAATATGACTTTAATTTCGCCTCGATAATCAGCATCCACTGTTCCAGGAGTATTTAAAACGCTAATTCCATTCTTTACTGCAAGTCCTGATCTGGGTCTTACTTGTATTTCATAATTTTCAGGAATAGCAACGGAAAGACCTGTTGGAACTAATGTTCGCTCATTAGGTTTTAAAATTATTTCTTTATCGATATTAGCAATTAAATCTAAACCTGATGAACCTACTGTTTCATATTTAGGTAGGTCTTTATGTTTATAATTTATTTTTTTTACTAAAATTTTAACCATTATTGAATAAGGGCGTGAAGAATTTTATTAGACAGTTTTTTTGCAATTTCTGATTTTGTTGTTTTATTAAATTTTTCAACTTCTTTATTTTTAGAGATTAAAAAAACTTCATTATAATCTGAATTAAACCCAATGGATTTATCAGCTACATTGTTGGCAACAATCCAATCGCAGTGTTTATCTTTGATTTTTTTTTGTGCATTTTCAATAATGTTTTTAGTTTCAGCCGCAAAACCAACTACCAGTTTTGGTCGATTAATATTTTGGTTAGAGATGAAAGATAAAATATCAACATTTTTTTCAAGTTCTAAATTAAAATCTTCTAATCCTTCTTTTTTTATTTTCTCGTCACTATAGTTTTTAATTTTAAAATCAGACACAGCGGCTGTGCATACAGCTACATCTACTGGCAAATTATCTTTGCAAGCCTCGAACATTTGTTTCGCAGTTGTTACGTTAATCACTTCAAGATTATCCTGATTTTTAATATTTAAAGAATTTGGGCCAATCACTAATTTTGTTTTAAAGCCGATATCATTTAAAGATTTTGCAATTTCAAATCCTTGTTTGCCAGAGGATTCATTGGATAAAAATCTAACCGGATCAATATATTCTCTTGTTGATCCTGCAGTCACTAATGCTTTCAAATTTTTATTATTAAATAAATTTTTTGAAAGAAAGTAATTTTTTATAGTTAGAATAATTTCTTCAGGAGATGACATTTTACCAACGCCAATTTCACCACATGCCATTTCACCTACCGCCGGTCCGATAAATTTATATTTAAATTGAAGAAGTTTTTGAAAATTTTCCTGGTTAGCAGGATTATTCCACATTTCAACATTCATAGCCGGAGCAAGAAAAATTGGTTTGTTAGAGGCCATGATAACCGTTGTTGCAAAATCTTTTGCTTCTCCGCGTGCAAAATTAGCCATTAGATTTGCAGTGGTTGGTGCAACGATAATTAAATCACACCATCTCGATAGTGCGATGTGATCCATTTCACCTTCATTATTAGGATCAAATAAGTTTTCAAAAACTTTATTTTTAGAAAGAGCAGAAATTGATAGTGGCGTTACAAATTCTTTCCCAGAATTTGTTAAAATAGTTTTAACTTCACAGTTATTTTTTCTAAGCTCTCTAATAACGTCGAGAACTTTATAAGCAGCGATTCCGCCACCAATAACGATTAAAATTTTCTTATTCTCAATTGAATTTAGCATCGCGCTATTTGAATACTATTAGCAATATAATTACAATAATTAATAAGCCTATAATTAGGTAAGTCCTTTTTAATTTTGAAGATTTTTCTTTAATTTCATATTCGTTATTTTGGTTTTGATTTTTTATAAACTCATACGAACTTAAAAGCTCCATAGCTTTGTTAGCCCGATTAATCATCTCGGGTAATTCTGGAAGTTTATCTAAAAGTTCTGTTGTTGTTTTTAATATTTTATCAATCCTGTTTTTAGGACCAATTTCGTTATTCAACCATCCTTGTAATACAGGTTTTGAAATTTCCCAAATATTTGCATCTTCATCTAATGATCTTGCAACACCTTCAACTACGACCATTGTTTTTTGTAGTAATAACAATTGAGGCTGCGTGACCATATTAAATTTTTCCGTTACTTCAAAAAGTCTAGCTAGTAATTTACCTGCTGAAATGTTTTTAGAAGACTGACCAAAAATAGGCTCTCCAATAGTTCTTAGAGCTTGTGTGAACTGCTCTAAAGACTCCGTATTAGGCACTAAACCTGCAATAAAATGCACTTTTGCGACCTTTTCATAGTCGCGGTTAATAAAACCATACAATATTTCAGCTAAGTATTTTCTATTAGCAATATCCAATCGACCCATAATTCCAAAATCCACAGGTACAATATTTTCATTCTTATCGACAAATAAATTGCCTTGGTGCATGTCGCCATGAAAAAAACCATCGCCGACCGCCTGTCTCAAAAAATTTTGAATTAATAACCTTGCTATTTTTTTTTGATCAATTTTATTTTTTATAAGCAATTCTTTATCTTTAATCGAAATTCCATCTACTTTTTCAATCGTTAAAACTCTTTGTGAGGTAAAATCCCAAAATATAGACGGAACTTTAAAACCTTCATCTTGAGCGGTATTTTTTTTAAGTTCACTGGCAGAGGCCGCTTCATATCTTAGATCCATTTCAATGCTGGTTATTTCTTTAAGTAGATCGATAATTTTTACTAATTTTAATCTACGACTTTTTTTAACGCTGAATTCGATAATTGATGCTAAAAATCTTAAAGCATCTAATTCTTTGTTAAAAATTTTTTCTATATTTGGTCTTAATATTTTAATAGCAACATCGATTTCTTTTTTTTCATTATTAATAATTTTAGCAAAATGAACTTGAGCAATCGAAGCTGCAGCAATGGGTTTGCTCAAATAAGCAATCTGTTTATATTTCTCTTCACCTAATTCTTTACGTAAAGCTTCCTTTGACTGTGAGATATCAAAGGCTGGCATTTGATCTTGTAGTTTTTGCAACTCTTTTGCAAATTCTTCACCAACAATATCAGGACGGGTTGCAAGAAATTGTCCCAGTTTTATAAAAGCAGGACCTAAAGTTAAAAAAGCATTTTTTAATCTTTCACCTGCACTTTTGTTAGCCGTGTCTTTATTAAAAGTAGTAAAACCAAAAATTTTTATTAATATTTTAATAGATAAGGGTGGTTTATAAAATTCTTCAAAAATAGATAAACTGTTAGACTTTGCTAAGGCTCTACCAATTTTAACAAGAGAAAAAAAATTAGATAGCATTTTAAATTATTTTATTTTCCATCCAGAGTGAATTGCTGCAACTCCAGTAGTAAGATTTCTATACTCGGCGTTTATAAATTTAGCCTCCTTCATCAGATTTAATAATTGTTCTTGGTTATAAAAATCTTTAATGCTTTGTATTAAATACTCATAGGGCTTTCTATCTCCGGCAACTGCTTTTCCGATGTGAGGAATAAAACTTGAGTAAATTGAATAAAACTTATCAATAATCTCATTATTAATTTTTGAAAATTCTAAACACATAAATCGTCCGCCTGGTTTAAGTAATCGATATGCTTCACTAAGTGTTTTTTTTATATCGGTGACATTTCTTATACCAAAACTGATGATGTAGTAATCATAACTAGAGTCTTTTAAAGGAACTTGTTCCGCACTAGCGCACAAAGAATCAATATTTTTATAATACTCAAGTTTTTTTTTTCCTTCATTTAACATTTCAATATTTTGATCCACCATGGTTGCCTGACCCGTAAAGTTGGTGCGTTCAATAAAAAGTTTTGTCATATCACCAGTTCCTGATGCCATATCAATTAATTTTGAATTTAGTTTTGGTTGTAGCCAGTCGATTAAATTACTTTTCCACAGACGGTGAATACCAAATGACATGATGTCATTCATCAAATCATATTTTTTAAATACAGAATTAAAAACAGTATTTACAAGGTCTTTTTTAGAATTTTGTTTTGTATTAGTATCTTGCATTCTTTAAATATAGAACATTTGCAATCAATAGTCATATAGTTAATGCCTGAATTACCAGAAGTAGAAGTAACTCGAAGAACTTTATTAAAATTTATTGAGAATAAAGTTATTGAAAATATAAAAATAAATAATCCTAATTTAAGATTTAAAATTCCTACAAATTTTAAAAAAATTGTTATCGGTCAAAAGATTATTAAAGTTTTAAGAAGATCTAAATATATTCTGATTTATTTAAAAAACGATTATGTGATGATTGCACATTTAGGAATGTCAGGAAAATTCTTAATTAAAAATAATTATTCTAAAAATTTTTTAAAGACCAGTTATTACTTTAATGAATTTTCTTTAAAGCATAATCATATAGAGTTTTTCTTTTCTAATAACCTTAAGGTTATTTATAACGATCCTAGAAGATTTGGATTTTTTTTATTAGATAAAGTTTCTAAATTAGATTTGAATAAGTTTTTAAATAAATTAGGTCCCGAACCACTAGGTAACGACTTAAAAAAAGACTATTTAATCTCGAAGACTAAAGCAACGCAAAGATCGATTAAGACTTTGTTAATGGATCAGCATTTTATTTCTGGAATTGGAAATATTTATGCAAATGAAATTTTATTTTCAGCTAAGATAAAACCTAATAAAATTGCTTCCAAATTAACCTTAGTAGATATTGATAGGCTTTATTCCTCTATTGGCAAAGTTCTTAAAAGAGCTCTAAAATTAGGTGGTTCAAGCATAAAAGACTTCAAGTCTTCAGTAGGTCTAAAAGGTCGCTTTCAAAATGAATTTAAAGTTTATGATAGGAGAGATTTAAAATGTCTCAGGTCAGGATGCTCTGGTCTAATAGCAAGGGTTGTATCTCAAGGTAGAGCAAGTTTTTTTTGTAATCAATGTCAAAATTAAGTAATTGACCCTGATATCTTCAACTTATATATAATCCCCTAAAAATATGGCAAACACAGTCTCTGCTATTCGCGCAGTAAAAAAAATTAAAAAAAGAACCCAAGTAAATAAAATTAGAGTTGGAAAGTACAAAGCCGCAGTAAAAATCATTGAAGAAGCAATTAAATCTAAAGATAAAGCAAAAGCTTTAAAATTATTTTCTAATTTTCAATCACAGGTTATGAAAGCTTCTAAAAAAGGTTCTTTAAAAAGAACTACAGTCTCAAGAAAAGTTTCTCGTATCTCAAAGCAGATCTCTAAGTTATAAAAAAAAATATTTCATCAATCTTGAGTTGATAATTAATTTTTTTTAACAACTAAAAAGTTTAAACTTTCTAGTTGAAAATAAAAAATATTTAATTCTTTTCTTGTATTTACAGGTTTAAAAAAATAAAACACAATTCTTTTTTTAAAATAAGTTCAAATGTCAAACCAAACAAGTCTTAAAGATAATCTTAGTAACGATAAAGCGAGATGGGATTCATTACAACAATCTCTACTAGGACTTTATGGAAAAGATGTTTACACAAGTTGGTTACAAAATATTAATTTCACAAAAATAAATTTTAATACCTTAGTCCTAAACGTAAAAACTAGATTTATTCGTGATTGGATTGTTGCTCATTATGCTGACAAAATTTTAGATTTATATAAGAAGCAAGATGCAAATATCACTCGTATAGAGTTTCAAATATCGGAAAGAGTTGAAGTAAAAAGCAATAATAAATCTAATGTAATTGATTTCGAAAAGAAAGATTTAGTTCAAGACAGTGGAAATTATGGACTTTCAAAAATTGATGAAAGATTAGTTTTTGATAATTTTATAGTCGGCAAAAGTAACGAACTTGCTTTTACAGCAGCTAATAGAATTATTGATAATCTAAATAAATATAACCCCCTTTACATTTATGGAGGAGTTGGACTTGGAAAAACTCATCTTTTAAATGCTATTGGAAATAAATTATTAAAAAAAATAGATAAAGTTATTTATGTCTCTGCTGAAAGATTTATGTATCAATTTGTTAGGTCTATAAAAAACAATGATGTTGTAAAATTTAAAGATATTTTTAGAAGTGCAAAAGTTTTAATTATAGATGATATACAATTTGTAAGCGGAAAAGATGTAACCCAAGAAGAATTCTTTCATACATTTAATGCTTTAATAGAATCGGGTTCACAAATAGTTATTTCTTGTGACAGACCACCAAACGAACTGGATAGAATACAAGATAGAATTAAATCGAGACTATCAGGCGGTCTAGTTGTTGATATTCAAAGTCCAGATTTTGAACAAAGAGTTAAAATTTTAAAACAAAGATGTTTAAAAGAATTCCATGCTTCTGAGAGAAACATTGCTATTGATGATGAGGTTATTAATTTTATAGCCAATGAATTAAAACTTAGCGTTAGGGAGATGATTGGCGCGTTTAATAGAATAGCAGCTTATCTAAATATTAATAATAGAAAGATCTCTGTTGCAGAAGCTAAGAGTATTTTAAGAGATTCTCTAAATAAAATTGAGACCAATATCACTATTGAAGATATACAAAAAACAGTAGTTTCTTATTATAATATTTCCATGCATGATTTTATGTCATCAAGAAGATCAAGATCAGTTGCAAGACCAAGGCAAATAGCAATGTATTTATCTAAGAAAATGACGACAAAATCCTTACCTGATATTGGCAGAAGATTTTCTGGTAGAGACCATACAACTGTTATCCATGCTATAAAAAAAGTAGAAGAGTTAATGATTCAAGATAAAAACTTTGAAAATGAAGTAAAAGATCTTAATCAAAAATTAATAAAAACTGTTTAATGGAACTAAAGTTAAATAGAGATCTTTTTCTTAAAAGTCTTTCACATATTCAAGGAATCGTTGAGAAAAAAAATACTATTCCGATATTATCAAATGTTTTGTTAGACGCTTCTAATGGAAAAATCACCATCTCTGCTACAGACTTAGATATTATCATCATTGAAGTTATTAGGGGTGAAATCATTAAAGAAGGCTCAACAACTACAACGGCTCAAGTCATCTATGATTTAGTTAGAAAATTACCATCAGGCTCTGAAATATTAATTTCTCAAAAAACTGATGGACAACTTTCCTTGATTTCAGCTAAATCAAATTTTAATTTAAAGTGTTTACCCCCAAAAGATTTTCCAATTACTCAAGACGATGTTGAAGGGGAGGCTCTTGCAATTAGTTCATCCATATTTTTAAAATTACTTAACAAGACTAAATTTGCAATTTCAAACGACGAAACTAGACATTATTTAAATGGAATTTATTTACATAAGACAAATGAGAATAATCAATTATATCTTTCCGCAGTTGCAACTGACGGACATAGATTATCAAAAAGCAGATTAGTATTAGATAAAGATGTGGCTTTTGAAGCTGTAATTTTACCTAAAAAAACATTATTCGAATTGGTTACTATACTGCAAGAAGAGAATTCAGAACTTAAGATTACTGCAAGCAAAACCAAAATTAGATTTTCAATAAATGATATCACTTTAATATCTAAAGTTATTGATGGCAGATTCCCAGATTACTCAAAAGTAATACCAACTGATAATAGTAATAAAATATCAGTTAATTTATCATCATTCATTTCAACAATTGATAGGATTAATTCATTGTCATCAGATCGTAAAGGAACATTAAAACTTGTAGTGAATAAAGATATTTTAAAATTATTAGTTAACGATCCAAGTGCAGGCGACGGTGTTGAGGAAATTATTTTAAGTTACAGTGGCCCAGATTTAGAAATTGGTTTTAATTCTAAATATCTAATTGATGTAGGTGGCGTTATAGAAGATAAAAATATGATGATTTACGCTAAAGATCCATCCTCTCCTGTTTTAATTCACGATCCTGCTGATATTAATAGTCTACATGTTATTATGCCAATGAGAGTGGCATGATTAAATGTTACTAATTAAAGATATAAAATTACAAAATTTCAGGTCACATTCTTTTACTGAACTTAAAACAAATCACCCAACCATTTGCATCATTGGTCCAAATGGAAGCGGAAAAACTAATATCCTAGAGGCAATATCGCTTATTGCAGATAAAAAGGGAATTAGAGGAGCTTTCATAGAAGACTGCATACAAAAAGATTCAAATGATAGAACAATTATTTCAACAACAATTTGTTACGAAAAAAAAAATTATAAAGTTGATGTAATTTTTGAATCAAAAGAAGATAAAATAAAAAAATATTTAAATATCGAGAATAATAAATCATCTTTAACGGAAGTCTTCAAGGATATTAATTTTATTTGGTTAACTCCGCAAATGGATAAAATTATGTATGAAGGAGATAGTATTAAAAGAAAATTTTTAGATAAAATAATTTCTAATTATAATTTAAGTTATAAAAAGAACTTAAGTGATTTTAAAAAACTTTCAGAAGAAAGAATTCAGTTATTAAAAGAAAATCAAGATTTACAATGGCTAAATATTCTTGAAAAGAAAATGACAGATGAATTATGGAGCATTTTTATTTATAGAAGATCTTTTATTAGAGATATTAATAATGTTATTTCAAATAAATTAAATAACTTTTTAAAGATTAAATTAAATATTAAAAACTCTTACAATTTAGATCCAAATATTAATAAAAAAGAATTCGATGATTTTTTTGAAAAAAAATATTTAGAAAAACGTGAAATAGATCAAATAATAAAAAGAAATAGTGTTGGTCCACAATTTGATATTTTTGAATTTTTTAACGAAGAAACTAAATTAAATTCTGATCTTTGTTCTACGGGTGAACAAAAAAAAATATTAATATCATTAATTTTGGCATTTATTTTATTAATGAAATCTAAAAATATTAATTCGATACTTTTATTTGATGAAATTGCATCTCATGTAGATGGTAAAAATCTTGAACTTTTTTTTGATGAAATTGCAAAAATTGGCATGCAAACTTGGTACACTGGAAATAACATACAATCGTTCCAACCTATTGAAAATAAAGCACTTTTTGTAAAATTATAGCAATTACCTTGTCCTAATTAGGTATAAAAAATGTTATAAATTGCTTTAATAAAAATTCATTAATGCCTGAAAATTTACAAAAAAAACCTCAAAGTAATTCATACGAAGCAGACTCCATTAAAGTTTTAAAAGGTTTAGATGCCGTTAGAAAAAGACCAGGAATGTACATTGGTGACACAGACGATGGCACTGGTCTGCACCACATGGTTTTTGAAGTTATTGATAATTCTATTGATGAGGCTTTAGCAGGCCACTGTAATGAGATTTATGTTTCATTAAATAAAGATCAGAGCGTTACCGTTGAAGATAATGGTAGAGGTATCCCTGTTGATATGCATAAAGAAGAAGGAATATCTGCAGCAGAAGTAATTATGACCCAGTTGCATTCTGGAGGAAAATTTGATCATGACTCATATAAGATTTCGGGAGGATTACATGGAGTAGGTGTTTCCGTGGTTAATGCTTTGTCTGAAAATTTAAAATTAAATATTTTTCGAAAAAATAAAGAGTACTTTGCAGAATTTAAAGATGGAGTTACTACAAAACCTTTAAAACAAATTGGTGATGCGAAAAAATCAAATGGAACTTCAGTAACTTTTTTACCTTCAAAAAAAATATTTACAACCACAGTATTTGATATCAATATTTTAAAAAAAAGAATTAAAGAATTAGCTTACCTTAATAAAAGTATTAAGATTATTTTAGAAGATAAGCGTGAGGAGAAAATAAAAAGATCTGAATATAAGTTTGAAGGCGGTATTGCAGAATTTGTAATTGATCTTGATAAAAATAAAGAAAAACTTAAGTCAGAAACAGGTGAAAATCTTTTTATAAAACCAATTTATATTTCAGGAAATAAAAATGATATTCAATTAGAAGTAGCCCTAGTTTGGAATGCAGGTTATCAAGAACAAATTGTTACTTTTACAAACAACATACCACAAAAGGATGGCGGTACTCATTTAGTTGGTTTTAGAAATGCATTAACTAGAACTATAAATAAATATGTTGTTGATAATAGTATTTTAAAGAAAGAAAAAATTTCAGTAACGGGAGATGATGTTAGGGAAGGATTAACCGCAATAATTTCTGTAAAAGTTAAGGACCCTAAATTTTCATCTCAAACCAAAGAAAAATTAGTATCCTCAGAAGTTCGCCCAGTAGTAGAAGGAATAATTAATGAGAAACTTGAAGTGTGGTTTGACCAAAATAACAAAATTACAAAAGCACTAGTCAATAAGATTTCACAAGCTGCATTGGCACGTGAGCTTGCTAGAAAAGCAAGGGAGAGCGTTAGAAGAAAAAGTGCTTTAGATATTTCTAGTTTGCCAGGCAAATTAGCTGATTGTCAGACAAAGGATAAAGATAAAGCAGAACTATTTATAGTTGAGGGGGATTCAGCAGGCGGATCCGCTAAACAAGCAAGAAATAGAGAATTTCAGGCTGTATTGCCCTTAAGAGGAAAGATTTTAAATACTTATGTTGATTCAAAGAATAATGGGTCAACTAAGCTAGATCCTGCAGAGGCCAAAAAGGTTTATGCAAAGATGCTTTCCTCAAACGAAATTATAACTTTGATTAATGCCATTGGAACTGGATTTGATGATTTTAGTATTGAAAAGTTAAGATACGGAAAAATTATTATTATGACCGATGCTGACGTTGATGGATCACATATAAGAACCCTATTATTAACTTTTTTCAATAATGAACCATTTAATGAACTTATTAAAAATGGAAAAATTTATATAGCCCAACCACCATTATATAAAATTAAAGTAGGTAAAAAAATATCTTACATTAAAAACGATGAGGAACTTTTTGATATTACCATTGATACTGCTAGAGAAAATATTAAATTTTTTTCAGAAGAAAACGGTAAAGCGAAGGAAGAAAATTTTGATGAGATTGTAAAACATTGTAGAAGATTTGATTCAAGAATAAAAAATCTAGGAAAAGATTTTGACAAAGAATTAGTTGAGGCTCTAACAGTAGTTGGAAGTTTTTACAAAGATAAAAAAGATTTTTTAATTAGAGATGACTCTAATGGTAAGAAAAAAGAAGGTGCCATTCAGGCAGCAGCAGAATATTTAAATAAATGTGAAAACAATTCTGAAAATAATTTATGGACTGGTTCTTTTAAAGATAATTTATTTGTTTTAGAAAAAAAATATTACGAAGAAAATATTGTAAAAAAATTAAGTTTAGATTTTTTAGATACTAAGCATGTAGAGGAATTAAGTTTGCTAGGTGACATGTTGAAAGTTTTTAGAAAAAAATGTCACATGATTAATTCAACTAACGAAAAGATCGACATTTATTCGCCGGTAGATTTTTTAAAGAGAATAATAGAGGAAGGAAAAAAATCTATTTCTATACAGCGATTTAAAGGATTAGGAGAAATGAATCCAGAGGAATTATGGGAAACAACTTTAAACCCTGAAAATAATACCTTATTAAAAGTAAATTATTCTGGAAATGATGTTGATAATGAAACTACTAACCCAGGAGATCGTGACAGAGAAATTTTCAAGATTTTAATGGGAGAAGATGTTGTTCCTAGAAAAGATTTTATTAATAAAAACGCTATTAATGTAAATAATCTAGATATCTAGTTTAATGAATTTAGCAAAATCACCAGAGCTAAATGATAATCAGATAAAACTTTTAACACTTATTAATATTCGCTGGGTCGCAATTCTCGGTCAGTTTACGACAATATCTATTGTATATTATTACTTTAATTTTAATTTTAATATTAGGTATTGTTATTTATTAGTTTTATTTTCTTCTTTTCTTAATATTTTTCTTCAAATTAGATCAAAAAAAACTGATCTATTATCTAATAAACAAGCCACTTTAAGCATTTTATATGATTTATTTCAGTTATTTGGATTATTATTCTTAACTGGAGGGCTAACAAATCCATTTTCAATATTAATTGTCGCTCCGATTACAATTGCTTCAGGATTTTTAAATTTAAGAAGTAGTATTCTGATTGGATTTTTATCAATTATATTAATTATTATCTTATCGTTTTTTTATTTTGAATTACCAGGGCTTGAAAATAATTACTATTTTCCAAAGTTTTATATTCTAGGATTAGCATTAGCATTGTGTACAGCTATAATATTTTTAGCAATTTATTCACAACGATTGGCAATGGAGAGCGCACAAAGAAATGAAGCTTTCAATGTTTTGCAACAAATTTTTTTAAGAGAGCAGGAATTAAAATCTTTAGGAGGACTCGCGGCAGCAGCAGCACATGAATTAGGAACTCCCTTAAATACAATATCTTTAGTTGCTAAAGAGTTAAAGAAAGAATTAGGTTTAAATAAAAAATTTAATCAAGATTTAGATTTGCTTATTTCTCAATCTAAAAGATGTAGTGAGATATTAAAACAGATTTCAAAAAATCCCTATACAGAAAAAGAGGATAAGTTTTTTGATAAAGCGTCGTTTAAAATTATTGTTCATGAGATTATTGACTCATTTAAAGATTTGAGTAAGAAAAAAATTATTATCAACGAGGATGATTATAAAAAAGATTATCTAATCACAAAAAAAATTGAAATTATTTACAGTCTTAAAAATATCATTGATAATGCTTTAAAGTTTTCATCAAATAAAACTGAGATTTTTTTGTTATCCAACGAAGATGAATTAAGAATAAAAGTGATAGATGATGGAGTAGGTTTTTCAAATCAAATATTAGGATTTTTAGGTGATCCTTATATTAAAAAAAAAGATTTAGATAATAATAAAGAAGGTTTGGGTCTTGGTATTTTTATAGCAAAAGTTTTTCTAGAAAGACTATCTGCTATCATTAATTTTTACAATTTAGAAGATAAAGGCGCCGTCGTTGATATCTTATGGCAGAAAAAAGATTTAATTAATTTAGAGCTTATATAGCTGGCTCTTGTTGTGTCATACAATGAATTGCTCCAAATCCCCAAATAAGATCACGACAATTAATTGGAACAATTTTTCTATCTTTAAAATGTTTTTCTAAAATTTGAAAAGCTTTATCATCATTTTTGTCTTCAAAGATTGGAAGTAATACAATTTTATTTGCTATATAAAAATTTAAATAACTGGCGGGTACTCTAGTATCATCAATGATTAGAGGAGACGGCATTGGAATTTCTACGATGGTATTTTGTTTACCTATGTGATTTCTAGATTTTTTTAAGATTTTTAAATTCTCATTTAATGCTGAGAAATTTTCATCATTTTTTTGATACTCGATTGCTGTAAATATTTTATCATCATCAAAAAATCTTGTAATATCATCGATATGCCCGTGGGTATCATCGCCAACAATTCCTTTATTAAGCCAAATAAAATTTTTGATATTTAAACTTTCGCTTAAGATTATTTCTAATTTTTCTCTACTTAGTCCAGGATTTCTTTCTTGCACTTTGCTTAATAAACATTCTTTTGTAGCGATTAAAGTTCCTTTTCCATTTACATCAATTGCACCACCTTCCAATATAACATCTTTAATTTTATTTTTAATTTTTGCTTTTACATCTATTAGTTCTATATTTTTAATTTTTGCTATTTGTGGTTTAATAGCATTGTCAAAATTATAGTCCTTATATTTTGCCCATGCATTGAAATGAAAGTTAGTCATGATCTTTTTTTTTAAAAGATCGTTTACTAAAAAAATAGGTCCAGTGTCTCTAGTCCAAACTCTATTTGTTTTAATAATATGAAAATTAACCCTGTTAAGGTTTGTTTGTTCTTTAATTAAGATTTTTTTGATATTTTTTTTTACTATTTTTGATTGAATTAAAATATCAACATTTTGAACCTTAGATAATGCTGAAGTTATTTTAGCAAAAGTGGATGGAATATTTTCAAATTTATCTGGCCAGTCATTTTTATTGTGAGGCCATGCTAACCATGTAGAGCTTTGCTTTTCCCACTCTGCTGGCATTCTATAACCCAAAGAAGCCAGATTATCATTCATCGGAAGGATTTTTTAATAAACCGTGGTATTGGTCAATTCTTCTGTCTCTTAGGAATGGCCAGTGTTGTCTTACTTTTTCAACTTTACTTATATCAATATTACAAACAATAACTTCCTCTTTGTCATTGCTGGCCTCTGCAATAATGTTTCCGTTAGGGTCAAAAACGATTGAATTGCCCCAGAATTCAATAGATTTATCTTTTTTACCTTCAATGCCCACTCTATTAACAGAAACAACGTATGCTCCATTTGCTATAGCGTGTGATCTTTGAATTGTAAGCCATGCGTTTAATTGCGATTTACCAAATTCTTTTTTCTCACGTAAATGCCAGCCTATTGCTGTTGGATAAAATATAATCTCTGCACCTTTTAAAGCTGTTAAACGTGCCGCCTCTGGGAACCACTGATCCCAGCATATTAATGTTCCAATTTTACCGTATTTCGTGTTGAAGCTTTTAAAACCTAAGTCACCTGGAGTGAAATAAAACTTTTCATAATACTGAGGATCGTCAGGAATGTGCATTTTTCGATAATGACCAAAAATCTTTCCTTTTTCATCAATCACCACACATGAGTTATGATAGAGGCCTGCAATTTTCTTTTCAAAAAGAGGAACGATTATTATTACGCTTATTTTTTTTGCTAAATCACATAATGCATCAGTAGTCTTCCCGGGTATTTTTTCTGCTATTGCAAAGTTATCGTGATTTTCTTCTTGGCAAAAATAATGCGTTAGAAATAGCTCTGGCAAACAAACAATTTTTGCTCCTTTTTTTTTTGCTAATTTTATTTTTTCAATGGCTTTAGATAGATTTTTTTTTGGATCAACGTCCATCTTCATCTGCACCAAAGCTACTTTAGTTAGTGAAGACATTGTTTATTTAAATAATTTAGAAAAACTCCTTTTAGGTCTATTTTTCCAGTAGCCTCTATGAAATGCATCACTCGCTATAAGAGGGATAACGCTTGTTGCTTCAGCAAAAACCATTTGTTCTCTTGCTGTATCTACTTTTCCCCATGAGCTTGCTTCTTTTAATGTAGAAGAACTACATGCTCCATCTCTAACGTCAGCAACAGTAATTTGTATAGCGTATTTATGCATATCAACTTCTTTTCCTAAAAGTTCAGCACATATAACCGTATCCTGAATATAGTTTTTAGGAACGCCACCACCAATCATTAATAAACCTGAAGTTTTTGATTTAATTTTAATTTCAGTAAGTTCTCTAAAATCTCTTACAGAGTCAATTGTTAAATGTTTTTTTGGATTTCTTTCCTGGTGCATTACTAAACCAAATCCGGCACTTGAATCTGTAAAAGCAGGGCAGAATATTGGCACATCATTTTCGTAAGCAAGTTGAATTAAAGATTCTTTTTTCTTTGAATGTTTTGTTAAATATTTTCCCATTTCTTTTATGAATTCACGAGAAGTATAAGGTCTAGGTTCTAATTGATCTGCTATTTCGCCAACTGTTTTATCGCAAGCCTGTAGCTGGTCTTCATCAATGTAAGTATCGTATATTCTGTCGATATAGTGTTCTCTTAATACATTATCATTTTGAAATTGGGATCCTTGGTAGTGTTTAAAGCCTAAGGCCTCAAAGAAATCCATATCAACAATAGAAGCCCCTGTTGAAACGATAGCATCAACCATGTTGTTTTTAACTAGATCGGCATAAACTTTCATACATCCTGCAGCAGAAGTTGATCCTGCTAAAGTTAAGAAAATAGTACAGTTTTTATCGTTTAACATTTCATTATAGATTTGTGCTGCGTTAGCCGTTTCTCTAGATGTAAAGGACATTTTAGACATGCCATCTATGATGGGTCTTGCATCAAAAGAGGTAATATCAATGTGTTCAATAGCTTTGTTTAAAAAGCTAGATTTGTTGTGACCTATAGTTGGATTTGAGGATTTGCTCATTAAGCAACAAGATAATTGCTTTTGTATTCCTCATCTTGTTCATTTTGATAAACTGACATTATTGGTTTGTCTTCGATTTCGAAAATGTCATCTGAGTAAAAGCCGTTAAATTTGGTTCTAAAAGTTAAGCCGTAACTTCCTAATTGTCCAATCTCTATATAATCACCTTCTTTTAAATTATTTGGCAACATGTAAGGACCTTTCATAAAATCCATACTATCGCAAGTTGGTCCATAAAAATTAAAAGGAGTTAAACGTCTGCTTAAATCTTTTCCAGTATCAACAACTTTTGTTGGAAAAATAAAATTTGGAAATCCTGCATCAAATAAAGATCCGTAAGTTCCATCATTAATATAAAGACTTTGTTTTTTTCTAAGTTCAACTTTAACAATAGTAGAACCGCTTTCAGCAACGATAGCTCTTCCTGGTTCGCAAATTAATTCTGGTTGTTTAGGTAAATTTAATTTGTTTACTGCTTTTTTAATTTCTTCCATGTAGTTTTCTAGTGGTTGTGGATATAAATCTGGATACTTAGAAGGGAAACCTCCGCCTACATTTATAATATCAGGTGTAATTCCTGATTTTAAAATTATATTTCCAATTTCTTTAATTCCTTTTGAGTAAGATACAGGATGCATACATTGTGATCCAACGTGGAAACTTACACCAAGCTTTTTAACAAGTGGTCTTACTAATTTTATTAAATTAACAGCTTCAGCTGGAGAAGCTCCAAATTTTTTTGAAAGATCAATTTCAGAATGTTCATTAGAAACAAATATTCTTAAATATAAAGTTAAATCTTTTGCATCTTTAGTTGCTTCAAAAATTTTAATTAATTCATCTTTTGTATCAAAAGAAAAATCTCTCACACCAAAATTAAAATATGCTTCTTCAATACTCTTTCTATTTTTTACTGTGTGCATAAAATAAAGTTTTGCATCTTTTGCAATCGACTTAACTAATTTAATTTCTTCTAGAGAGGCTACATCAAAATTTGTGATTCCATTTTGATAGATGTGTTTAATAACACTTTTGTGAGGATTTGTTTTTACAGCGTATAGGGGTTTCCCCGGAAAATTATTTACAAAAAAATTGCAAGCCAGTTTTATACTTTCTGGTCGAATACAATATACAGGATTTACTGGTTGAAGATCTCTGACTAAGTCAGAAACAGAATTAAACTTTTTCAATTCTTGTTATGTCCTTTTGTTAAAAAATTATTATTAATTAACCAATTGAGTCGGCAATTAAAGCTATTTTTAATTTCTGTAAAGTATTTATTTAGGGTAAGAAAAATTTTTTCCACACTGTGTCCATAGCTTGAGATCGGGTTCGGGAAGGACTATATTCAGGTCTCGATGAATAAAACTTTAACCTCAAAAGTGAATTTAGGACAGTTCGAGAACAAATCTTTGCTCATAGTGGATGACGATGACCCATTTCGAAACAGACTTTCAAAAGCCATGGAAAATAAAGGTTTTTTTGTCACCTCAGCCTCTAGCGTTGCTGAAGCAAACCAAAAAGTTAAAGCCGCACCCCCAACTTTTGCTATCATAGACCTTAGACTGAACGATGGCAGTGGTCTGGATGTTGTTAAAGAGATACATAAAGTCAAGGCTGATAGCAGAATTATAGTTTTAACTGGCTATGGAAACATTCCAACGGCCGTTGCGGCAGTCAAATCTGGAGCTATAGACTACCTTGCTAAGCCTGCTGACGCCGAAGATTTAGAGGCCGCTTTATTGGCAGATAAAGATAAGAAAGCAATACCCCCAGAGAACCCAATGTCGGCTGATAGGGTAAAATGGGAACATATTCAGAGAGTTTTTGAATTATGCGACCGAAATGTTTCTGAGACTGCCAGAAGGCTTAAGATGCATAGAAGAACTCTTCAAAGAATACTTTCGAAAAGATCTCCAAAGTAACTAGTTATTTTTACAAGACCTGAAGTAAGTATTTTGTATTAATATTCTTTTGTTTGGTCCTGTTATTAAGTGATCAATTTTAAATAAATTATTATTTATTACTTTTAAATATGTTTTGTAGGTATCTTTTTTACAAAAGTACCAAGAAACAAGACTCTCTTTGAGGTTATTGTTAAATTTTTGATAAATTTTATTTTTTTTATCACCTAGCAAAAAGTAAAATTTTATATAATTCTTATTTTCAATTATATCAAATTGTTGGTAGCCAGATATTGCATTTTCATTACCTTTTTTGTGAATTAGGCTTTTTTCTTCATAATGATAATTATTTAATTTTTTAGATTTTAAAGAAACTAAGCCTTCGCCTAAAAAGCCATTTGATATTTTTTTCTTTAAATACCAAGAACCTAAAAGGTTTTTGAACATTTATAATTAGATATTAAAATTTAAGATTTTATATATTTTTTTAACTTAAAAATGTGAGGAATTAATAATGCAAGTAAAGTTATTTTAAACAGTTCTGCAAATATAAAAGGGGCTACTCCTAATTTTATAATAGAACCATTCCAACCAAATAATGTACCAAGCCATATAACACCCAATACGTAAGTTGGGATGATTGCGATTATTAATTTTGTAATTCTAATTAAAATTTTATCTTCATCTTTGATATTTCCAGAGAGATATACAGTAAAAAAATACCCAATTAAGTATCCACAAGTTGGTCCAAGTATATAACTTAATCCAATTCCTTTTTCAGGAGTACCAGCAAATACTGGCAGACCAAACAAACCCTCTAAAAAATAAGTTAATAATATTAAAAGACCAATCCTTTTTCCAAATGAAATTCCAATCGCCATAATCACGAACGTTTGCATAGTCATTGGCACTGGATAAAATGGAACTTTAATTTTTGCTGATAATGTAATTATAAAAGTCGAGAGAAGAATTATGGGTAATAACCACATAATTTCTTTTAATAAAAAAAGTTTTTTATTTTGAATTTTGTTACTAAGCATTTTTTTTTGTTAGTTTTAAAAAAACATCTTCTAAGTCAGCATCTTCTGTTAAAATATCCAAAATTTCAATATTTTTCTCTTTAACTTCAGATATGATTTCTTCAATTTTATTCTCATTTTTATTATAGGTAATGCTAATAAGATCAGGTTTTGGATAATTAATTATAAGACCAGATTTGAGTTTTTCTCCAATATTTTTAGGTACTTTTAATTTAAAAATTATTTTTTTTGTTAGTATATTGTTTAATAAATTTTCTGTTTTATCTAATGCAATTAACTGACCATGGTTGATAATTGCGATCCGGTCACATAGCTGTTGAGCTTCTTGAAGATAGTGTGTTGTTAAAATAATTGTAACACCTTGTTTATTAAGTTGTTGAATATTTTCTAAAAGTTGCTGTCTAAGATCAACATCAACACCAGCAGTAGGTTCGTCTAGAATTAAAATAGGAGGACGGTGAACAAGAGCTTTTGCAACTAGCAATCTTCTTTTCATTCCTCCAGATAAACTCCGAGCATAGGAATCTGCTTTTTCTTTGAGCATGGTAATATCTAGAATTTTATCTGTAATTCTTTCGCTTTCTTTTATTCCATACATTCCAGCTTGAATTTCTAGTAATTTTCTTGGAGTAAAAAAAGGATCAAGATTTGTTTCTTGAGGGACTATTCCAATAGAACTTCTTACTTCTCTTGGATTTTTATCTAGATCGAAATTCCAAACTTTTACTGAACCAGAAGATTTTATAACTGTTCCTGCAAGAGTATTTATAAATGTAGATTTGCCAGCACCATTTGGACCTAATAAACCAAATATTTCTCCTTTATTAACATTTAAATTAATGTTTTTTAAAGCATGGATTGTATTTTGTTTTGTCTTAAATTGTTTTGAAAGATTAGTAATTTCTAAAGCTAAAAAATTTTCCATTAATATTATCTAATATAATTTTTATATTTATAAGATAATATTTATTTAATGACCAATTCTAAAAAAACAGATCTTCTTTATCTAATTGATGGCTCTGGTTATATTTTTAGAGCCTTTTACGCTCTTCCTCCACTTACAAGAAAAAGTGATGGAATGCCTGTTGGAGCGGTTAGTGGATTTTGTAATATGCTTTATAAGTTTTTAGAAGATGCAAAATCAAAAAATGGTCATGAGAAACCAACTCATATAGCTGTTATTTTTGATAGTGCTAGAAAGAATTTTAGAAATAATATCTACCCAGAATACAAAGCAAATAGAAACGAAACCCCAGAAGATTTAATACCTCAATTCAGCTTTATACGTGAGGCGGTAAAAGCTTTTAATTTACCGAGCATAGAGATGGAAAATTATGAGGCAGATGATTTGATAGCCACTTACAAAGAAGAAGCTTTAAAAAAAAATATAAGAGTTAAGATTATTTCGTCAGATAAAGATTTAATGCAATTAATTGATGATCAAACAACGCTTTTTGACTCAATGAAAAATAAAAATATTGGAATTGAAGAAGTTAAAGAAAAATTTGGTGTAACTCCAGACAAAGTTATTGAAGTACAAGCGTTAGCAGGGGATAGCTCAGACAATATACCCGGAGTTCCGAGTATAGGGGTTAAAACTGCCGCAGAGTTAATTAATGAATTTGGTTCGGTAGAAAATTTATTAAAGAATATTGATAAAATTAAACAGCCAAAACGACGACAAACAATTTCTGATAATAAAGAAAATGCACTGATAAGTAAAAAATTAGTAACTCTAAAAAATGATGTTCCTACAGTTGAAAAAATTGAAGATTTTGTCCTTAAGGATTTAGATAAAGAAAAAATTATTTCATTTTTAAAAAAAATGGAATTCTCTAGACTTTTAGAAAGAGTTGAAAAAACTTATGGAGCACAAGTAGATAAATCAGATGTTATTTTAGAAGAAATAAAAGATAGCATTCCTTCAAAAAAAGATGTTTCTAGAAAAAATTATAAAACAGTTTTTAAATTATCTGAGCTAGAAAAAATTTTAGAAGAGGCTGAAAAAAAAGGGCTAGTAGTTGTTGATGTTGAAACAAATTCTTTAAATATCAGACAGGCTGATTTAGTTGGCATTTCATTATGTGTAAAAGAGGGTGATGCTTATTATGTTCCTTTAAATCATTCTAATAAAGAGGATAAAGAAATTAAATTTCAGTTAGATACTGATGCTGTTATTAAAAAAATCAAACCTTTCCTTGAGGACAAAAGTATCAAAATAATTGGACATAATATTAAGTATGATTTTCGAATATTAAAAAAATATGGAATTCATTTAAATTCAATAGAAGATACTATGCTAATGTCTTATGTATTAGATGCTGGAATAAATCGCCATGGAATGGATTTACTTTCTGAGACTCATCTAAATCATAAAACAATTTCATTTAAAGATGTTGCGGGTGTTGGAAAGTCACAAGTTACTTTTGATAAGGTTTATATTGATAAGGCAACTGAATATGCAGCTGAAGATGCTGACGTCACTTTAAGATTATACAATTTTTTTAGTAATAGAATTTTTAAAGAAGAAGTATTGAAGGTTTACGAAGAACTTGAAAAGCCGATGATACAAGTTTTATCGCAGATGGAGGAAAATGGAATCAAAATCGATGATAAAATTTTAAAAAATTTATCTATAAAATTTGAAAAAGAATTAAAAGTTTTAGAAAAGAAAATTTATGAACTTGCAGGAGAGGAATTTAATATTGCATCCACAAAACAACTTGGTGATATTCTTTATAAAAAATTAAAAATTATTGGTACGAAGAAAACCAAAAAAGGCAATTATGCAACAAATGTTAATATTCTAGAGGACTTAGCTTTCCAAGGACATGATTTACCTAGGCTTATTCTAGATTGGAGACAAAAATCTAAATTAAAGAATACTTATACAGATAGTTTGCAAGAGTTTATCGATCCTAAAACCAAAAGAATTTACACGTCTTTTTTACTTGCAGCTACGAATACGGGTAGACTTGCATCTAGCGATCCCAACATTCAAAACATCCCTATTAAATCTGTAGAAGGTAAAGAGATACGTTCGGCGTTTATAGCTGAAAAGGGCAATTTTTTAATTTCAGCAGACTATAGTCAAATTGAAATGAGAATACTTGCGCATATGGCTGATGTTAAGGAACTGAAGAAAGGTTTTCTAAATTCAGAAGATATTCATAATATGACTGCAGCTCAAATCTTTGAAGTAAAACATAGCGAAATTAATGAAGAGATGAGAAGAAAAGCGAAAGCAATAAATTTTGGAATTATTTATGGAATCTCATCATATGGTCTTGCTAAGCAAATTTCAGTTTCTAATACTGAGGCAGAATCTTTTTTAAGATCTTATTTTAAAAAATTCCCAGAAATAAAAGATTATATGAATGAAACATTAAAGAGCTGCAGAAAAAATGGTTATGTAAAAACAATATTTGGTAGAAAATGTAATTTTCCAAATATTAATGATAAGAATCATACTTTAAGAACTTTTCAAGAAAGAGCATCTATTAATGCTCCCATTCAAGGAACAGCAGCAGATCTTCTAAGATTTGCAATGATTAAAATAGATCAAAAAATTCAAGATCAGGATTTGAAATGTAAAATGCTTTTACAAATTCATGATGAACTCGTATTCGAATCTTCGACTAATAATATTCAAAAATCAAAAACTGATATTGTCGAAATAATGTCAAAAGCTTCAGAACCGGACTATAAATTTTCTATTCCTTTGAGCGTAGATATTAAAGAAGGATTAAATTGGACTACTGCGCATTAAAACTTTTGATTATACAAATATTATTATAAAATAATTTATATGAATAAAACAATCGCCCTAGTCGATGATGATAGAAATATTTTAACAAGTGTTTCTATGGCGCTTGAGAATGAGGGATTTAAAGTTCAAACTTATCTTGATGGCGAAAGCGCATATATTGGAATGACGCGCAATCCTCCTGATCTAGCAGTTATAGATTTAAAGATGCCTAAAATGAATGGTGAAGAATTACTAGAAAAATTAAGAAAAAAATCTTCTATACCTGTAATTTTATTAACCTCCAAAGATGATGAAGTGGATGAATTATTAGGATTAAAATTAGGTGCCGACGACTATGTTAAAAAATCCGGAGGCTTTTCCATTAAAGTATTAATAGAAAGAATTCGTGTTCAATTTAGAAAATTAGAACCCAAGGTTTCATCACAACCAAAAAATATTTTAACAGTAGGAAGATTAACCTTAGACTCCGAACAATTAGAATGTGAGTGGGGAGGAAAAACTTTACCTGATAAATTAACTACAACTGAATTTAAGATTATTTATGAGTTAGCGAAAAGGCCTGGCGTTG
The DNA here is from genome assembly GCA_965235635.1 of Fontibacterium meridianamericanum (SeqCode). Taxonomy (GTDB): domain Bacteria; phylum Pseudomonadota; class Alphaproteobacteria; order Pelagibacterales; family Pelagibacteraceae; genus Fontibacterium; species Fontibacterium meridianamericanum. The sequence goes on from CBDDYR010000003.1 coordinate 67,863, forward strand.
TTAAAGAAAGAGCCTATTTAATGAATATTGCCTATAAGCAAGATAATGACATTGAAGATAGAACAATAGATAGCCACGTTAAAAGAATAAGAAAAAAATTTAAAAAGATTGATCCTAAATTTTCAGCAATTGAAACAAGATATGGAAGTGGCTATCGCTGGAATGTCAGTTAAGTAGAATGAAATTTTCTATAAATTTAAAATCTTTATTAGCAAGATTTTTATTTATAAATTTATTTTTCTTTTCAATATTAATTTTAGCAACCTATTCATATCTTCAGTCGATTGAACCTGAGCTTGTTGGCAATAAAAGAAAAGAACATTCTAAACTTATTAAGAATATCGCTTTAAACATGGAGTTACAGCGTATTCCTTATAAGAGAGAAGACCTTAAAAATTTTTTAACAAATTATAAATATTTATTACCAAATATTAACCAAATTAGAATTTACAATCTAAAAAAAGAAATTGTAGTAGATGCCCACTCTTTAGATATCAATGCAAAACCATTTTATAAAGTACCAGATGTACAGGAGAGAAAATTAACATCTGATAATGTTCCAGACACTCCTGATCTAACTACCCGACAGGAAGAAAGGCTACTTAATAAAATTATTAATGAAAACTTAAATATTTTAGGATCCGATAAGATTTTAACTTTCTCAAAAAAGATTAAAAATAATTTTGTTGTTGTTAGCTTATCTTCTTTATCTTTAAATAATGAAAATAAAGGCTTTATTGTTATTACTGAAGAGTCGAATGATATTGAAAATGCTGTTGTTGAAAGAAAAAACTTTGTTATTAGAACTGCATTAAGCGTTGCTGTGATTATATTAATTTTTTCAATATTTTTAAATGCAAATATTATTAAACCAATTAGAATTTTAGGACGCTATGCATCTTCAGCAAGCTCAGATCATCCTGATAATAAAATTATTAATAGAATTAATCTAAGACCCGATGAAATTGGTAATTTATCAAGATCACTTTCGGGAATGACTGATAATCTTTATAAACGAATTGAATTTGCAGAAAGATTTGCATCGGATCTTACTCATGAAATTAGAAATCCATTAGCATCATTAAAAGCAGCATCAGAACTACTTCCTAATGCAAAAGACTCAGAAAAAAAGATCAGGTTACTTGGAATTTTAAATGATGATGTTGTAAGGATTGAGAGATTAATAACTGATTATTCTAATATGCTCAAAGGAGAAGCGTTAGAGGCAAAATTACGATTAACTAAATTTGATTTAATAAAACTTATTAAAAAAGTTGCAGATGAATATCAGCAAGTTATTGATAATACTAAAAAAAATATTTCAATAGAGATTAATAATTTAATCAAGAAAAAAACATTTGTTATTGGTTTTGAAAGTCGAATTGAACAAGTTATTTCTAATATATTAGAAAATTCTATTTCATTTAGTCCTGAAAAAAGTACTCTACGAATAAATATTGAGAGCACAAACAATTATGCAAAAATAATTATTAGTGATGAAGGTCCAGGATTTAATGAGAGTAATATTGGAAAAGTTTTTGAAAGATTTTATAGTAATAGACCAAAGGAAATGTTTGGTCTGCATTCTGGATTAGGATTAAATATAGTTAAAAATATAGTCGAGTCTCACAAAGGTCACATTAAAGCTTATAATTTAAAAGAAGAAGGAAGAAGAGGCGCTGTAGTGGAGATTGATTTGCCAATAGCAGATTAAAATTCATAAATAAAATTGATATACTGAGGTTTTATTGTTAATTAACTTTTTAAATGGCTCAAGATTTTAAGGTAAAAGATTTAAAACTAGCAGAATTTGGTAATAAGGAAATTTCTTTAGCAGAAACTGAAATGCCAGGATTAATGGCAATCAGAAGCGAATATCAATCCAGCAAACCTTTAAAAGGCGCAAGAATAATTGGATGTCTTCATATGACAATCCAAACTGCAGTTTTAATAGAAACATTAGTAGCTTTAGGTGCAGAGGTTAGATGGTCCTCTTGCAATATATTTTCAACACAGGATCATGCCGCAGCTGCAATTGCTGCAAAAGGAATTCCAGTATTTGCATGGAAGGGCGAGACAGAGGAGGAATATTGGTGGTGTATTGAACAAACAATTAATGGAAAAAAAGATTGGAAGCCAAATCTTTTGTTAGATGATGGTGGCGATCTTACGATGCTAATGCATGACAAATATAAAGATCTATTAAAAAATATTAAGGGAGTTTCAGAAGAGACTACTACAGGAGTTAAAGCTTTAAAAAAATTAGAAAAAGATAATAAATTATTAATTCCAGCAATTAACGTAAATGATTCAGTAACAAAATCTAAATTTGATAATTTATATGGATGCAGAGAAAGTTTAGTAGATTCAATCAGAAGGGCAACAGATGTAATGATGTCTGGAAAGATTGCCATAGTTGCTGGATTTGGAGATGTTGGAAAAGGAAGTGCTGCATCTCTTAGACAAAGCGGGGCAAGAGTCCTAGTGACTGAAACAGACCCAATTTGTGCATTGCAAGCAGCAATGGAAGGTTATCAAGTCGTACTCATGGACGAGGCAATTTCATCAGCTGATATTGTTGTTACAGCCACTGGGAATAAAGACATTGTTACCATCGAGCACATGAGAAAAATGAAGGATAGATCCATCCTTTGTAACATTGGACATTTTGATAATGAAATTCAGGTGAGTGCATTAAAAAATTATAAATGGAATGAAGTAAAACCCCAAGTTCATGAAATTGAATTTCCAGATAAAAAAAGAATTATTTTATTAGCTGAGGGTAGATTAGTAAATCTTGGTTGTGCAACAGGACACCCTAGTTTTGTTATGAGCGCCTCTTTTACAAATCAAGTTATTGCACAAATAGAGTTATGGAGTAGCAATGGAAAATATCAGAACAAAGTTTACGTTTTACCAAAACATTTAGATGAAAAAGTCGCAATGTTACATCTTGCAAAAGTGGGTGCAAAACTAACTAAATTAAGTAAAGAACAAGCTGATTACATTAGCGTTTCTGAAAAAGGACCTTTCAAACCAGATACTTATCGTTATTAATTTCTATTAAATGGAATTAAAATCTTTAGATTCCACAAAAAAAGTTGCAGAGGCTATTGCTATAAATTTAAAACCAAATGACTTTATTTTACTTAGTGGTACTTTAGGTGCTGGCAAAACAACATTTGCTAGATTTTTAATACATTATTTACAGCAAAAAAATCAGTACCCATTAGAAGAGATAGTAAGTCCTACTTTTAATATAGTTCAATATTATGAATTTGGAAAAACTTTAAAAGTTGCTCACTACGATTTTTATAGATTAAAAAAAGAAAAAGAAATTTTAAATATAGGATTATTAGATACAGCAAAAAATTTTATAAATATTATTGAGTGGCCAGAAATTGCTATGAGTTATTTCAATGATTTTTTACAAATCAAATTTACATATGATCCTAAGAAAGATGTTAGATCTTTAGAGTTTAATGGAAAAGGAAAGTGGCTAGGTTTTGGTATTAATGATTAATAAAAATAGATTAAGAATAATAAAATTTTTTCTAAAAAAAAATTATATAGAAAATAGCAAAATAAAAGAAATCAAAGGAGATGCTTCTTTTAGAAAATATTTTAGAATATATCAAAAAAATAAATCTTATATTCTTGCCTCTGCAGAAAAAGAAAAAAAATCTAATATTCTAAATTATATTCTTATAAATAAGTTTTTAAGTAAACGAGGAATTAGTGTACCACAAGTTATTGATTATAATTATAAAAATGGCTTAGCTTTATTACAAGATTTAGGTGATAAAACTTATCTTCAATTAATCAGAAAATCTAAAAATAAATTTAGTATTTATCAATCGTTAATTAAATATTTAATTAAATTACAAAGAATAAATTTTAAAACTAATATATTTCGATTTAAAAAATATAATTTTAGAATTTTAAAAAAAGAAATAGATTTATTTTTTATTTGGTATTTGCCTCATGTACTGAAATTAAAAAATAATTCTAAAATTAAAAAATTAAGACAATTATTGTTATCAATTTTAAAGAACAATTTTATCAAGAATAATTATTTTGTTCATAGAGATTTTCACGTCTCAAATTTGATGGTAAATAAAGAAGGATCCAAAAACAAAATCGGCATAATTGATAGTCAAGACGCTTTGATTGGTTCAAGAGCTTATGACGTACTTTCTTTGATAGATGATGTGAGGATTAAAACAAGTCCTAATTTAAAGCAAAAGTTATTGAATTATTATTTGTTATTAGCCAAGAAAGAAAAGAATTTTGATATTAAGCAATTTAAAAAAGAATTTTCTATTCTATCAGTGCAAAGAGCTATTAAAATTATTGGAATATTTTCAAGGCTTTTTAAGCGAGACAAGAAAAGTAAATATTTAAAATTAATTCCTTACACTTGGACAATACTTAATAAAAGGTTAGAAGATCCAATATTTAAAGAGGTAAGAATTATCATTAATCAGCAAATTAAATTAAGATCTAAGAATGTTAATTGATAAAAAGTTTTTTGAAGACTCAGAAGCTTGGCCTTTTGCTGAATCCAGAGAGATATTAAAAAAAAGATTAAAAATAATAGAAAAAAAAGGTTACGTTTTATTTCAAACAGGTTACGGACCAAGTGGACTTCCTCATATTGGAACATTTGGAGAGGTTTGTAGAACCACTATGGTTATGAATGCTTTCCAAAAATTATCTAATATTCCAGTTAAATTATTTACATTTTCAGATGACATGGATGGACTTAGAAAAGTTCCAGATAACATTCCAAATAAAACAATTCTGGAAAATAATTTAAATAAACCATTAACAGCAATTCCGGATCCTTTTAAAAAATTTAAGAGTTTTGGAGAGCATAATAACAATATGTTAAAAAAATTTTTAGATGAATTTAATTTTAAATATGAATTTAAAAGCTCAACTGATCTTTATACTAAAGGTATTTTTGATGACGCGCTGATTCAAGTGTTAAAAAACTATCAGAAAATTATGGATGTAGTTTTACCAACACTTGGTCCGGAGAGAAGAAAAACTTACAGTCCCTTTTTACCTATATGCCCCGAGACAGGAAAAGTATTAGAAGTCGCTATAGTTGATATAAATTTAGATAGCAAAACTATTAAATATCAAAATGGAGATAAAAAAGTTGAAACAAAAATTACAGGAGGAGCATGCAAATTACAGTGGAAAGTAGATTGGGCAATGCGTTGGTTTGCTCTTGGAGTTGACTTTGAAATGTATGGAAAAGATTTAATTCCAAGCGCAGAATTATCCAGTAAGATTTGTAAAATCTTAGGTGGTACACCACCAGCAGGATTTGCTTATGAATTATTTTTAGACGAGAATGGAGAAAAAATTTCTAAATCAAAGGGGAACGGAATTACAATTGAACAATGGTTAAAATATGCATCTCCTGAAAGTTTATCTTTGTATATGTATCAAAATCCAACGAGAGCTAAAAAATTATATTTTCAGGTTATTCCAAAAGCAGTTGATGAATATCTTTCTTTCTTAGAAAAATTTGACAAACAAGAAGTAAAAGAAAAATTAGGAAATCCAGTTTGGCATGTTCATAATGGCAACCCACCAAAAGAGAAAGTAATTATCTCTTTTAATATTTTACTTAATTTGGTGAGCGTTAGTAATACAGACAAGGAAGATGTTATTTGGAAATTTATTAAGAACTTTAGTCCAAATTTAGTTAAAGAAAATCACCCCATTCTTGCAAAATTAATTTTAAATGCAATTAATTATTTTAATGATGTTGTGAAAGTAAATAAAAAATTTAGAAAGCCAGATCCAGCTGAAAAAAAAGCATTGCAAGATCTAGCTGAGCAGATTTCTAAAATGAGTCCAACTTTACAGCCAGAGGAAATGCAAACCATTGTTTACTCTGTTGGCAAAACTCATTATTCGAAAGAAAGATTAAGGGAATGGTTTAAAATGATTTATGAAGTACTTTTTGGAGATGAACAAGGTCCTAGAATGGGATCTTTTATAAGTTTTTATGGTATTAAAGAAACAGTGAACTTAATTAATAAGTCTATTAATGATTAATCATAAAAATGAATTATCAGATTATTAATTCTTTTATTAATAAGCTTGATCCTGAATTTGCTCATTCCTTAGCCATTCAATTTTTAAAAAATCTTTATATTCCGCTCTTTCAATCAAAAGATGATGAAATTTTAAAGATTAATATTTTTGGAAAAGAATTTTTAAATCCAATAGGTCTCGCGGCTGGATTCGATAAGAATGCAGAAGTATATAATAAAATGTTTGCACTTGGCTTTGGTTATGCTGAGGTTGGCACAGTTACTCCAAGACCCCAAGAAGGCAATTTAAAACCAAGAGTTTTTAGATTAATAGAAGATGAAGCGATCATAAATCGTTTAGGTTTTCCAAGTCAGGGCTTAGAAAAAATTAAGAGTAGGATTGAAACTAAAAGAGCAGAGGGAATTTTAGGGGTTAATATAGGACCCAACAAAGATAGCGCATCCCGCATTGATGATTATGTAGAATGTTTTAAAAATTTTCATAATTTATGTAGTTATATATGTATAAATATTTCATCACCTAACACTGAGAATTTAAGAAATTTTCATGAGCAAGAAAATTTAAAAAAATTATTAAGTGAAATTTTAAATATAAAAAAAACTTTAGGCAGTAAAATACCTGTTATTTTAAAGATATCACCAGATATCAATGACGATGATATTGATATGATTTGTAAAAATATTTTAGAATTTAATTTAGATGGATTAGTTTTAACTAATACATCTGTAAAACTAAGAGAAAATTTAATTAATAAGCAAAAAAATGAGACAGGCGGGTTATCAGGAGTTCCAATTAAAGAAACCTCTAACATAATTATTAAGAAATTTTTTAAAATTGTTAAAACAAGAGTTCCCATTATTGGCGTGGGTGGAATTGATTCAGGAATTTCTGCTTATGAAAAAATAAGAGCAGGGGCTTCTTTATTACAACTTTATACAGGCTTAATTTACAAGGGCCCGTTTGTTGTAACGGCAATTAAACAAGAATTAGCTGCACTTTTGAGAAGAGATGGCTTCTCTTCTTTACAAAAAGCGGTAGGCGTTGACAGCGAATAAATTAATTATCAAAGTTAAAATTACTAAAAAGGTTAGTCGTTTTCTAAGATTTAAATACCAAGCATTACTTGTTTCAGAAAATATTTTTCCATCTATAAAATTAGTTGAAAAGAATAAGATCATATAGATTGCAATTTTTATGTCTTGATTTGAAAAAAAATCTAAAATGAAAGAAAAAACTGGAACTAAAACACTTAAAGTTAATAATAAATTTCTATTATTAGAAATATTGCTATTTAAAATTTTACTCCATTGGCTACCACATAGAAAAGATAGGATTATATTTGCATAGAATAGATAAACATCCACAACATAGTTATTAAAATTTGAGATAAAAAAAATGATTGTAAGTGCAAAAAAAGGGATAAGACCCAGATATCCTAAAATGGTTGCTAATTTTTTTTTCTCTATTGGCATAATTAATACTTTAGTTTTTTAAAAATAAATGAGCTGAAGTATCCAATTAACAAAGCAAGTCCCACAGCAGTTAATGCATATAATATTGGACTTGTATTTACAAATTGATAAATAAAATCCTGAAAGAAATTTAACTGATCTTGACTTTCTATTTTTTTAAATATTTTAAATTTTAATTCTTCTACAAATAAAGAATAACCAAATTTTAATCCGAAAATTATAATGATGATAGACATTAGAATTCTAAGTTCTTCATTCTTTAAATTCATTCCAAGCCTTGTTCCGAGTTGTACCCCAACAACTGAGCCAAGCATAAGAATAGAAACCAAAATAAGATCAATATTATGATTAGTGATAGCATGAAAGAAGGTTACAAATGTCATAACAAAAATCATCACAAATAAAGATGTTCCTGGAACAAGTTTAGAAGGCATGCCAAGAACATAAATCATCACTGGGATTAAAATGAATGCTCCACCCACACCCATCATCGATGAAATAATCCCAATCAAAAATCCAAAGAATATTGGTGGAATAATGCTAATGTACAGTCTTGAAGAATTCATTCTAACTTTAAAGGGAAGACCATGAATCCATGTATGTTTGCGAAGTTTTCGTTTTATAAATTTTTTATTTTTTATTCTGCGAAATTCAGCAAGACTTTCAATAAACATTAAAAGTCCAAAACTAGTTAATAATACAAAATATAATATTGAAGTAATGGTATTAATTTTTCCAATTTGGATTAATAATTTAATAAAATAAATACCAATAGTTGCACCAAAAAAACCGCCGCTTAAAATATAAAGACCCATTTTAATATCAACTTGTTTTTTATACCAATGTGCAAATGTTCCAGAAACAGAAGATGCTAAAATATTATTAGCTCCGTTTGCTATGGCATGCATAGGCGGGATGCCAAAAAAAATTAAAACAGGTGTCATCAAAAATCCCCCACCAATACCAAGCAAACCACTTAAGAGACCTATGAAACCGCTGATTGCTAATAAATATAAAATGTTAACATGAACCTCTACAATTGGCAGATAAACTTGGAACATGAGAATTTTAGGTTAACCAATAATTATTGGACTAATCTTGTAAAAACAAGAAATCAATTGCTACAAATAATATAGGATTTATCAGAAATATCTTGACGTAAATTCATCATCTAACTATATCCCATGCAGGAGAAAATATGTCTAAACTTTGTGAACTGACAGGTAAGCGACCACAAACAGGTCATAATGTCAGTCATGCTAATAACAAAACTAAAAGAAGATTTTTTCCAAATCTTAAAAAAGTTTCTTTTAAAAGTGAAAAATTAAATCGAGATATTCGTATTAAAATTTGCACGCGAGCAATTAAAGCAGTAGATTTTAGAGGTGGTATTGATGAGTTTTTATTAAGAGCTAAAAATAAAAATTTGTCTCCTCGCGTTAAAAAGATAAGAAAACTTTTATTAACAATCGTTCCTCAAGTTAAGAAAACTAAAAAAGAAATTAAAGTTAAAAAAGAAACAAAAGCTAAAGTTAATTAGTCTTCTTGGTATATTCAAAAAAGATATTTTTATATTCGGCCGTAATGGCTATTGTTATTTGCGCTTCAAATTATTTAGTACAATTCCCTTTTTCGTACTTTGGACTTCAAGAAATCTTAACCTGGGGGGCTTTTACATATCCAATTACTTTTTTAGTCACTGATCTTGCAAATAGGTTTTTCGGTAAAGAATTTGCTAAAAAGATTGTTATTTTTGGATTTATACTTGGGATTATTTTTTCATTTATTTTAACTTTTGAAGAATTTAATTTAATTGTTTTAAGAATAGTTATTGCATCTGGAGTGGCTTTTTTAGCAGGTCAGCTCTTAGATATTAGTGTATTTAATACCTTAAGAAATAAATTGTGGTTTATTCCTCCGCTTGTTTCTTCAATTCTTGGCTCAATTTTAGATACGGTCGTATTTTTTAGTATTGCTTTTTATGGAACAGATTCTTCTTGGATTATATTAGCAGTAGGAGATCTCGCAGTTAAATTATTTGTAGATTTTGCAATGTTGCTTCCTTTTAGAATTGCAATTGCTAGGTTTAGTTAATCGTTTTTTTTCTTTTTGGTTCTTCAATAAATAAATCTGCAAGCTGGTCAATTAAAGCATCACCCAACTCTTGAACGTCGGCAATCTTTAAAGCTTTGCTATAATAGTTGGTAACGTCATGACCAATCCCAATAGCATTAATTTCAACATCTTTTTTATTTTCTATCCATTTGACCGTATTTTTTAAATGCTTTTCTAAATAGTTACCTGGATTTACAGAAAGAGTTGAGTCATCAACAGGAGCCCCATCAGAAATTACCATTAAAATTTTTCTCTCCTCACTTCTATTTTTTAATCTTTGATAGGCCCATAAAATTGCTTCTCCATCAATATTTTCTTTTAAAATTCCTTCTTTTAACATTAAACCTAAATTATTTTTTCCTCTTCTCCACGGTGTGTCAGCAGATTTATAAATGATGTGGGATAAATCGTTTAATCTACCAGGATTATTTATTTTATTTTTTAACCACAGCTCTCTACTTTTTCCACCTTTCCAATTTAATGTCGTGAATCCTAATACTTCAACTTTTACAGAGCATCTTTCTAATGTGCGGGATAAAATATCAGCACAAATAGCAGCTATAGAAATAGGCCTGCCTCGCATTGATCCAGAATTATCAATCAATAAAGTAACCACCGTATCTTTAAAATTTGTATTCTTTTCTTTCTTGTAAGAAAGAGAGTTATGGGGATCGATGATAACTCTGGTTAGTTTTGCTGTATCCAGCATTCCTTCCTCAAGGTCAAATTCCCAAGACCTATTTTGAAAAGCAAGTAGTTTTCTTTGTAATTTATTTGCAAGTCTAGAAATAAAGTTGTGAAAAGATTTTAACTGATTATCTAAATTTTCTCTAAATTTAATCATTTCACCGGGTTCAATCATTTCTTCAGCATTAATAATTTTGTCAAATTTATTTGTAAAAATTTTATATTTAACTTCACTGCTATTTTTTTTAATATTAGAAGATTTGATTTCGTCATTTGAACTGTTTTCATCTTCAATTAAAGACTCTTGCTCACTTTGATTTGCATCAATTTCAATATCAGGAATTACACTTTCAATATTAAAGTCTTGTTTATTAGAATTTTTATCTTGGTTAATTTCATTATCATTCTGATCTTTAAGTTTATTTTCATTCTTTTGCTCATTATCAGTATCAGTATTATTAGGAGTTAATTTGTCTTCTAATTTTAGGCTTTGAATAATCGAGTTTAGAATATTAGAGAATTTTTCTTGATCAGAAATATTTTTTTTCAATAAATCTAATTTATCTTTAATTTGATCATTAATAATTTTATTCCAATTTTTTAAACTTTTACTTTTCTCAATATTTAAATCTAGATTAAGCAGGTGATTTGCTAAAATAATATCAAAGGCTTTTTCGATGCCATTATAAGTCTCTTCACTTTGTTCGTTAAATTTTTTTTGATAGAAATTTTTAAAGTTTAAATTTATCCCTGCAAATTTTTCTGAACCTAATTTTTCATAGCGAATTTTTTCAGCACTCTTATAAATATTTTTTGCAATCATTCCTCTAGGTTCAAATTTTTTTAATAGTTCTGAATTGCTATATTTTATTTTTAAAGCCTCAGAATCTGCAAGTGCCCTAATATTCTGATATTCATCAATAGAATTGAAATTAATCTTTGGAAGGTTAATACTGTTACTTTCTTTTGTTGGCGCGTCAGAGAATAAAATATTAAGATCTTGTTTTTTAGCTAATGCTTTTATGGTTGATGATATGGCTATTTTAAAATTTTCAGCCTGTTTTTCATTTTCCATTTTTAAGATTTATTTTTAAACTTGCAGTTGTTTCTGTAAGTTCTTTCGCAAAGCATCTTTGAAAATATTCCGCAATAATTGCTCTTTCCAATTCATCGCAACGATTTAAGAATGATATTCTAAAGGAATAACCAATATCGTTAAAAATTTTATAATTATCTGCCCATGTCATTACTGTTCTAGGGCTCATCACTGTTGAAATATCTCCGTTCGCAAGTCCAGATCTTGTTAGATCAGCAACTTGAATCATTTTTTGTGCAATTTTTTTTCCCTCAGCGTTATTTAAATGAGGACATTTTGATAATACGATTTCAAGTTCACTCTCTTGTTTTAGATAATTCAGTGTTGTTACAATATTCCAACGATCCATTTGTCCTTGATTAATTTGCTGAGTTCCATGATAAAGTCCCGAAGTATCCCCAAGACCAATGGTATTGGCTGTTGCAAATAATCTAAAATATTTATTTTGTTTAATTACTTTATTTTTATCAAGCAAAGTTAGTTTTCCTTCACTTTCAAGTAATCTTTGAATCACAAACATAACATCGGGTCTACCGGCGTCATACTCATCAAAAACTAAAGCTACTGGATTTTGTAGTGCCCAAGGCAAAATACCCTCTCTAAATTCAGTAACTTGTTTATTATCTTTTATTACAATTGCATCTTTCCCTAAAAGATCAATCCTGCTTATATGACTATCTAAGTTTACTCTTATGCAAGGCCAATTTAATCTTGCTGCAACTTGCTCAATGTGAGTAGATTTTCCTGTGCCGTGGAATCCTTGAATTAAAACTCTTTTATTAAAAACAAAGCCTGCAAGAATTGAAAGAGTTGTATCACGATCAAACTTGTAAGCACTATCCAATTCAGGGACAAATTGATTTTTTTTTGAAAAACCTTCAACTGTCATATCTGTCTCGATATTAAAAGTTTGTTTTACAGAAATTTTTATATCTGGTGCGTTTTCAAAAATATTATTTTCCATGATTCACATTTTTTTGATTATTCCTTAAAAGAGTATAAGCGATTGTTATTTCTTTTAATTTATTCTCAAATTTTTTATCTCCAGAATTTGTATCTGGGTGATATTTTTTTACAAGTTTTTTAAATTGCTCTCTAATTTCGCTCCATTTTACATTGCTTTTTAAATCTAATTTTTTTAAAGCCTCTATTTCTTTTGAGCTATAAATAGTTTTCTTTTCGAATTGTTTAAAATAATCTGCAGGAAAAATATCTTGTTCTTCTAAAATATTTCTCCACACCTTATTAAAAAAATTATCTTTCGAACCAAGTTTAGATGTTGGCTTGTGCCAGGTAATATCTGAATGAATAAATTCTTCAATTTTATCTTGTGACATTTCAGAGAAAAAATCCCATTCGTGGTTATAAATTTTTATATGTTCTGAGCAGAACCATTTGTACTCACCAGCAATTTTTGAAGGTGCTTTAAATTCCCCTGGCTGCTTACATCGTTTCCAGTCACACGAATTATCGTTGGTCTTATTATGAATTTTTAAATGATCACCACAAAACCATTTATATTGTTTATTGATATCCTTTTTTATAAGACCCTGACCTGAAGCTATCTCTTTACATTTGCTCCATTCACAGATCTTTCTCATTTGCGTAATTTTTTAAATTGATTAAAATTATTTTATGTCGGATCTAAAATATATTATCTTAGATAAAATTAAACAAAATATCGTATGTGAGAATGTACAAGTGAATAATAAATCACATTTGCATCAGCATCATTCTCAATCACCAAAAAATAATAATAGTCATTTTGAAGTGATCATTTCTTCTGCGGAGCTTAAAAAATTAAAGACAATAGATGCGCATAAAAAGATTTATAGTATTTTAAATGAAGAAATGAAAAATACTATTCACTCTTTGGAGATAAAAATTAATTAAATTGCTCAACTAAAATAGGTTTGATATTTTTATTTAAGTCTGAAGGGACAATTTTAGCTTTTCCAATTTTATTTAATAAAATTAAGTTAATTTTAGAACCAGATATTTTTTTATCATGCTTCATGTAATTAAAAATTTTATTTATATCCCTTTTTTTAAAAATATTTTTAATTTGATAATTAATATTTAATCTACGGTATAAATGCTTGATACGCTGATGTTCATTGATATTAAGCATTTTCATCTTTACAGATAAAGACGATGCAATCATCATTCCATATAAAACTGCTTCGCCATGGATAAGGTCATTTGAATATTTTTTTACTGCTTCAAAAGCATGGGCAAAAGTATGACCAAAGTTCAGTATTGCTCTTAGATTTTTTTCTTTTTCATCTTTTTGAACAACAATTGCTTTGCTTTTGCAGCTTTCTTTAATTGCATGCATCAATAGATTTATGTCGGTTAAATTAATTATTGAGTCAGAATTTTTTTCTAACCAAGAAAAGAATTTTTTATTCATAATTAAAGCATATTTTAAAATTTCAGCATAACCCGCAATTAAATGTCTATGGGGTAAACTTTTCAATGTTATTGGGTCAATTAGAACAAGCTTAGGCTGGTAAAAAGTTCCAATCATATTCTTGCCTTCACTAGAATTGATGCCAGTCTTCCCTCCAATTGAAGAATCTACCTGGGCTAATAAAGTTGTTGGAATTTGAACAAAATTAACGCCTCTTTTAAATATACTGCTTGCAAATCCAGATAAATCTCCAATAACACCGCCACCTAAAGCTATGACGCAATCATCACGATTAAAATTATATTTAAATAATTTTTTTAATATGGAATTGGTAAAATTCATATTTTTTGATTTCTCACCAGCACTTAAAGTAAAGACATATTTATTATTAGATTTTATTGACGATAAGATTGAGCGAATATAAGATTTTGGAATATTTTTATCTGTAATTAATAAAAATTTATTTGCTTTTGGAATAATTCTTTTTATTTCTGGACCTGTATTGTTTAATATATTTTTACCAATAACAATTGGATAACTATTATTATTTAAATTAACTTTAATTGTTATTTTTTTCATAAAAATCTATAATTTTTTCAATAATTTTATTCTTGCTATTTAAATTACAATTTATTTCATAGTTGGCCAATTTATATATTGGATCTCTAGTTTTTTTTAAATTTTTAATACTTTTTTCAATGTTATCTTGATCTACCATTGGTCTCTTTTTAGCATTACGCTTAATACGACTAATAATCAAATCTTCATCCATATTAAGCCAAATAGATAGATATTCTTTTAAAATTTTTTTTCTTATAACTTCATTAATAAATGCTCCTCCACCTACAGAGATAATTTTTTCTTTATCATTTTTAATTTTTAAGAAAATCTTTTCTTCCAATTCCCTAAAATATTTTTCTCCATTTTCTTTAAAAATTTCAGCAATAGTAAGATTTGTGTCATCTTCTATTAATTGATCGGTATCAACGAATTCAATTTTTAATTTTTTTGCAACTTCCTTTCCAATGGTGCTTTTTCCAGTGCCCATCATTCCAACCAGTACTAAACTTTTATGCGTTGCCATTATTGAATGAATAATTTATTAACATAATTCTAATTGAAATATTATATAATTAATCTGTCATGCCTTTTAGAACTTCAATACAAATTATCTTAGCTACTATAGCGATCTTGGCGGCTATTCTTTGTATTCTTTATTATTTTGGATCAAAAGATATTGTTTTAGAAAAAACAAAAATTATTGAAAAAATTCCAGTAGAAAAATTAAATATAGTTAAATAAAGGACTATCTAGCTTCTGATCTAACAATTTCGTTATAGGCTGGAACAGTTAAAAAATCTTCAAATTGGTTAGCAATCGACATTTCTTCAAACATTTTTG
Source organism: Fontibacterium meridianamericanum (SeqCode) (assembly GCA_965235635.1). Lineage (GTDB taxonomy): Bacteria > Pseudomonadota > Alphaproteobacteria > Pelagibacterales > Pelagibacteraceae > Fontibacterium > Fontibacterium meridianamericanum. Next base: position 83,125 of record CBDDYR010000003.1, read on the forward strand.
CAGCGCGTTCGTAGTTACCTTTTTCAAACTTTTGTTCACCCACTTCTTTTTTAATCTGCGCCATTTCTTCTTTAACAATTTTTTTTACATATGTTGGATCTATTGTTTTTCCATCAATAGTTTTGCATTGGTGTTTATTCCACTGCCAAACTTGCGCTCGCGAAATTTCAGCAGTGGCGGCATCTTCCATTAAATTATAAAGAGGAACGCATCCATTACCACCCAACCATGCAGCTAAATATTGAATTCCTACAGAAATATTTTTTCTAAGACCTTCCTCAGTTATATCGCCTTTTTCTGCTAATAATAAATCTTTAGCTTCAATTTTGATATTGCTAGGAATTTTATTAACCTGATTTGCTTGTGGCATTTTTTCATCAAATACATTTTTTGCAATTTTTACTAACCCAGGATGAGCAACCCAAGTACCATCATGACCATCATTCGCTTCTCTTAATTTATCTTGTTTTACAGCATCCATTGCTTTTTGATTTAAAGTTTCGTTATCTTTAATTGGAATTTGAGCAGCCATTCCACCCATGGCGTGAGCACCTCTGCGATGACAAGTCTTAATCAATAATAAACTATATGATCTTAAAAAATGCGATGTCATTTTAACAATTGACCTGTCCGGTAATAAGAAATCTTTAAAGTTTTTAAATTTTTTAATGTAGCTGAAAATATAGTCCCATCTTCCGCAGTTCAGCCCAACAATGTGATCTTTTAATTCAAATAAAATCTCATCCATCTCAAAAGAGGCAAGAATTGTTTCAATTAGGACTGTTGCTTTAATTGTTCCGTGTTTGATGCCTAATTTTTTTTGTGCTTCTGTGAATACATCATTCCAAAGCCTAGCTTCAAGATGACTTTCCATTTTTGGTAAATAAAAATAAGGGCCCGTTCCATTTTGTAAAAGTTTTTTTGCGTTATGATAAAAATAGATTGCAAAATCAAAAATACCACCTGAACATTTTTCATTATCGACTAAGAAATGCGCTTCATCTAAGTGCCATCCTCTAGGTCTTACAATAAGGACAGCATGTTTTTCATTTAATTTATATTCTTTACCAGTCGCCTTATCTGTAAAATTAATTTTTTTATTAATAGCATTCTTTAAATTAATTTGACCTTCAATAACATTATTCCAAGCTGGAGTTGCAGAATCTTCAAGATCCGCCATAAAACAGCTAGCTCCAGAATTAAGAGCATTGATAATCATTTTTTGATTTGTAGGGCCTGTAATTTCAACTCTACGATCTTGTAAATCTTTTGGAACCCCTAAAATTTTCCAATCTTTTTCTCTAACAGATTTTGTTTCATCTAAAAAATTAGGACGCCAACCTCCATCAATTTTTTTTTGAATTTCTTGTCTTCGTTTTAACAGTTCAAGTCTGCGAGAATTAAATTTTCTATGTAAATCTGCTACAAACTCTAAACAATCTAAAGTTAAAATTTCTTCAAATTCTTTAGAAATTTTTCCTGTAATAGCAGTATTTTTTGGAAAAGATTTCATATAGGCCACAATTTATATATAAACTTTATCCGAACTCAATAGGTATAAAAAATTATTAAATGAATTATTTAGATTTTGAAGACGACATTAAAGCATTAGATCAAAGAGTTCAGGAATTAAAAGCTCCTTATCTTGCAAAGGGTATAAATGTTATTGAAAATCCTACAGTCGTGGATGCTGAAAGAAGATTAAATGAGGAAATAGAAAAAGCTTATGCCAATCTTAATCGCTGGCAAAAAACAAAAGTAGCAAGACATGAATTTAGACCACGTTCTATCCACTATATTCAAAAGATTTTTCCAGATTTTACAAATTTATCTGGAGACCGTTTGTACGGGGAAGATCAATCAGTATTAGCAGGTTTTGCAACTCTTGATGGGGTTTCAGTTTTAGTGATTGGTCAAGAAAAAGGAAACGATACTCAGTCTAGAATTCAAAGAAATTTTGGAATGATGAGACCTGAAGGATATCGTAAGAGCATGCGACTCATGAATCTTGCAGACAGACTTAATATTCCAATTATAACATTTATAGACACACCAGGCGCTTATCCTGGAAAAGGAGCAGAAGAACGAGGACAAGCTGAGGCGATTGCAAAATGTATCGAGTGTTGTTTAAATGTGAAAGTTCCAATGATTTCTGTTGTTATAGGAGAAGGGGGTTCAGGAGGCGCCATTGCTCTTGCAACTGCTAATAAAGTTTTAATGTTAGAATATTCTGTTTATTCAGTAATATCACCAGAAGGATGCGCATCTATTCTTTGGCGAGATCCAAAAAAAGCAAAAGAGGCTGCAGAAGCTATGAAAATTTCTTCGCAAGATTTATTTGAAAATAAGATTATTGATGAGATTATTAAAGAGCCAAAAGGGGGAGCTCATCGAAATCATGATGAAATGATTACTAATGTGACGATCAGTATTAAGAAAAATTTAAATGAACTAATGAGAATTTCTCCAGAGGAGCTTATTTATCAACGAAAAAATAGATTTTTAAGTATAGGAAGAGATGTGATGATTACCAAAGAAGAATTCTATAAAGATACACATATTAACACGGTTACTTTCAATCCGTTTAATTGGAAATTATTACTTCAAAATAATCGAAGATTATTTGCAACAGTTGTTGTTATTATAATTTTATTTATTTTAGCTTTAATCTTTGCTTAAAGCACCGCAGCAGTTCTTATATTTTTTTCCAGATCCACAAGTGCAAGGAGCATTTCTTGAGATTTTTTCTTGAATAGTAGGTTGTTGGGGTTGTGAAGGTTTTTCCTCTTTTGTTACTTGAATATTAATTAAAAACATAATTAAATTTTCCTTAATTTTTGAAAGTAAATCTTTAAACAAGTTAAAACTTTCTCTCTTATATTCATCCAATGGGTTTTTTTGACCGTAGCCTCTAAGACCAATCACTTGCCTTAATTGTTCAAGATATTGCAAGTGGCTCCTCCATTCGTAATCAAGATTTTGTAAAAAAATCCTCTTTTCGACATCTTTATTTATTTCATCCCCGGCAGTTGTAATTCTTGCATTTCTTCTTTGATCAAAGTGATTTTTTAAAAATTCTTTTTGTTCAGCACTACCTTTGGAGAGCCAAGTATTAAAATCATTTTCATCAATTTTAGTTCCGCATAAACGTTCTGTCTTTGTTTTAATTAATTTTTTAGTATTAGCATCAGCATTTTCTCTATAATTACGTATTTCATTAATTAGGTTTTCTACAATTTCTTCAAAAACATCGTTTACAACATTATAAATATTTGGATTTTTTATAACACCTAATCTTTGTTCAAAAATTACTTTTCTCTGATCATTCATCACATCATCAAACTGCAATAAAGTTTTTCTAATATCAAAATTTCTTCCCTCAACTTTTTGTTGTGCTTTTTCTAAAGCTTTATTGATCCAAGGATGATCAATAGATTCTCCCTCTTTAAGGCCTAGCTTTTGCAACATAAAATCAATTTTTTCAGATCCAAAAATTCTCATTAGATCATCTTGTAAACTTAAATAAAAAATAGAAGCACCCATATCTCCTTGTCTTCCGGTTCTGCCTCTTAATTGATTATCTATTCTTCTACTTTCATGACGTTCCGTTCCAATTACAAATAATCCACCACTAGCTAATACTTTAGCTTTTTCTTCTTCATGTTCTTGTTTAGTCTTTTCAACTAAAATTTTATCATTAGTTCCACCTTCTTTAATTTTTAAATCTAAATTACCACCAAGCTGAATATCAGTTCCTCTACCTGCCATATTAGTTGCAATGGTAACCGCACCAATTCTTCCTGCTTGAGCAATAATATTTGCTTCTTGCTCATGAAATTTTGCGTTTAAAACATTATGTTTTATAGATTCTTGTTTTAAAATTTTTGAAATTCTTTCAGATTTTTCAATGCTAGTCGTTCCAATTAAAACAGGTTGTTTTTTTTCATTAGCTGCAACAATTTGTTTTATAATTGCATCAAATTTTTCTTTTTCAGTTCTAAAAATTTTATCATTAAAATCTTTCCTAACCATTGGCCTATTGGTTGGCACTTCAACTACATCTAGTTTATAAATTTCATAAAACTCTTCAGCCTCCGTCATCGCAGTTCCTGTCATGCCGGAAAGTTTTTCATATAATCTAAAATAGTTTTGGAATGTTATTGAAGCTAAAGTTTGATTTTCATTTTGAATTTGAACTCCCTCTTTTGCTTCGATTGCTTGATGTAAACCATCTGAATATCGTCTACCTTCCATAATACGGCCTGTAAATTCATCGATAATATAAATTTGATTATCTTTGACGATGTAGTCTTTATCTTTAGTAAAGAGCATATTTGCTTTTAAAGATTGATTTATGTGATGAACAATTGATAAATTTTGAGGGTCATAGAAGCTGGCACCTTTTAATAAATTTATTTTTCTTAATTTGTCCTCAATAAAATCAATTCCTTTTTCAGTTAGTAAGGCGCTTCGATCTTTTTCATCAATATCGTAATGTTCTTTAGTTAATTGATTAACTAATTTGTTGCATAAAAAATATTGAGAGGAGTTATCCTCTGTAGGTCCTGAAATAATTAAAGGAGTTCTAGCTTCATCAATTAAAATACTATCTACTTCATCCACAATACAGAAATAATGTTTTCGCTGTACCATCTCAGCGATAGAATATTTCATGTTATCTCTTAGATAATCAAATCCAAATTCATTATTAGTTCCATAAGTGATGTCACATTCATACTGGGCTTTTCTATTAACATCGTCGATACCATTGACGATGCAGCCAACACTTACACCCAAAAAATTATAAATTTTTGACATCCACTCAGAGTCACGTTTTGCAAGATAATCATTTACTGTTACAACGTGCACACCTTTTTCGGTTAAGCTATTTAAGTAGGCAGGTAAAGTTGCAACTAGTGTTTTTCCTTCCCCAGTTTTCATTTCTGAAATATTGCCCTGATGGAGAATAATTCCCCCAAGTAACTGAACGTCAAAATGTCTTTGTCCTGTAGTTCTAATGCTAGCCTCTCGAACACACGCAAATGCTTCCGGTAAAATTTTATTTAAATTTTCTCCATTTTTAATTCTTTTTTTAAATTCTTGAGTTTTGTTTTTTAGTTCTTGGTCTGAAAGTTTTTGGATGTCTGGCTCTAATGAATTAATTTTTTGAACCAACGGCTGTATTTCAAGAAGCTTACGCTCATTAGATGTTTTAAATATTTTTTTTAAAATGTTTAAACCGGGTATCATTTTGAGATATTATTATAGATAAATTAAATAGTATAAATTTAGCAACTACCTTATAACTGAAAAAATACTAAATAAAATACACATGACTACGCTATTTCAAAACTTTTTTAAGAAAAAACAACTTAATAGAGTTACTAAAGATTTTCCAGAAATGCCAAGTATCGATGGACTAGAGATTTCAACGGTAAGCGCAGGTTTGTATAACACAAGCAGAGATGATGTGAGCTTATTTTATTTTCCAGATGGAGCAATATTTTCAGGAGTTTATACAAAGTCTTCAACAAGATCAGTTTGTATTGATTGGAATGTTAAAGCCAATAAAAAAGATATTAGAGTCTTATTAGTTAACACTAGAAATGCTAATGCATATACAGGCAAGCAAGGACTCAACAGTATTATTGAACTGTCAAAATTTTTTTCAGATAAGAAAAAAATTTCAAATAAACAAATTTTATTTGCATCTACAGGGGTTATTGGTCAACCATTTCCACTTGCAAAAATTAAAAATGCTCTTCCTGGTTTAATAGAAAAATTAAAAAGACCTATAAAGTTAACTTGGATTAAGCAGGCCTTATCCATTATGACCACAGATACCTTTGGAAAAATGAGCTGTGCAGTTGTGCAAACCAATAAAGATTTTATAAATATAGCGGGCATTGCAAAAGGATCAGGAATGATAGCGCCAAATATGGCAACAATGTTTGGTTTTATTTTTACTGACGCAAATATTTCTCAAGAGGTTTTAAATAAAATGTTGAAAAGAAATACCGAAAATACATTTAATGCAATTACAGTTGATGGAGATACTTCAACAAATGATATGGTTTTAGTTTTCTCAACTAAAAAAGCAAAGAATAGAATTATTAACGATATTAATTCTAAAGTCGCAAAAGATTTTGAAAAAGCACTTTATGAAGTCATGTTAGATCTTTCAAAACAAGTTGTTTTAGATGGGGAAGGAGCTAAAAAATTTCTCACCATTAATGTAACAGGCGCTTCCAATGATAAATTTGCAAAAGAAGTTGCTATGTCCATTGCAAATTCTCCTCTCGTAAAAACTGCGCTGGCAGGAAGCGATCCTAATTGGGGTAGAATTTTAATGGCAGTTGGCAAGACTAATGAAAGAATAAAAAAAGAAAAAATTGAAATTAAAATTGGAGACTCTTTAATTACCAAATACGGAATGCAGGTTCCAAGTTATGATGAACAAAAAGTTAAAAATTATATGCTTGGGGATGATATTGTTTTTGATGTGAATTTAAATTTAGGTAAGGGAAAGTTTACTGCTTATACTTGTGATTTTAACGCAGAATATATTTCAATTAACGCAGATTATAGATCTTAATTAACCTGATCCGATAAGAATTCCAGCGGCTAAAACTAAAGCTCCTCCAACAACAACTTGAAGTGCTGCTCTAAAAAATGGAGCTTCCATATATTTATTTTGAATCCAAACAATCGCCCACAGTTCAAAGAAAACGACAACCATAGCAATAATAGTTGCTGTCCAAAAGTGCGGTATTAAATATGGTAGCGCATGTCCTAATCCACCAACCGCAGTCATCACACCAGATGCAATACCTCGTTTTAGAGGTGAACCTCTTCCTGAGATGGCTCCATCATCTGAAACAGCCTCCGTTAATCCCATAGATATTCCAGCGCCAATAGATGCGGCAAGACCAACTACAAAAGTCGTCCAAGTGTTTTGTGTTGCAAACGCTGTTGCAAAAATTGGAGCCAACGTTGAAACAGATCCATCCATTAATCCAGCTAAACCGGGTTGAACCCATGTTAAAATAAATTGTCTTTTAGAAGTTCTCGCCTCAATTTCTTTTACATCTCCACTTGCGTGAGACTCAATTAATTTATCAGCAACAGAAGTATGTCCAGCTTCAGCAGCAGCAAGATCTCCTAGTAACTTTCTAGTTCCAGCGTCAGTCGTTACTTTAGCTGCTTTCATATAAAAATTATAAGCATCTCTTTCCATCATTTCAGATTCCAATCTAATTCTATCAACACTTAAATTTTTCATCAGCCATATAGGTTTTCGCGCATAAAAACCTGAAACATGTTCTCTTCTTATCAAAGGAATATTTTCACCAAATCTTGATTGAAATTTATCGATTAAAACTTTTCTATGACCATCTTCAACTCTGGCCATATCAAAAAATATTTTTGCAGTATCAGGATAATCTTTTTTTAAATATTCAGCGTAGCTTCTATAGATTGAGGCATCGTCTTCTTCTGAAGAAATAGCTAATGCTAATATTTCTTTTTCAGTTAAATCTGAAAATCTTCTTCGGTAACTAAAGCCAGGTATCATTAATATTAAATACTAATCTTAAATTTATAAATTAGATTACTTTTAATTCACGTAAGCCTGCATAAAAATCTTTTGCACCTTCATAACCAAAATAAACTGAAAGCAATAAAAGTAGAATACTTGAGACTCTAAAAAAAGTTCCCATGGGAATTATTTTAGTAATCTTATTTAAACCAAAATAAACTAAAATGAGAGCTAGAGTGCCAGTAATTGCACCTGCAATTACGGGTACTGCACTATAAATTGTAGAAGTAAATAAAGCAGCATAAAATAAAACCACTTCAAAACCTTCACGAATAATTGCAAAGAAAACTGTAAGAGATAAAATAAAAGAATTTCCAGTCGAAACAGCTTTATCTACTTTTCCTTCAACGTGTTGTTTAGCGCTATGACTAAAATAAGCAACGTAAGCTAACATTCCAGATGCAATTAACATAACCGATCCTTCAAATAATTCTTGATGGGCGTGTGTAATTGCTGCAATTTTTTTCACAGCTAAAGCTGTTATTAATGACACAACTATACCTGCAATCAGTCCCCAAAAAACAGCAGGACGTTGGTGTCTTGCATTTACTTTATCTAAATAGGTAAATACCAAAATAGAGATTAACAAAGCTTCGAATCCTTCTCTAAAAAGAATAAAAAAAGAACTTAAATATGGAGTAAGTGTTTCAGTCATTTTAAATGAGTGGTGTATGATTAATTATTTTCATATTTAATGTCAAACATTTATAAAATAAAGACAACCATCAATTCTGAGTATTTTAGTAGGAATAGTTATTAATTTATAAAGAGAAAAATAACTTCAAACTCAATTTGTCGCATCAATTTTTTTCCAAACAAAATAAGTATTTAAAAAAAATAGACTCATAAATAAAAAATAATTCCATTCAATGATGATTCTAGTATTCCATGTTGTTAATTGTAAGTATCGATTTGTAAACAAAAACAAAACAAAGCCAAAAATGACAATCATAAGACTATGATAAAATGTTATTCTAATAGCTTTTGAGGAAACAATAACCTGATAATCATCTTTTAATTTTTTATATGACAAGGCAATAAAAAATTGAGCAAATACTAAGCTAATAATATAAATAAAAATTCCACCTCTTCTCATAAATTTCCAAATTTCCGATCCCTCAACGCCTAAAAACAAAATATAGATTAACAGACATATTGTTGAAACAAGACCAAATAATAAAATTAAATTTAAATATATCTTTGAGATTAAAAATTTTTTGAAAATTCTTATATGCTCAAAACAGTAAGCAATGATCAAAATAGCTGTGATGAGCATCATTGGTTTAAATATTAAAACGCCAGGATGGCTTCGTCCAATTCTACTAATTGTATAACAGCCATTAATAAATGGATTGCATGGCTCATAAATATTAAAAGCTATAACAACACCTAAACAAACAAAAACTGTTACTAATGGAATAATAAATAATCCAAGACTTAATCTTTGAATTAACATTATGAAATAATAAAATTTAAATGTCTGTAAAAGTTCCTGTTCTAGGATCTTTCTTTAATACTCTAATATCATTTTGTTTTTTTCTTCTTGCATATAAAAATACTATTGCTGCAATTAAAAAAATTATTAAAGTAATTAGATATTTAGTCATAATTTTAAAAATTAAATATTAATTATGACTATTCGAAGTCAACTGCTAGACTAATATAATGCAAATAAGATCGATAATTTTTATATGTTTTTTAAGCATAACAAGCTTTTTTCCAGTTTTTGCAAATGAGCAAAAGGTTATTAAAGATTTAAAAGAAGGTGGAAAATTAATTCTTATTCGTCATTCAGAAGCACCTGGAACAGGAGATCCTGTCAATTTTAATTTAAATGATTGTAAAACTCAGAGAAATTTATCAGTTGAAGGTATCGAACAAGCTAAAAGAATAGGTGAATTTTTTAAAAAAAATAATATTCCATTTGAAAAAGTTTATTCTTCCGAATATTGCAGATGTAAAGATACGGCAAGAAACGCATTTAAAAATTTTGAAACCTTTTCAGGATTAAATTCTACCTTTGCAGATCCCAGCAAAACCCCTGCTTATATAAAGAAAACAAAAGAATTTATTGAAAAATTAGATAAGAATAAAAATTATATTTTTGTTGCTCATCACACAACAATTGAGGGACTAGTTAATAAATTTGCAAATTCTGGTGAGATGATCATCGTTGATAGATCTTATAAAGTTATCAGCACTTTTAAAGTTAATTAGCATACCTCATTTTCCAACATTGCATTAGTTAGTTATGCATTTTGGATATAAATTTTTAAAATGAATTGGGAAAAGTTAAAAGTGTTTAAAAAAGTTGCTAAAGCTGGCAGTTTTTTAACAGCTTCCAAAAAAGATAATAAATCTCAATCTACTTTTTCGAGGGCGGTGATGGATCTTGAGAAAGAAATAAATCAAAAACTTTTTAACAGAACCAGCAAAGGAGTTATACCTACTTTGCATGGCAATACACTTTTAGATTTAGTTAATGATTTTTCAAATAAATTAAATCAATTTAAGAACAATTTAAAAAAAAATTAAATTTATTTTCGTTATGCATTCTGATCATATCTGAGTCATTGAATGGTCATTTTATTTTAAAAAATATCTTTGTTACTGAAGTCTTAATTAAAACAAACAGAAACAGGGAGTATTATGAAACTAATAACTGCGATCATAAAACCTGAACAAGCTGATAATGTTAAAAAAGCTCTTAACAAAATCGGTGTTGATGGGTTGACGATGACAGATGTCAAAGGATATGGCAGGCAAAAGGGTCATACAGAATTTTATCGTGGTTCTGAATATGAAGTTGCCTTTCTTCCAAAAACAAAACTTGAAATAGCAGTCTCAAATAAGAAATATAAAAAAGCATTGGAGACTATTCTTAAAACTGCAAAAACTGGAAAAATTGGTGATGGAAAAATTTTCGTAACTAATTTGAGCCAAGTTATTCGTGTTCGAACAGGTGAAAAAGGAGATAAAGCAATATGATGAAATTAATATCTAAGATTTTAATTTTTGTGGTTGTCTTATTTCAATCATCGGTTCTTTTTGCAGCCGCACCAAAACCAGTATTAAATCCAGGTGATGCTTCATGGATGTTAACAAGTACAGCACTTGTATTGTTAATGACTATTCCAGGCCTTGCTTTGTTTTATGGTGGTTTAGTGGGTAAGAAAAATATTGTCTCTACAATTAGCCAATCCTTCATGATCACTTGTGTTGTGACATTGGTTTGGTTTATCGGTGGGTACACACTTACCTTCGGTGAAGGCAATTTATTTATCGGTGATCTTTCAAAATTATTTTTGAAAGGCGTTGATGTTGCTGCATTAAATATGACAATCCCAGAAACAGTTTTTATTTGCTACCAATTAACTTTTGCAATTATTACTGTTTCTCTAATCTGTGGATCAATTGTTGAACGTGTAAATTTTGGAGCTCTATTTATTTTCGTAATATTATGGGCAATTCTAGTTTACGCGCCAGTTGGCCATATGGTTTGGGGTGGTGGATATTTATCTAAATTAGGCGTTCTTGATTATGCAGGCGGAACAGTAGTTCACATTAATTCAGGAGTTGCTGGTTTAGTTGCAGCTTTAGTCATTGGAAAAAGAAAATCAAAAGCTCGTCCACACAACATTGCATTAACCATGATTGGTGCTTCAATGCTGTGGGTAGGTTGGTTTGGATTTAATGCCGGTTCAGCAGTTGCTGCAAATGGTAGCGCTGGAATGGCAATGCTTGTAACTCAAATTGCAGCTGCAACAGCGGGTGTTGCTTGGATGCTGGTTGAGTGGTTCTCAGGCGAAAAGAAACCAAGTTTACTTGGAATGTGTTCAGGTGCTGTAGCAGGATTAGTTGCGATTACTCCAGCTTCAGGATTTGTTGGTCCAAGTGGAGCTTTCTTCATCGGACTTGCCGCAGGAATATTCTGTTATTTAACTTGTACTAAATTAAAAAGCGCTTTTGGTTATGATGACTCGTTGGATGTGTTTGGTATCCACGCGTTAGGTGGAGCTCTTGGTGCAATTTTAACAGGAGTATTTACTTTAAAAGCAGTTGGCGGAACAGCAGGATTGTTAGAAGGCAATGCTGCTCAAGTTAAATTACAATTGATTGGTGTTGGTGTGACTGTTGTTTATACAGCGATTGCAACTTTCATCATATTAAAAGTAGTAAACTTTATTACCCCTTTAAGAGCTTCTGATGCACAAGAGAGAGATGGTTTAGATCTTTCTCAGCACGGAGAACAAATAAGTTAAATATTATAAGTCCCCCTTATAATTTAAGTTATGAGGCCCAGATTAAACTGGGCCTCTTTCTTTAAGAGAATAAAAATAATTTAGATTTCTATAACACCACCGAGCTCAACAGTTCGCTCTTTTGGAATTTTATAATATTCTGTTGCACCCATCATGATACGATGCATAAAAATAAATAATCTTGTTATAATTGAAGGGTCTTTTGCAATCACTTTAACTTTGCCTACAAAGAAAGAAGTTTCTTCCATATTAAATTTAAATTCACTAGCCCGAAGCAATGCAAGAACTCTTGGAATATTTGGCTCTTCTTGGAATCCATATCGAACTATAATTGTATAAAAATTAGAGCCTAGATGTTTAACAATTAGACGTTCATCATTTCTTAGTTTTGGAAAGTTTTCAAAATTTAAATGCATACATACAATTCTTTTATGTAATATTTTATTATGTTTTAAATTGTGAAGCATCGCCATTGGCACGACTTTAAGATTCGGAACAAAAAATATTGCTGTGCCAGGAACTCTTTTAATTCTATTTTTCTTTAATTGTGAAATAAATTGATTAATTTTAATTGAACCTTGCCAACGTGCAGCCAGCATTCGTTCTCTTCCAATAATCCAACTTAACATAATGACAAGCAATCCACTCGCAACTACAATTGGAAACCAACCTCCATCAAAAATTTTTACTAAATTTGAGGAAAGAAATACAAAATCAATAATAAGCAGACTTAGAAAAACTGGAATAAATATTAGTTTGTTCCATTTTCTAACAGTTATTAATAGATAAGTTGCAAGAATTGTATCAACTAACATTGCACCCGTTACTGAAATTCCATAGGCGTGAGAAAGATTTTCGGAACTTTTAAATCCTACAATTAGCAAAGCAACGCCCAAGAATAAAAAAAGATTTATTTTAGATAAATATACCTCTCCATATTCTTTGTCTGATGTGTGTTTTACTCTAAGTCTTGGAATATAACCAAGTTGAACAGCTTGGCTTGTAATTGAGAATACACCGGAAATGACCGCTTGCGATGCGATGATAGTTGCAGTAGAGGCTAAAATAATTAACGGAATTAAAGCCCAGTCAGGAGCCAATCTATAAAATGGGTTATCAATTGCTTTAGGTTCTGAAATTAATAAAGCGCCTTGACCAAAATAATTTAATAATAAAGAAGGAAACACAATTAAAAACCAAGAAAATTTTATAGGGGATCTTCCAAAGTGACCCATATCTGAATACAAAGCTTCACCGCCTGTGATTGCAAGAACAATAGCCCCTAAAATTGCAATAGAGACACCCTGATGTTTAAATAAAAAATTTAATCCGTACATTGGATTTAATGCTCTTAAGATTGAAGGTTTATCTATAATTTCAAGTAAGCCAAAATATCCAATGGTTACAAACCATAACAACATGATAGGTCCAAAAAACGTGCCAATTTTTCCTGTCCCAAACTTTTCAATTGCAAATAAAATAGAAACAAGGATTAATGAAATAAAAATTACATATTTACCTAGCTGTGGAGAGACAACTTTTAAACCTTCAACGGCGCTGAGTACTGAAATTGCAGGAGTAATTAAGCTATCACCGAAAAATAATGCAGCACCTAAGGTTCCAAGTATAATTACAAACCAACGTAATTTTGAATTTTTAGATTTTTTATCTAATTTTCTAAGCAACAAGGCAGTAAGAGCAAAAACTCCACCTTCACCATGGTTGTCTGCTCTCATAATGATTAAAATATATTTAATCGAAACAACAATAATTAAAGCCCAAGTTATTAGGGATAGAACTCCAAGGACTGAAGAAGTAAGTCCAGCGCCAGAACCCTCGGTTGCTTCTACAGAAAGTTTAAGAGCATATAATGGTGATGTCCCAATATCGCCAAAGACAACACCAAGTGCCGCTATGACTAAAAGAGGTAAGCTCCTGCCGTTACCATTTTTATTATTCATGAAGGGTTTTTATATATAATTTAATAAAGAAGAGTATTTGTTTTGGAAGCTGAAATTATTATTATAAATTAACATATAATGTATATGTAAAAGCATTTATTGAATGAAACTGTCAAAAACAAGAAATAAAATTTATCAACCAACTTGGTTACACCTAAAACGCGAAGCGTCATTAGTTGAGGTTTTTAGAACCGTTATTGTCCCAACAACTGGATATTGGAAAAAGTTTTTTGCCTTTTTTGGTCCAGGTTATTTAGTGGCGGTGGGCTATATGGATCCTGGAAATTGGGCGACAAGTCTTTCAGGAGGTTCTCAATTTGGTTACACACTTTTATTTGTAGCTGTTCTTTCAAATATAATGGCAATATTTTTGCAATCATTATGTGCTCGACTTGCTATTTCAACAGGAAGGGATTTAGCGCAGGCTTGTCGAGATGCGTTTCCAAAATTTATTTCATTTCCGCTATGGATTTTTGCTGAACTTGCAATTTGTGCAACTGATCTAGCCGAGGTTATTGGAACTGCTATTGGATTGAATTTATTATTTAATATCCCGCTTGAGTTTGGAGTTATTATTACTGCCTTAGATGTTTTTTTAATTCTTTGGTTGCAAAATAAAGGTTTTCGTTGGATTGAGGCATTTGTAATTTCATTACTGGTTGTCATAACGGCATGTTTTGCAATTCAAATATTTTATGCAAAACCAGAATGGGCTGAAGTCATGCAAGGGTTTATTCCAACTACCGATATTGTAAAAAATCCAAATAAATTATTTATCGCTCTTGGAATTATTGGTGCAACAGTAATGCCACATAATTTATATTTACATTCTGGCATTGTGCAAACGCGAGCATTTGGAAAAACTTTACCAAAAAAAAAGGAGGCATTAAAATTTATAACAATCGACTCAACCATTGCCTTGATGTTTGCATTTATTATTAATGCTTCGATTTTGATTTTGGCTGCTGCAACATTTCATAAGACTGGACAAACAACAGTTACAGAACTTGAAAAAACTCATGAATTACTTGGACCATTACTCGGGGTTGCGATTGCACCTACTTTATTTGGAATTGCACTTTTGTGTTGTGGTTTAAATTCTACAGTGACAGCAACAATGTCCGGGCAAATTGTTATGGAAGGTTTTTTACATATCAAATTACCTGCTTGGCTTCGAAGATTAATAACCAGAATGATTGCTATTATTCCTGCAGTCTTTGTTATTTTAATTTATGGATCTGATAAAACAGCTTTTTTACTTATTTTATCTCAAGTTATCTTGAGTTTTCAGCTTCCGTTCGCAATCATTCCGCTTATCATGTTCACATCATCTAGACAAAAGATGAAGAATTTAGTTGCACCAATTTGGTTAACGATAGTAGCTTCAACTATTGCAATCATTATCATTTTCTTAAATATAAAATTAATAAGTGAAGTTATTCACTTAAATTAATTTTTAATAAATTTTCATCATGGGTATTAAATCTAAAATTTTTACAAAGGGCTGCATTGATGTTGCACCACTCCTCATACCAGTAGTTCCCTTTGGAATAATTTTTGGTGTTATTGGTATAGAGGCTGGACTTGGCCCTATAATCACTTTTTTAATGTCCATCATTATATTTGCTGGCTCATCTCAACTTGTATTTGTACAGTTGTTTACAGGCGGGGCAACACCAGCAGTTATTGTAAGTTCTGTTGGAATTGTAAATTCAAGGCATTTTTTATATAGCGCCGTTGTTGCGCAATATTTAACTAAATTAAAATTATTTTGGAAAATTATTCTTTCATATTTTTTAACCGATCAAGCTTTTATAGTCTCACAAAAATATTTTATTAAACAATCAAAAAATATTTACAAATATTATCATTTATTAGGCTCTGGATTTACTTTGTGGTTAGTGTGGCAACTCTCAACAATTGGAGGAATTGTTTTAGGCGAGATAATTCCAAAAGAATTAAATCTTGCCTTTGCAGTGCCGTTAACTTTCATTTCTTTAATTATCGTAGATATAAAAAAAATAGATCATTTAATTGTAGCAATTACGTCAGGAGTTTTTGCAATTATATTTTTTAATTTACCTTTAAAAATTTATATTGTTATTGCAGCAGCAGCCGGAATTCTAGTGGCTTATGGGTTATCACATACAAAACTTTATAGAAAATAAAATGATTTGGATTACTCTTATATTTGCAGGATTGGTTACATTTTTTACAAGATTTTCTATGATTGCATTATTAAAAAAGAATTATTTTGGTCCTCGTTTAAAAATAGTTTTGAGTTTTGTGCCAAGTGCAGTATTTCCAGCAATTATATTTCCAGCAGTATTTTTAAATTCCTCAGGACATCTTGCATTTTTAGATAATCCAAAAGTTTTAGCTGCATTAATAGCAGTATTGATTGGTTATTTAACTGAAAGTGTCATCGCGACTATTCTTTCAGGCCTTGCAGTTTTATGGCTAATTATTTTCTTTATTTAAGAAAATTTTATTAAAAATAAGTAGAATAAATTTAACTAAGATTGATTAGTATTTTAAGATAGCTTAAATTTTAATAAATGCTTCGAGCAATATTTGTTATTTTCTTTTTTCAGCTTTTAGGCGAGACTTTAAAAAAATTTTTTGAAATGCGTATACCAGGTCCAGTGATTGGGCTTATTCTTTTGCTTATGACATTAATATTCTTGAAAAGATTTAAAATGTCAGCGGTTAATAATTTAAAAACTGATGTTATCAATACTTCAAATTATATTTTAAGTTATTTATCACTTTTATTTGTACCGATAGGGGTTGGAGTCGTAATGCATCTTTCTTATTTAGAAAATAATTTATTTAAAGTTCTAATTATTGTTTTTATCTCAACAATTTTAACTATTGGTTTGACAGCGTATTTAATGGAAAAAATTAACAAACGAATTAATAAGAAATGATTCAAAAAGATAAACTTTACAGTATTTGGGTTTATTTACAGGCAGAACCTTTATTTTGGTTAACGCTGACCATCGGTTCTTATTTAGTAGGTGACTACCTTTACAAAAAATCTAAATTGTTTCCACTTGTTAACCCAGTTGCAATATCAATTTTTATTATTTCATTAGTATTAATTAATTTAAATATTTCATATGAGAGATATTTTGATGGAGCTAAATTTATTCACTTTATGTTGGGACCTGCAACAGTTGCACTTGCAATTCCAATTTATAAACAATTTAGAGTAATACAAAAAGAAGCATTGAGTATTTCAATATCGCTGATTGCTGGAAGTTTATTTGCAATCGTTTCCACATTTATTCTTTGCGAAATTTTTAAAATAGAAGATCAGGTTTTATTTAGTATGCTACCAAGAAGTGCCACAGCACCTATTGCCATGGGTATTTCAGATTTAATTGGCGGGATCCCATCATTAACTGCAATTATTACAATTTTAACCGGAATTATGGGTGCATCTTTTGGAACTTTTGCTTTGGATTACTTAAAATTAAAAGATATGTCTGCACGTGGTTTTGGACTAGGTCTTGCATCTCATGGTATCGGTACGGCGCGAGCTATGAGCAGAAATGAAACAGCTGGAGTTTTTGCAGCTTTGGCTCTAGGTCTAAATGGCATCGCAACTGCAATTTTAGTGCCTCTATTATTTAAATTATTTAATCTTTTTTAAGTTTCCTCCCCCAAAAAGTGTATTGATAGCTTAATACGAAGTAGTATGTTTTAAACAGGGGGTCCTAATGATTAATAAAGAAAAACAATCAAGAAGAGAGGCTTTAAAAATGGGGGTTGCGGCAATAACAGTTGCAGGGGTAGCAACAGCAACATCGACTGCCTTAGCCCAAACAAAAACTCCATTTGCAGTTAAATCAACTTTTATTCCAATTGCTGATAGTAAAGATTTATTTCCTGTAAGAAGAATTTATTGTATCGGCAGAAATTATGCAGCGCATTCAAGAGAAATGGGTTCAGACCCAACAAGAGAACCTCCTTTCTTTTTTCAAAAACCAACAGATGCTATTCAAAATGTAAAACCTGGAACAGTTGGGGATCATCCTTATCCAAGTCTAACTAAAAATTATCATTATGAAGTTGAATTAGTTGCTGCTTTAAAATCAGGTGGCAAAAATATTCCAACAGATAAAGCTTTAGATCATGTATTTGGTTATGCATTGGGATTGGATATGACAAGACGTGATTTACAACGTGCTTTAGCAGATGAAAAAAAACCTTGGGAAATTGGAAAATCTTTTGATCATTCAGCTCCAATTGGTCCTATTCATTTAGTTTCAAAAGTAGGTCATTATAAAGATGGTAACATTTCATTAGCTGTAAACGATCAAATAAAACAAAAAGCTAATTTGAACCAAATGATCTGGTCTGTGGCAGAACAAATATCAAAACTTTCTGAGGCTAATGAACTATTCCCTGGAGATATTATATTTTCTGGAACACCAGAAAATGTAGGCCCTGTTGTAAAAGGGGATGTGATCGTTTGTAAAATTGATCGATTACCAGATCTGTCAGTAAAAATTATATAATTTTTTTTATTTATATAAGTAAAATGCATTTTAAAAATACATTAATTACTTATGGTATTATAAGTAAAAATTTTCACTGGATAATGGCAGTGATAATTTTGTTAAATTTTACAATTGGCGTATTTATGGGTGATTTGGAAAAAGGCCCATTACGTTTTTTTTTATTTAATTTTCATAAGTCACTTGGAATTTTAATTTTAGTTTTGATTATTGTCAGATTACTATGGAGAATATCAAATTTAGTACCCAATCCTTTATCTGAAAATAATCTACTTAATAAAACTGCAAAGTTTGTTCATTATTTTTTTTATTTTATTTTGTTGGTGGTAACTTTTAGTGGTTGGACTTATTCTTCAGCTAGAGGAGGTCCCATTAATGTTTTTGGACTCTTTTCAGTACCTGCTTTAGTTGAGAAAAATGAGGAAATTGGAAAAATTGCTCGCAATATTCACGGAATATCAGTTTATATATTTATTACTTTTTTAGCACTGCACATTCTTGCAAGCTTATATCATCACTTTTTTTTAAAAGATAAAACTTTAAAAAGAATGTGGTTTGGAAAAATTGATTGATTAGATATTTAATTTTTTTTTTAATTTTTTGTTCCAATAGTTTTTCTTTAGAGAGATGGAATATCAATAATTCAACTAGCTCAATAAATTTTTCTATTCCAGTTCTGTTAGCTGAAAATGTAGTTGGTAATTTTAAAAAATTTAATGGTTATATCGAAGTTGATAGAAAGAATTTTGAAGGGGTTGCAGGAGTGACTATAGACATTAATAGTATTCAAACTAATTACGATTTGGACTATGGCGATTTAATAAGAGGAGAGGTCTTTTTTAATAACTCAAGATTTCCTAAGGCATCAATTCTAACAAAGGATTTTTTAATCAATAAAGATAACACCGCTTATGCTTTTGCAACTTTAAAAATTAAAGGAATCGAAAGGGATTTTAAAATCCTTTTTAACTACAATTTACAAAATAGTAAAAAAGCAGTCGCTAGCGGAAGTTTTATTTTTAAAAGATCAGACTTTGAAATTGGGACTGGTATTTGGGCTAATACATTAATTTTAAAGGATGACGTTACAGTCAGTGTAAACTTAAACCTTGATTTGGTTGAGTAATTTAAACTTTTATAAAACAGTCAATTGTAATAATATATTTGTATGGCAACTTACGAATGTCCAAAATGCAAAATGTCCGCAAATATAACTTGCGGCAAATGTAATGCTCCATTGAAAGATGCATCTTTAAAGTTAGACAATGGTCAAAAAGTTCAAATTTGTGAGTGTCCAAATGGTCATGGAAAAATTAAAAGTCCTTTATGTTGTGGCAAGGACATGACCTGCTCAGTGGCCTGAAAAGTAATTTAAATTTTTATTTTTTAGGTTTATTTTTCTTAAAATTTTAATTAATTAAAAAAAATGGTTAGACAAGTATATATTAACGGAGAATTTCAAAACGAAAACGAAGCTAAGATTTCTGTTTTTGATCGTGGTCTATTATTTTCAGATTCATTATATGAAGTAACCACCGTTATTAACGGTAAATTAATAGATTTTCATAGTCATATGAAACGTCTAGACCGTTCAATGACAGAGCTAAAATTTTCTGAATTACTAGATCACGATAATATTTTAGCGTTTCATAAAAAATTAATTGAATTGAATAACTTAAATGAGGGTATGATTTATTTACAAGTTACAAGAGGGAATGCAGATAGAAGCTTTGATATTCCAAAAGAAAAAATCAAACCCACAGTTTTTGCTTTTACCCAAGAAAAAAAAATAATTGATTCTGAATCTTCCAAAAAAGGAATTAAAGTTATGACTTTAGATGATTTGAGATGGAAACGCTGCGATATTAAAACAACCCAGTTACTTTATGCTAGTTTAGCTAAAACCGAAGCTTCAAAAAAAGGATTTGATGATGCTTGGATGATTAGACAAGGATTTATCACCGAAGGAAGTTCAAACAATACTTGGATTATTAGAGGAAAAATAATTATTACCAGACACGCTGATAATTTAATTTTAAGTGGTATTACAAGAGAAGCAATTTTTAAATGTGCAAAAGATCTAGGTTATGAAGTGGTGAATAAAAATTTTACATTACAGGATGTACAATCAGCTAATGAAGCCTTTGTTACTTCTGCTACTGCATTTGTGATGCCGGTCGTTAAGATTAATAGTAGTCAAATTGGGGATGGTAAGCCTGGAAAATTTACAATAGCTCTTAGAGAAGAGTATATAAAGAAGGCACTTGAAAGAGCAATTTAAATTTTAAGTTGTATTCTCTAGAAACAAAAAAGAATTTTAAAAAATTCTATTTTAACTTTCACTATATTTCCTCTAAAATATTTCATTATGAAAATTGGCATCAAAATAAATAAATGAATATTTCAATTTTATTTACGATAATTTTTATAATTTTTTATTTAGTTTTAACAATTATCACTATTAGGGCTAGAAAATCAGCTAGAGTTGAGTACGGAGATGGATTTAATAAAGAATTAACAAAAGCTATTCGAGCGCACGGTAATTTTTTTGAATTTACTGTTTTTTTTATTATCTCTTCATTTTTATTAGAACTTTTAGAGGGCAATCAGATTTATATTTTTATTGTGAATTTAACATTTTTTTTAGGTAGAATTTCTCACGCCTATAGCATGTTAAAAGAAAAGTTATTATTTCGTATGATGGGAATGATGGCAACCTTAACTTGCTATGTTACCAATTGTATCTATCTAATCTATTTATACTGGCAGTACTTTAGTCACTTAGATTAAATTATTTTTTTTCCAATTCATCCAACATACAAGGAGATGAAAAGCTTTTATTGATTTCTTCAAAATTTTGATTTTGATCTTTTTGTGGTTTTTGAAAAAGATCGTTCATTCTTTTAATTCTTTTACTTGTGGTATACTCAAACCAAGCAGGATTTATGGCATGAATAAATGCAGTAAAAAATGACCATAAACATTTTAAGCCAATTTTCATCGCAAAAAACATGTGTTCAAAATAACCTTTATTTGCGAGTTCTAGATGTCTTTTAATTTTATTAAGCATTATTCAATTATCACCCCTATTTATACTTAATTGTATTAAATTTCACAATTTCAAGTACCTAAAATAAATTTTTATTTAATCAAATCGCATTGAAAGCTCTAAAACTTTACCCATATTATAGGCATGGATTTAAACAAATTTACAGAACGATCTAAAGAAATATTAAATTCTGCGCAGGTTTTGGCGATGATGCAAAATCATCAACAATTACAGCCAGTACATTTATTAAATAGTATTATTGAAGATGATGATACAGCATCGTTATTACTAGTCCCTGCAGGACTAGATTTAAAGACTACAAAATTAGCAATAGAAAAAGAATTAAAAAAAATACCGGCTGTAACGGGTAATTCAGGCGGCATTAGCGCATCAAAAGAATTTATTGTAACAGTTGAAGAAGCTAAAAAAATCTCCAAACAAAAGGGCGATGAATATGTTCCTGTTGAAAACATATTAGAAGCAATCCTTCAAACTGATAAGCATTTATTAAAATTACTTCAAAACAACGGGTTTAATTTAAATAAATTTAAATCTGTTCTTGAGACAATGCGCAAAGGTCAAAAAGTGACAAATGCAAATGATGATGCAAATTATGAAGCATTAAAAAAGTATACAATTGATATTACAGAAAAAGCAAAAAATGGAAAATTAGACCCAGTTATTGGTCGTGATGAAGAGATTAGACGTGCTATTCAAGTTCTTTCAAGAAGAACTAAAAACAATCCAGTACTCATTGGTGAACCTGGGGTTGGTAAAACTGCAATTGTTGAAGGACTAGCGCTTAGAATAATTAATGATGACGTTCCTGAAAGTTTAAGAGATAAAAAATTATTAGCTTTAGATTTAGGTTTATTAATTGCGGGTGCAAAATTTAGAGGAGAATTTGAAGAAAGATTAAAAGCTGTTCTTAAAGAAATTACGGCTCAACAAGGTGAAGTGATCGTTTTTATTGATGAGATGCATACCTTAGTTGGCGCAGGCGCAGGCGATGGATCAATGGATGCATCGAATATGTTAAAGCCAGCTCTTGCAAGAGGAGAATTGCATTGTATTGGTGCAACCACACTTGCTGAATATAGAAAATATGTAGAAAAAGATGCCGCGTTAACTAGAAGATTCCAACCCGTATTTGTAACGCAGCCATCTGTTGAAGATACGATTTCAATTTTAAGAGGCCTTAAAGAAAAATATGAAATGCATCATGGAGTGCATATCTCAGATAATGCACTTGTTTCAGCAGCGGTGCTTTCTAATCGTTATATTACAGATAGATTTTTGCCAGATAAGGCAATTGATTTAATGGATGAAGCATCCAGCAAGCTTCGAATGGAAATTGATTCAAAACCAGAAAATATTGATGAGATTGATCGAAAAGCAATCCAATTAAAAATTGAAAGAGAAGCTTTAAAAAAAGAGGACGATTCACTTTCAAAAATAAGATTAAAAGAATTAGATGAAAAAATTGCTGAATTAGATAAAAAATCAGCATCCCTTACAGAAGTATGGGCAAAAGAAAAAAACCAAATTCAATCTGTTCAAAAAATCAAAGAGGAAATTGAGCGTAATCGAGTTTTATTAAACAATTATCAGAAAAAGGGCGATTTAACTAAAGCCAGCGAAATTATGTATGGCAAGCTTCCTGAATTAGAAAAGAAATTAAAGGAACAAGATAAAGGAGTGATTGGACAGTATAAAACTTTAAATAAAGAAGTGGGTGAAAATGAAATTGCAGCGGTGGTTTCTAAATGGACAGGAATTCAAATTGATAAATTATTAGAAGGAGAGAGACAAAAAATATTATCAATGGAAAAAGTAATCTCAACTAAAGTGATTGGTCAAAAAGAAGCTATTAACTCTGTCAGTAATGCAGTGCGAAGATCAAAAGCTGGCATTCAAGATCCAAACCGACCATTGGGATCATTTCTTTTTTTAGGACCTACGGGAGTTGGTAAAACAGAATTAAGTAAAGCGCTTGCATCATTCTTATTTGATGATCAAAACGCGATGATTAGAATTGATATGTCAGAGTATATGGAAAAACATTCTGTGAGCAGATTAATTGGTGCTCCTCCAGGATATGTAGGTTACGATCAAGGGGGTGCGTTAACAGAAGCAGTAAGACGTAGACCTTATCAAGTGATTTTATTTGATGAAGTTGAAAAAGCTCATCCAGATGTATTTAATATTTTCCTGCAAATTTTAGATGATGGAAGATTAACCGATGGTCAGGGTAGAGTTGTTGATTTTAAAAATACAATTATCATTTTAACATCCAACTTAGGTTCAGAATTCATTCAAGCTAACAAAAGCGATAAATTAGATGAAAGAACGAAGGAGAAAGTATTAGAAGTTGTTAAAAAATCTTTCAGACCAGAGTTTGTAAATCGATTAGATGATATTATTGTCTTTGATCGACTTCAAAAAGAAGAGATTAAAGAGATTGTTAAGATTCAAGTAAATAATTTAAAAAATATTTTAAAAGATAAAAACTTAACATTCACCATTACAGATAATGCTTTAGAATGGTTAGTAGATAAAGGTTTTGATCAAGAATATGGTGCTCGACCGTTAAAAAGAGCCATCCAAAAATATATTCAAAATCCAATTGCAAATTTAATCTTGGATATGAAAGATAAAAAATTGGATGCGATTAAAATTGATGTAGATGGCGATCAGCTAGTTCTTAATAATAAAGTATTTGCGATCAATTAAAAATCTAAGCCCACAGTAAACGAAACATATTTATCTGCAGTTTTCTGCTCTTTAAATTCTTTGGATTGAATATATTGCGTAAGTGTTAATTTTAAATTTTTGTTTCCTGGAATTGGAATTAAAGAATTTACTCCAACTGCAATCAAGCCCACAAAAGGCTCTCGATGCACGTGATGATTGTTTGCAAAAATATTGCCATCTATAGAAAAATCATAAGCAACTCCTTTTAATTCAGCGAGAGCAAATAAATGTGCACCTAATGGAATAGGCAACATTAACTCTCCTTTATCAGTACAGGTTTCTGAGCTTCCAGAGGAAGGTGCGGTATTATCACAACCAGGATAAGAGGGTGCACTACCAAAATCATTTGGAATATTGAGACCATATCTTCCCTCTAAACCAACATTTAAAGATGTTTCAATATTTCCAAGTTTAATTCCATAAGATCTTATTAAATCTTTTGAAATACCGGGTGTGTAAGTATTTTGTTGTAGATCAGATTTAATTCTTCTTCTCAATCAGTATACATTGCTGCAGGCTCATTACTTAATTGATTATCCCAACCTTTGCGCTCTGATAGACATTAAATCTATCATGAACAAAATTTTGAGTTTGTCTTGCAAATGATGCTGGTCCTATAATTCCAAGGGTTAACTCTTTAGTGTATCTAAAACCTGAGTACTATCAAATTGATTTCTATGTCTTTCATTCACCCCAATTGCCAAAGATAATATTCCTGCATAAGGTCTATCATCTTTAATCACTGTTGGAGTTTTATCATCTACGGGGGTGTACATTAATTGTGAAGCCGGTAAAATAAATATTTTTTGAAGATCCTTCTCTTTTTTTAAATAAGATCAGCGTCAATATACGAAAGATAGACTGCCATGTAAACTGGCTGATCACCGGCAAACATTCATTTCTTAACATCTCCTTTAAAATCATGGGTGACACCTGATAGAATGACTCCGCTTGTATAATTAGAGTCCTCATTATTAAAATAATCATTTTCGATTCTAAAATTGTAACTTCTAAAACCTACTTGTTCCTCAGATTTACAGTTTGCAAATAAAGGAGTTGCAAATAATAAAAAGAGAATAGAAGAAGGATTGAATGTCGCATTAAAAATTAAATATTTCTTATTGTAAAAAAAAATTAATACATTTTTCACAATTAAGACACAAATAGTTCATGAATTTATTACATTTGCTCTCTATATGAGAGTCGTATGAAAACAAATAACACAAACAATAAGACTAGTAAACGGAAACCAAAGTTTTGCAAACTGTAGCTATCTCTCAGCGAACAGTTGAAGATTTAGCAACAATTGTAGGTGTAGTAGCTATTGTAGCAGCAGTATTAAGTCTGCCGATTGCAATATTTTTACTAACTTACGGAATGTAATATGGCTCCGTATTCTAACGACGAATTAGCGTTCTTAAATAAAACTAAGGCTTAATTTTAAGCCTTAAGAACGCTATTAAGTTCGGACTTGTCTTCTTCTTAAATTATATAAAATCCGATATACTTCAGTTTAACTTTTTATGCCAACACGGTCTAATAGCGTTGAACTATTTGTAAAAAAAATCTCTGACTATATGTCAGCAGACTATCTGTATGTGGATATGAATTCCTCCATTGAAGAAGTTATCAAAGACTTACAGCGACAAAAAAAATCCACCGTTTTAATTAAAAAAGATAATAAGCTTGCAGGTATTATTACTGAGCAAGATGTTGTCAGAAAAGTAACTTTCGCTTTAGAGCCTAGTAAAAAGGTTTCAGAAATAATGACGTCACCTGTGATTTTCGTTTATGAAGACGACTTGCTATTTCACGCTGTCGGTAAAATGAGAAAAAATAACCTTCGTCATTTACCAGTGATTAATATGAATTCACAAGTGGTGGGTGTCATTCATGCTCACAAAGCATTAGCAGCTGAACTTGGGGCGGTTACTCAAGAGATTGATAAGATGACTTTTGATGAATATGACGAAAGAGG
This sequence comes from Fontibacterium meridianamericanum (SeqCode), assembly GCA_965235635.1. Lineage (GTDB taxonomy): Bacteria > Pseudomonadota > Alphaproteobacteria > Pelagibacterales > Pelagibacteraceae > Fontibacterium > Fontibacterium meridianamericanum. Next base: position 109,252 of record CBDDYR010000003.1, read on the forward strand.
TTTAATTCAAATTAAAAAACAACAAATCCATCTCGCAGAAAGACTATTAAATGAAAAAATTTCATCCAACGATATTAGTTATTTATTAAGTTTCTTAAATAATGTCATTTACAGACGCTCGATCAGGATCGCTGAAAGAAAAATAAATGCAAAAAATATTATTAAGCAAATTCCAAATTATAGTGTTTTAGTGATGGGATCAGGCGGAAGAATGGAAAGCTTTTTACATCCTGATCAGGACAATGGCATTATTTATGAGACAAGCAAAACTGAAGATCCAAAAAAAGTAGATTTGTATTTTGAAGAACTTGCAAAAGAATTTACTAAATCCCTGGATACAGCTGGCATTCCTTTTTGCAAGGGAGATTTAATGGCAAGTAATTCCATGTGGAGAAAAAGCTTACCAGAATGGAAAGAGCAAGTTATCAATTAAAAATCTAAGCCCACAGTAAACGAAACATATTTATCTGCAGTTTTCTGCTCTTTAAATTCTTTGGATTGAATATATTGCGTAAGTGTTAATTTTAAATTTTTGTTTCCTGGAATTGGAATTAAAGAATTTACTCCAACTGCAATCAAGCCCACAAAAGGCTCTCGATGCACGTGATGATTGTTTGCAAAAATATTGCCATCTATAGAAAAATCATAAGCAACTCCTTTTAATTCAGCGAGAGCAAATAAATGTGCACCTAATGGAATAGGCAACATTAACTCTCCTTTATCAGTACAGGTTTCTGAGCTTCCAGAGGAAGGTGCGGTATTATCACAACCAGGATAAGAGGGTGCACTACCAAAATCATTTGGAATATTGAGACCATATCTTCCCTCTAAACCAACATTTAAAGATGTTTCAATATTTCCAAGTTTAATTCCATAAGATCTTATTAAATCTTTTGAAATACCGGGTGTGTAAGTATTTTGTTGTAGATCAGATTTAATTCTTCTTTCAATCATATACATTGCTGCAGGCTCATTACTTAATTGATTATCCCAACCTTTGGCTCTGTAGACATTAAATCTATCATGAACAAAATTTTGAGTTTGTCTTGCAAATGATGCTGGTCCTATAATTCCAAGGGTTAACTCTTTAGTGTTCAAAACCTGAGTACTATCAAATTGATTTCTATGTCTTTCATTAACCCCAATTGCCAAAGATAATATTCCTGCATAAGGTCTATCATCTTTAATCACTGTTGGAGTTTTATCATCTACGGGGGTGTACATTAATTGTGAACCGGTAAAATAAATATTTTTCGAAGAACCTTCTCTTTTTTTAAATAAATCAGCGTCAATATATGAAAGAAGACTCCCATGTAAACGGCTGATGACCGGCAAACATTCATTTCTTACATCTCCTTTAAAATCATGGGTGACACCAGATAAAATTACGCCACTTGTGTAATTAGAGTCTTCATTATTGAAATAATCGTTTTCTATTCTAAAATTATAACTTCTAAATCCTACTTGCTCCTCAGGTTTACAGTTTGCAAATAAAGGAGTTGCAAATAAAAAAAAGAATAGAAGAAGGATTGAATGTCGCATTAAAAATTAAATATTTCTTATTGTAAAAAAAAATTAATACATTTTTCACAATTAAGACACAAATAGTTCATGAATTTATTACATTTGCTCTCTATATGAGAGGCATGAAAACAAAAACACAAACAACAAGACTAGTAAACGGAAACCAAAGTTTTGCAAACGTAGCTATCTCTCAGCGAACAGTTGAAGATTTAGCAACGATTGTAGGTGTAGTAGCTATTGTAGCAGCAGTATTAAGTCTGCCGGTTGCAATATTTTTACTAACTTATGGAATATAAATGGCTCCGTATTCTAACGACGAATTAGCGTTCTTAAATAAAACTAAGGCTTAATTTTAAGCCTTAAGAACGCTTTAAGTCGGACTTGTCTTCTTCTTAAATATATAAAATCCGATATACTTCAGTTTAACTTTTTATGCCAACACGGTCTAATAGCGTTGAACTATTTGTAAAAAAAATCTCTGACTATATGTCAGCAGACTATCTGTATGTGGATGTGAATTCCTCCATTGAAGAAGTTATCAAAGACTTGCAGCGACAAAAAAAATCCACCGTTTTAATTAAAAAAGATAATAAGCTTGCAGGTATTATTACTGAGCAAGATGTTGTCAGAAAAGTAACTTTCGCTTTAGAGCCTAGTAAAAAGGTTTCAGAAATAATGACGTCACCTGTGATTTTCGTTTATGAAGACGACTTGCTATTTCACGCTGTCGGTAAAATGAGAAAAAATAACCTACGTCATTTACCGGTGATTAATATGAATTCACAAGTGGTGGGCGTCATTCATGCTCACAAAGCATTAGCAGCTGAACTTGGGGCGGTTACTCAAGAGATTGATAAGATGACTTTTGATGAATATGACGAAAGAGGTTTAATTCAAATTAAAAAACAACAAATCCATCTCGCAGAAAGACTATTAAATGAAAAAATTTCATCCAACGATATTAGTTATTTATTAAGTTTCTTAAATAATGTCATTTACAGACGCTCGATCAGGATCGCTGAAAGAAAAATAAATGCAAAAAATATTATTAAGCAAATTCCAAATTATAGTGTTTTAGTGATGGGATCAGGCGGAAGAATGGAAAGCTTTTTACATCCTGATCAGGACAATGGCATTATTTATGAGACAAGCAAAACTGAAGATCCAAAAAAAGTAGATTTGTATTTTGAAGAACTTGCAAAAGAATTTACTAAATCCCTGGATACAGCTGGCATTCCTTTTTGCAAGGGAGATTTAATGGCAAGTAATTCCATGTGGAGAAAAAGCTTACCAGAATGGAAAGAGCAAGTACAAAGTTGGATTACTAATTTTAATGAGCAAAACTTAATTTACATTGATATGCTTTATGATTTTAGATCCGTGTATGGAAAGCCTGAACTTGCAGAAGATCTTAGAAATTTTATCTTTGATAAATTAGTAAATAATAAAATTTTAAAATTTTTATTTAAGAATGAAGAAAGTAGACGTGCAGGACTTACATTTTTTGGCGGTTTTAAACTTGAAAAGAATGATAAGGAAAATAAAGGATTATTAAACTTAAAAGGAGCAGGAACGCTTCCACTTATAGAGTCTGTTAGAATTTATTCCATTAAAAATCGGATTAATAAAAATACCACCGCTGCAAGGATTGAAGAGTTAAATAAAATTGGGGTATTTGACGATGATGAGACTGATTTTTTTCAAAGTGCTCATCAATTTTTAACCTATATTTTACTGAAGGATCAAGTAACTTCTGCTAAAGAAGGTAAGCCAATTAAAAATTTTATTGATCCAAAAAAACTTTTACAAAGAGAAAAAGATCTTCTTAAAATTTATTTAAAAAAAATTAATGAACTTAAAATAAGAGTTAAAGGAGATATTAGTGAAGAATATTTTTAATAGAATAAGATCTTTTTTAGATAATAGAAAAGCTTTAAAACAGCTTAATATTAATGATGCAATTTTTACCGTCCTTGGATACTGAAACAACAGGCCTGAATGTTAATGAAGGGCACAAAATTGTATCAGTGGGTGGAATTAAAATTAAAAGTTATCAACTTTTAGAAGATCAAATTTTAGATGAATTAATCAATCCTGAGCGTGATATTCCATTTGCTTCTAGAAATATTCATTACATCAGTGATGATCAGGTAAAGGATAAACCAAATATTTATCAATTAGAAAAAAAAATAAGTAATTTTTTAGAAAATACTATTTTAGTAGGCCATAACGTTGATTTTGATATTGGCTTTATTAAAAAAAATGCCGCAAAAACATCCCTTGCAACCACTGTAAAAAAAATTCCAAGTATCGACACCATCTTACTTGCAGCAGGTCTTTATCCAAGTCTTGAAAGTTATGAACTATCTTTTTTATGCGATCATTTTAGAATTAAAACTTTTGATCAGATAAGACATTCTGCTTTAGGAGATGCTATTATTACAGCAAGATTATTTTTATTTTTATTAGATACTGCAAAAAATAGAAATAACGTTCACAGCATTGGAGAATTAATAAATCTGTGTAAGCAAGGACGACAAATTCATTATTTGATGAGTAATTTTAATAAGATTCATTAATAAAAATTAAATTAAAGATATTAATTAATATTAAATTTAAAAAAAATTTTTTAATTAATCTTTTTAATTTTTTCTAATATTAAGTCTTTTTTCTCAGCACCTTGCATTACAACTTGATTATTAAATGTAACTAAGGGAACGCCTGAAATTCCCATATTATAGGCAAGTTGATTTTTTTTTAATATTTCGCTCTTTTTTTCTATGGAATTAAAGGCATCTTTTATTATTTCTTCTTTTAAGCCATTTTTAATGCCGATCGAAATAAGTATTTCAGGATCTCCAATATTATCGGCTTTAATAAAATAAGTTTTAAAAATATTCTCAACAATAGTATTTTGTCCCCCCATTCCTTTGCTAAGATCAATTAAGATATGTGAGAGAATAGTGCTAGGAGTAATTTTAATATCATTTAACCTAAAATTTAAGCCCTCAGATTTTGCCTGCTCAGTCATTCGATCATACATGGGTTGTGCATTTTCTTTGCTTCCAAATTTCATCATAAGATAGTCAGATCTTTTTATACCTTCTAACGGCATATCTGGATTGAGTAAAAAAGGAGCATATTCAATTTCAAATTTTTTATTTTTAAATTCTGCTATAGTTTCAAATAATCTTTTATGACCGATATAGCACCAGCCGCAAATAGTATCTAAGAAGATCTTAATTTTCATGTTATCAATATATAATATAAAAAATAAGCAACTAAGCTTATAAATTAAATGACAAACATTGGTTGGAAATTCGATAATAGTTACCCGCAGTTATCTGAGAATTTAATATCAAGAATAGTCCCAACAAAAGTAAAAAGTCCAAAGATTGTAATTATAAACTATGATCTTGCTAAGCAGTTAGGTCTTGATTTTTCATTATTAAATAATGAAGAGTTAGCAAAATTATTTACTGGAAATGAGATTCCAAAAGGGTCAGATCCAATTGCCCAAGCCTATGCAGGGCATCAATTTGGGCATTTAGTTATTTTAGGAGATGGTCGAGCTATTGTTTTAGGAGAACACATCACGCCAACAAATCAACGATACGATATTCAATTTAAAGGTTCTGGCAGAACTCCTTATTCAAGAGGTGGGGATGGCAAAGCTGCGCTTGGTCCGATGTTGCGTGAATATATTATTAGTGAAGCCATGTATCATTTAAATATTAGAACAACTCGAAGTCTTGCCGTTGCAACAACGGGTGAGAATGTAATGCGAGAAACAGTGCTGCCAGGCGCGATTTTAACAAGGGTTGCGGAAAGTCATATTCGTGTTGGAACTTTTGAATATGTTGCAATCAAAAAAGATTTAGCAACTCTTAAAAAACTTTTGCAGTATTCAGTAGAACGTCATTATCCTGAAATAAAAGATTTAGATAAACAAGCACCAGAATTTTTAAAATTAGTTATGGAAAGACAAATAGATTTAATTACAGATTGGATGCGTGTTGGCTTTATTCACGGCGTGATGAATACCGATAACATGGCTATTTCAGGTGAAAGTATTGATTTTGGACCGTGTGCATTTATGGATCATTATGATCCTAAAACTGTTTTCAGTTCTATTGATCATCATGGCCGTTATGCCTTTGGCAACCAACCTATTATTGCCCAATGGAATCTAGCAAGATATCAAGAATAGTCCCAACAAAAGTAAAAAGTCCAAAGATTGTAATTATAAACTATGATCTTGCTAAGCAGTTAGGTCTTGATTTTTCATTATTAAATAATGAAGAGTTAGCAAAATTATTTACTGGAAATGAGATTCCAAAAGGGTCAGATCCAATTGCCCAAGCCTATGCAGGGCATCAATTTGGGCATTTAGTTATTTTAGGAGATGGTCGAGCTATTGTTTTAGGAGAACACATCACGCCAACAAATCAACGATACGATATTCAATTTAAAGGTTCTGGCAGAACTCCTTATTCAAGAGGTGGGGATGGCAAAGCTGCGCTTGGTCCGATGTTGCGTGAATATATTATTAGTGAAGCCATGTATCATTTAAATATTAGAACAACACGAAGTCTTGCCGTTGCAACAACGGGTGAGAATGTAATGCGAGAAACAGTGCTGCCAGGCGCGATTTTAACAAGGGTTGCGGAAAGTCATATTCGTGTTGGAACTTTTGAATATGTTGCAATCAAAAAAGATTTAGCAACTCTTAAAAAACTTTTGCAGTATTCAGTGGAACGTCATTATCCTGAAATAAAAGATTTAGATAAACAAGCACCAGAATTTTTAAAATTAGTTATGGAAAGACAAATAGATTTAATTACAGATTGGATGCGCGTTGGCTTTATTCACGGAGTGATGAATACCGATAACATGGCTATTTCAGGTGAAAGTATTGATTTTGGACCGTGTGCATTTATGGATCATTATGATCCTAAAACTGTTTTCAGTTCTATTGATCATCACGGTCGTTATGCCTTTGGCAACCAACCTATCATTGCTCAATGGAATCTAGCAAGACTTGCAGATGCACTTCTTCCTCTTTTTGATGAAAATGAGAATAAAGCAATCGAAGTTGGTGAAGAAATTATTCAAAGCTTTAATGAAAAATATGAAAAAAAATTTCATGAAATGATGAAGAAAAAATTAGGTTTTATTACTGACGAACCTGAGGATGGAGTTTTAGTTAAAGAATTATTAGATACCATGGAGAAAAATAAATTAGATTACACAAATACATTTAGAGATTTAATGAATGAAAATATTTCAAATGAAAATTTGAAAGATTTTTATAGTAAATGGATAATTAGAATAGATAAGCAAAATAGAGACAAACAGGAGATATTAAATTTAATGAGAAAGAATAATCCAGTGGTGATCCCAAGAAATCATAAAGTCGAAGAGTCTTTAAAGGAAGCACATAAAGGAAATTTATTATCCCTCAATAACCTTCTCAATGCTCTTAAGGATCCTTATACGGAACGCGGTGACTTAATGTTGTATCAACAGCCTGCTCCAGATAATGAAAAAAAATATAAAACGTTTTGTGGCACCTAATGAAAAGTATAGCAATCATTGGGTCTGGGTTTTCAGCAGCAACTCTTTCTTATTTTATTAAAAAAGATTTAGATTTTTACGAAAAATCCAGAGGCGCAGGTGGACGTTGTTCAACTAGAAGAGTTGAAAATGTTGGCTTATTTGATCACGGTCTACAATATATTAAAAGTTCAAATTCTGAATTTAAAAAGATGTTAAATGATTACAGTATTTGGAAGGGAAATTTTAAAATATTTGAAAATAATCAACTTAAAAATGATGATGATAAAGAGAGAATTATTCATGAGAATGGAAACAATTTATTAGTTAAAACTTTATTCAAAAATAAAAATATATTTGTAAATAAAGAATTAATAAGAATTGAAAAAAAAACAGATCATTTACAGTTAACTTTTAAAGACGGAACACAAGAGCAGTATAAAACAGTTATTATTACCGCTCCCTATCAGCAAGCTTATAATTTAACCAAACAATTCACTGAAAATTTCTTCTCAAACTTAAATTTTTCCATGCAGCCTAATTTAACCGTGATGGTTGCTTTCAATAAAAGTTTAAAACTTGATTTCAGCGCTATTACTTTTGAAAATGATGATGTTTTAGGCTTTGCTGCAAATGAAAATACTAAAAAGAAAAATTTAATTAATAAAGACTTAGAATTATGGACAATTCAATCCTCAGTGAAATATGCACTTAAAAATATAAAGGAATATCGAAATAATAAGCAAGTTTTAATTGATGAAATATTAAAAAATTTTTCTAATAAATTAAAAATAAATATTAGCAAAGAGCAAATACACTATAGTGATATTCACGGCTGGCTCTATGCTTACAATTTAAACTCTACAACACCTAATTGTTATTGGGATAAGAATTTAAGACTTGGAATTTGTGGCGACTGGTTTTCTGGGGGGAATGCTGAAAGTGCTTTTTTAAATGCAAAAAAACTTGCAAGTCTAATTTAAATTATTTTTGATTTTTAATTTCTTCAACTTGTTTTTTTAGTTTATCAATTTGAGTCATTAGATCATCAATATTTTTTTCCTCTTTAGGGGCAGGAGCTTTTTGAGTTGTTTTCTGACCAAAATTAAAAAAATTAAAATCCATAAAATTTGGAAAACCTTTAGTGAAAATATTATTACTATTTGCAGCATTCATTGTATTAGTTAAAAAATCAAACATCAGATTACTTTTTTTATTTTCGTTAAATAAGATAATTTGTTTTAATATATGTGCTGGAATTAAATTTACTCCTGCATTTTCTTTTTCTAAAATAATTTGTGTTAAAATAGTTGAAGTGATGTCGTTTTGAGTATCAACATCGACAACTTTAAAATCTAATTCTTTTTTGATTAAAGTAACAATGTCATCGAGGGTGATGTAAGCACTCGTTTCGGTATTATATAATCTTCGATTAGAATATTTTTTAATTTCAATCATGATTGTTTAACGTATTGTCCCGGAGCATCGTAAAGTGCTTCAAATTTTTTTACATTTAGCTCTGAAGGTTTTTTAAAATCACCAGAATTAACTGCAAGCCAAGCAGTCCAAATTGGCCACCAAGAGCCATCAACTTTTTTAGAACTGTTAAACCATTCATCCTGGTTTTTTCCTTTTTCAAATTTTTTTGTATAATAGTGAAGTTTGCCAGGCTTATTTTCCGTTCCTTGAATAATTCCTGCAATATGACCAGAGTTTGCGAGTACGAAATTGATATGCGAATTATAGGCATTTAGGCCCTGATAAACAGATCGCCAAGGTGCAATGTGATCTTCGGTGGTTGCAACCGAAAACATAGGCGTGTCGATTTTAGAAAGATCAATTTCAACATCGCCGATTTTATATTTATTTTTAACAACTAAATTATTTAAATACATACAACGTAAATATTCTGAGTGCATTTTCTCAGGAAGTCTTGTGGAATCTGAGTTCCAGTGCAACATATCAAAAGCGGTTGGCTCATTTCCAAGCAGATAATTATTTACAACATAATTCCAGTATAAATCTGTAGGACGCAAAAAGTTAAAAGCAGCAGCCATATCTTTACCATCGAAGTAACCAGTTTTTTTCATTTGTTGTTCAATACTTGTAATCTGTTCTTCAGTAATAAAGATCCCTAATTCACCTGGATCTTCAAAATCAATTAAACTTGCAAAATAAGTTGCGCTTGAGATTTTATATTTGCTTGGAACAACTTTTAAATATGCAAGTGCAAGGGAGGCTAATGTTCCACCAACACAGTAGGAAGCAATGTTTGCTGCAGAGGAACCAGTCTTATCACAACAAATTTTTAAAGCCTCTAAGACTCCATCCTCAATATATTCTTTAAAAGAAATATTTCTTGAACTAGCATCTGGATTCTTCCAAGAGATTAAAAAAGTGTTAAATTTTTTATCAACTAAATATTTCATCATTGATTTTTTTTCATTTAAATCCATGATGTAATATTTGTTGATGAATGGTGGGATGATTAACATTGGTTTTGAATATTGTTGATCTGTTGCGCAATCGTACTGGATAAGCTCAAATAAATTATTTTTAAAAATTACTTTACCTTTAGTGGTTGCTAAATTTTTTCCTATTTCAAATTCACCGGCTTTAGATTGTTGTATAAAAAGTTTGTTAGGATGTTTTTCAAAATCTTTTTTATAATTTTCATAACCCTTCGCTAGATTGTTGCCTTTTTCATCAACGGTTTTTTTTAATACTTCTGGATTAGTAAAAGCAAAGTTAGAAGGCGATAGAGCGCTATTTAATTGTTTTAGATAAAATTGCATGACTCGTTTGTCTTTTGGATCTTTAAATTCGACATTCTCAATTAAATTATTTAAAAAATTTGCACTGATTAAATAAAACTGCTTTATAAAATCGAAAAACAAATTTGTTTTCCATTCTTCATTTGAAAATCTTTTGTCAGATTTTTCTTCAAAGATTACAGGATTGGCCATTCCTCCAGATGCGCGTGTTACAAAATAAAAATTCAAATTAGCAATTTGTGCCATCCATCGGTTCAATTGATCAAAGTAGACATTTGGATTTTGTTGAATGCCTGATGAAAAATTTTTAAAAGACTCCATCATCTTATTCATGGTTGGAGCAATCAAATTGGACAAATCATTTACGGTAAAATTACTATTTTTTTGAGACTGGGGTGAAAACGCTGCAAAGGGATTTTGATTGGAACCTAAATTCTTAAAAGACTCAATGTATTGATTATAAATTTTAAGATTATTTTCAAACACTCCACTTAAATCTTCAAAATTAATTTTATCTGGCTGTTTATCTTTGTCGTTTTTTGTCATTTTGCCCTCCGATAATAGCCTAATAAATGTGAATAGAGCAATAACCTATTTGTGCTTATGCAATATATAAATATTGCATTTGCAAAAGAAAAAACGTATTAAAATCAATGTTTTAGCATATTTATTCATTTTTAGACTTGAAATATATTGCACTGCAACATAAATAGAGCTCATAAATAAACTTTAACAAACAAGGAAAGTAAAATGATGACAAACATAAATAACCCTTTTGAATTCTTTGATTTTCAAAAGATGTTAGCAGCTCTTAAAATGCCAACAGTAGATGGTAATTCTGAGAATTTAATCAATGCTCAAAAGAAAACTTTAGAGACATTTGCTAATGCATCTAAAGTATTATTTGAAGGCTACAATGCACTTGCTAAAAAGCAAATAGAAGTACTTAACAAAGCTATTTCTAATGCAAAAGATGCTACTTCTGAATTAGCTAAGGGAAATCCTCAGCAATCAGCTGGTAAATCTATCGAATTGATCCAAGAATCAATCGTTGAAGCTCAAAATATTGCTAATGATTTCTCAAAAATTGCAGAAAAAACTGCAAAAGAATCTTTCGAAATTCTTAACAAAAGACTTTTAGAAGGTTTAACAGAAATCAAAAAAGTAATCGAAGAAGAAGGCAAAAAAGCTTCTGTTAAAAACTAATTAGTTTTTAACTAAGTAATTTAGAGAGAAACTGGTTCGATCTCCCCTTATTTCAGCCAGTTCTCTCTAAAAAATCAACAAAATCTAGCTAGTAATTTAAATTTAAATTAAGTATAATTTTTCAAAAAAACCAATAATTAGGCCATAAATGTCTAGAGTTGCTTTAGTTACAGGCGGAACAAGAGGAATTGGAGCTGCCATTGCAACAAGATTAAAAAATGATGGTTATAAAGTAGTTTCATCTTACGTTGGTAAAGATGAGGCAGCACAGGCTTATTCAAAACAAAGCGGAATTGAAGTTATAAAATCAGACGTATCCTATTTTGAAAGTTGCAAAGCAGCAGTTGCTGAAGTTGAAAAAAAATACGGCGATATAGAAATTGTAGTTAATAACGCCGGAATAACAAAAGATAGATTTTTACATAAAATGAATCCAGAAGAATGGAATTCAGTAATCAATACAAATTTAAATTCTCTTTTTAACGTTTGTCGAAATGTTATTGAGAAGATGCGAGCAAAGGGATTTGGTAGAATTGTATCGATCAGTTCTATTAATGGAATAAAAGGTCAAGTGGGTCAGACAAATTATTCAGCGGCAAAAGCTGGAATAATTGGATTTTCAAAAGCTCTAGCATTAGAGAATGCAAACAAAGGAATAACGGTAAATGTTATCGCTCCAGGTTACGTTGGAACGGATATGGTTAAAAAAATTGATCCTACAATTCTTAAGGGAATTGTAAGTCAAATTCCAGTTGGAAGACTTGCAGAGCCAGATGAAATTGCAGCCTTGGCAAGTTATTTAGTAAGTGATAAAGCAGGCTTCATTACAGGCGCTACCTTTTCAATAAATGGTGGCCAGTACATGCAGTAACAATAATTTTTTAAACGAAAGGGATGAATAATAAAAATGACTGATAATGATGTTGTAATAACGAGTGCGGTTCGAACGGCCGTTGGATCTTTTGGCGGTTCTCTTTCTTCTTTAACAGCACCTCAATTAGGCGCAGAGGTTATAAAAAAAGCTTTAGAAAAATCAGAAATTAAACCTGAGCAAGTTGACACTGTTTACATGGGACAAATTTTAGCTGCAGGTGTTGGACAAAATCCTGCGCGACAAGCTGCAATTCATGCAGGCATTCCTGTTGAAAAAACTGCAACCACTATCAATCAACTTTGCGGCTCGGGTCTTGCAGCCGTTGCTTTTGGTTACAACTCTATTAAATGTGGCGATGCAAATATCGTCGTTGCAGGCGGACAAGAAAGCATGAGCAATGCTCCACACTTTATTAATTTAAGAAATGGTGTGAAATTAGGAGACACTAAACTACAAGATTCTATGATCGTTGATGGATTATTAGATGTTTACAATCAATATCATATGGGAGTGACAGCAGAAAACGTTGCACAAAAATTTCAAATCACAAGAAAAGATCAAGACGCTTTTGCAGCAGCATCACAAAGAAAAGCGGTTGATGCAATCAAAGCTAAAAAATTTAAAGACGAAATCATTCCAGTGACTGTTAAAGTTAAAAAACAAGATGTGGTTTTTGATAAAGATGAATATCCAAAAGATGGAACAACGATTGAAAAATTAGAAGCTTTAAAACCTGCATTTAAAAAAGATGGAACGGTGACAGCTGGAAATGCTTCTGGATTAAATGATGGAGCAGCTGTGGTGAGTTTAATGTCAGGTAAAACTGCAAAACAACATAGTATTGAACCCCTTGCTAAAATAGTTTCTTGGGCAGTGTGTGGAGTGGACCCATCGATTATGGGAACAGGCCCAATCCCAGCATCACGTCTTGCTCTTAAAAAAGCAGGTTGGGGTGAGGATGAACTTGATTTAATTGAAGCAAATGAAGCTTTTGCAGCACAAGCGATTGCAGTGAATAAAGAAATGGGTTGGACCGTTGATAAAGTAAATGTCAATGGTGGTGCGATTGCCATCGGTCATCCTATTGGTGCATCAGGAGCTAGAATTTTAGTAACTTTAATTCATGAAATGATCAAAACTCATTCTAAAAGAGGACTTGCAACTCTTTGTATTGGTGGCGGAATGGGAATTGCAATGTGCATTGAAAGAAATTTCATAGATCATAAATAATCCTTAATGGATTTTAAGAATATAAAAGTAAGAACCGAACAGGCTGTCGGTTTTATACAAATTGATAGGGCTGCTGATAAAAACTCTTTAAATATAGAAACTTCAAAAGAGATATTAAAAGCCTTATTAAGTTTTGATCAAAATCCTGCAGTTAAATGTATTGCAATTGAAGGCAATCAAAAACTATTCTCCCCAGGGGCTGATATTAAAGAATTAGACTCCTTAACGAAAGATACAGCCGCTCAACACAAACTATTCGATGCCTTTGATGAAATAAGCAAAATAAAAAAACCAGTCATCGCCTTAGTTGAAGGTTATGCTTTAGGAGGTGGGATGGAACTTGCACTGATTTGTGATTTTATTATTGCATCGGAGAATGCAAAATTTGCTCAACCAGAAATTAATTTAGGTTTAATACCAGGAATTGGCGGCACACAACGACTTAAGAATTATGTTGGAAAATATAATGCAAATTATTTATGTATGACTGGAGAAATGATTACAGCTCAACAAGGGCAACAGTTAGGGTTTATTAGTGTGGTTTTAAAAGCCGATGAATATAAAATGAAGGCTTATCAAATATTAAAATCAATTTCAGAAAAACCCCTTTCAAGTTTGGTGGAGATTAAAAGATTAGTAAATCAAGAGTCCTCATTAAAAGAAGAAAGACAAACTTTTTATAAATTACTAGATAGTGAAAATAAGAAAATTGGTATTCAAAGTTTTTTTGCTAAAACAAAACCTGAGTGGAAGTAATTTTGTTTAAAAGTTTTAAAAAAAAATTTCAAAAAGTAAATAAAGGAAATATTTTTTACCGCATCGGCGGGCAAGGCGCTCCTTTATTATTACTACATGGCTATCCACAAAATCATTACATGTGGAATCAAATCGCAGATGATCTTGCTAAAAACTTTACCGTGATCCTTCCCGATTTAAGAGGTTATGGACAAAGCTTTGTCCTTTCAGGCGATGCTCAACATCTCAATTATTCAAAACGAGAGATGGCAAAGGACATGGTTCAGTTGATGAGTAAACTGGGTTATCAAAAATTTTTACTTGCAGGACATGATCGAGGGGGACGCGTTGCACATCGACTTGCAAGAGATTATCGAAATAAAGTTATCGCTCTTAGTGTTTTAGATATTTGTCCAACCTTAGATATGTACAATGCAACGGATCAAGATTTTGCAACTAACTATTTTCATTGGTTCTTTTTAATTCAGCCTAAATTTATTCCAGAAAATTTTATCGCAAAAGATCCTAAGACTTGGCTTAACTATTGTTTAAAGAAATGGTCAGGTGGATTTAATTTTAAAGGGATTGAAAAATATTATTTAAAATATTTTAAAAATTACAAAAGAATTCATTCTAGCTGCGAAGACTATCGAGCAGGGGCAAGCATTGACCTTGTTCATGATAAAAAAGATTTAAAAAAGAAACTGCATATTCCTTTACAAGTATTATGGGGTAAAAATGGGCGTGTCGGTAAAAAGTTTAAACCGCTTAAAGTTTGGCAAAAATACACAACTCAAAAAGTTGAAGGAAAAGGCTTTAATTGTAAGCATTTTATAGCCGAAGAAGCTCCAAAGCAGACTTTAAATGAAATGCAAAAATTTTTCTTAAAGTACTCTGATTTTAATTACTAACGTAGGGAGAAGCCCCGCGTACATCTAAATTGATATCAACATTTTTATTGATAGGCGGAAAGGCTCTTTGCTGACAATCCATTCTAGGGCAAGTTCTGCAATTCACGCCAATTGCAACCGCAGCATTTTCATCTTTAACATTTAAAGAGTCTGCATAAACAAAATCTTTTGCGTACTTCGCCTGGCACCCTAAACCGATACTTAAAATGCTTCTATAAATTCCATGGCGACCAATTCCTTTTTCAATGGTTCGTGCAATACAAACATATTTTTCTCCATCTGGCATTTTAGAAAGTGCACAGTGAATTTTACCTGGTAGCATAAAAGCTGAGTGAATATTCCATCGAGGACAAGCTCCACCATATCGAGGAATTTGAATGCCAGATAAAGATAATCGTTTAGAAATATTTCCAGCAATATCGGTTCTTAACATATGAAAAGGAATTCCTTTCATTTTAGGATCTTGTAAACAAGTCACGCGGTGCGCCACTTGTTCGAAGGAAACAGAAAACGTATGTTGAATAAGTTCTAAATCATAACGTTGCTTTTTGCATTCTTCATAAAATAATTTGTAAGGCATTAGAATTGCTGCTGCCGTGTAATTGACTAAAGAGATGGTTGTTAATTTTTTAGCAGTCTCAGATGGAAAATTATAATCTTTAAGATAATCTTCAATTAAATCCATGGCCTCCGCTTGCACAATTTGTCCTGCGCAATAAATTTTTTTAGTATCGAGCGTTAAGAAGTCAGATAGATAAAGTGTTTTCTTTTCAGGAACATATCGTTTTAAAAAGAAATCATCATTTTTAGGCACAACATCGATCACATCAATTTTGTGATGCTTCTTTAAATATTCAACGAGCAAAACATGTCGAGTTCTAAAATTTCTATTTACTTGGTTAAAAATTTTATTTGCATATTCTTCTAGTTTTGGAAAATAGTTTTGGTACTCTTGAAGAAAATCTGAAACCGCTTCACCTGGAAATGTTGCTTTAGGATTTGAAACGTTTTCACCCGAAATCATTTCAAGTTTATCATAAACTTCAGAATTATTTTTTCTGATAAACATCACCAAGACGAATGAGAGCTTTAGAAATAAGTGGATTGGTTTCTATTAAATCTTTTACTTCAATATTAGTAATATCTAGATCTTCAAATAAATTATCACTTAATAATTCTTGTAAATCATGCACCAGGTTTAACTGATCATCGGATGATAATTTTTTTATATCCAGATTTAAAATTTCAGAGGCTTTAATAAGTAAATCCGCACTTACTTTTCTTTTACCAGACTCAATTAAGTTTAAATAACTTGGTGAAATTTCAAGTTTTTTTGACAAATCCCCTTGGCTAATATTGAGCTTTCTACGCGCTGTTTTGATCTTAAATCCAAGTTGTTTGCTCATAAAAATTTACAAAATTTACAATTTGTAAATCAAATATTAAAATTTTTATTACAAATTTACAAGCATTATCAAAAAAAATCTTTGAAATATAAACGAATGTAAATATTGTAAATTTATTAACCAAGGAGAATAAATATGAGCCACAGAGAAAAACACAACATTGAAAGTAATTGCGTTTCATTCAATGACGATTGCTACAACGAAACTAATAGCTATGAGGAAAATGTGAAGGCTATGGATGGTCTTGAAAGAAAAGTTATCAACGATGCTGTTTCCTCTGTTTATAAAACAGGACAGTCTTTTGTTAATTATTTAGAGCAAAAACTATCAATAATTAAACAAAATAAAGGCGGGTCTAGTAATGCCTAATACAACTGATACTCTAGTTAAAAAAAGATTAGAAAGCGTTATTGCAAATTACTCTGAAGAAGACGTTGAAAAGTTAAGAGGAACTTTTAACGTCGAGTATACCGTTTCAAAAAATTTATCAAAAAAACTTTGGAAATTACTCAATACAGAAAAGTACATTAATACCTTGGGTGGACTTTCTGGAAATCATGCCGTTCAGCATGCAAAAGCAGGTTTGAAGGCAATTTATTTATCAGGTTGGCAAGTTGCAGCAGATGCAAATTCTGCAGGTGAAATGTATCCTGATCAAAGTTTATATCCTTATGATAGTGCACCAAAATTAGTTGAGAGCATGATTAATGCTTTAATGCGTGCCGATCAGATTCAGTACATGGAAATTTTAGAAGGTAAAATGGATCCAAAAAACAGTATCGATTACCATATGCCAATTATTGCAGATGGCGAAGCTGGATTTGGAGGACCTTTAAATGTTTATGAACTGACTAAAAGATTTATCAAAGCAGGAGCTGCAGGAGTTCACTTTGAAGATCAATTAGCTGCAGAAAAAAAATGTGGTCATATGGGGGGTAAAGTTTTAATCCCAACACAAAATGCTATCAGAAATTTAAAAGCGGCACGTCTTGCATCAAGAGTTATGAATGTGCCTTTAGTTATTCTTGCAAGAACTGATGCAAATGCTGCAAAACTAATCACCAGTGATTGTGATGAAAATGATAGACCGTTTTTAACAGGCGAAAGATCTGCAGAAGGTTTTTATTATGTTAAAGAAGGAATTGAGCAAGCGATCTCAAGAGGATTAGCTTATGCTCCTTATTGTGATTTAATTTGGTGTGAAACTGCAAAACCAGATCTGAATGAAGCTAAAATTTTTGCGGATGCAATTCATAAAAAGTATCCTGGAAAATTATTAGCTTACAATTGTTCACCTTCATTTAATTGGAAGAAATATTTATCTGAAAGTGAAATGCAAACGTTCCAACAAAAACTTGCTGAAATGGGTTATAAATTTCAATTTATTACCCTTGCAGGTTTTCACGTGCAAAACTATTCAATCTTTAAATTTGCGCAAAATTATAAAAAGGATGGAATGGCTGCTTATTCTAAAATTCAGCAACAAGAATTTGAAGCTGAAAAAGATGGTTACACTGCAGTGAAACATCAAAGAGAAGTGGGCACAACTTACTTTGATACCATTGCACAAATTATCAGTTCAGGAAAAACTTCAACCACAGCCATGAGTGGTTCAACTGAATCCGAACAATTTTAGTTAATTAATTTAGGGCCCGATTTAAACGTCGGGCTCTATGATCTTTTACAAGTATTAATTCCAAGTAAAGAATAAAGAGTACAATTTCTAAGAACTCCACTCACAATTAAACCAATCGCAAGCCAGCCCCAAGGACTGATTTTGCCAAGTGCTGTAAGCGTTACAATAACAACGCCTGCAGTAATTCTTAAAATCCGATCAGCGTTACCGACATTCACTTTCATTTTATTGCCTCGTTGACTTCAGTATACCTATTAGTTAGAACGAAACAAGAACATATTTACTATGAAAATACCAGTTATATTGCAGAAAGTATCAGCCGGTTTTCCATCACCCGCCACCGATTATGTTCAAGATGAAATCGATTTAAACAGCGAGCTTATAAAAAATCCTCCCGCAACTTTTCTAATTCGTGTGCAAGGTAATTCTATGACTGACCATAAAATTATCAATGGAGACTTATTAGTGGTGGATCGAAGTTTGAATTTAAAAAATGATTGTATTGCCGTTATTAATTTTAATAACGAATTAGTGGTTAAAAATATTATTAAAGAGAAAAATAATTTTTATATTAAAAATAAATTAGAGAAAATTTTAATTAACGAAAACTCAGACATTAATGTTTGGGGAATTGTTACCTACATTATTCATGCAGCTAACTAATAATCGAATTATCGCCTTAGTAGACTGTAATTCTTTTTATGTTTCCTGTGAGCGATTATTTAGACCTGATTTAAGAAGAAAACCTGTTGTCGTTTTATCTAATAATGATGGTTGCATTATTTCAAGATCAACGGAAGCAAAGCAAGTTGGGATTAAAATGGGCGAGCCTTATTTTAAAGCAAAGCCACTCATTGATAAATATAAAGTATCGGTCTTCTCATCGAACTATGAATTGTACGGAGATTTATCAAGACGAGTCATGAAGATTTTAAAAAACTTTTCACCGGATATTGAATTTTATTCAATCGATGAAGCTTTCTTAGATTTAACAAATATTAAAATGGATAATGTTGCAGAGTACATTTTAAATATTAGAAAAGTTATTTTAAAGTGGACCGGCATTCCGGTATCTATTGGTGCTGCGAATACCAAAACCCTTGCTAAAATTGCAAATCATATTGCAAAGAAAAATAAATTAGGAGTTGAGGAATTTATTTCAAAAGATAAAAATTATGTTGATGAAGTTTTAAAAACATTTCCTGTACAAGAAGTGTGGGGGATTGGTAGACAACTTTCAAAGTTTTTTAATAATAATAATTTTTATAATGCGCATCAGCTTAAATATGCTGATAATTACTGGGTTAGAAAAAATAGTAGTGTAATTGTTTTAAAAACTATTCATGAATTGAATGGTACTTGTTGCTTTCCGTTAAACTTTCAATATGTGGCAAGAAAGAATTGTTGTGTTTCAAGATCCTTCGGTAAAACGATTACTGAACTTAATGATTTAAAAGAAGCAGTCGTGAGACATTGTATGACGGCAGCAGAGCGAATTCGCTCAGAAGGATTAATTGTAAAATCAGTTTATGTTTTTATTAAAACTAGCAGGTTTAAAAAAAATTATGTTTCAAGAGTGCAAAAAGTAGATCTGCCTATTGCAACGAATAATACTTTAGAACTAGTGAATGTGTGCGCTAAAGCTTTAGAAGGTATTTATATTAAGGGTTATTTTTACAGCAAAGCTGGGCGTTATTTTTTCAGAGCTTAAGCCGAAAGATCATTATGAAAAGAACCTATTTTCAGATCAAAACTTAAATTTAGATCATTTGATGAAAGTGATTGATCAAACCAATAGTCGATTTGGTAGAGGTGCTATTTCCGTTGCAGCCGCTAGATTAAACAATAATTCAAGAATGAGGCGTAATCACTCATCAAGAATTGATACCTCTTTTATAAAACTTGCCCCAACAGTAAGAGCACATTAATTATTGATTGTAATGGTTCAAAAACCAAAAGCCTTTATCATCCTTGGCAACCAGCTTTTTCCATTAAGCCAATTAAAGAATTTTAAAGACCATCATTTTATGATGGCGGAAGATTATCAACTGTGCACCTACGTCAAACATCACCGTCAGAAAATATTGTTATTTTTATCAGCCATGCGTTCGTATGCGGATGAATTAAAAAAAGCTAATTTTTCACTCACCTATTTTGACTGCAAACATGAACTGTTTAAGAAAAGTTATGAAGAGAAAATTTTAGTCTTTTTAAAAAAAATAAAAGCAAAAGAAGTAAGCTTATTTGAAATTGAAGATAAATTTTTTGAAAACCAATTAAAAACATTTTTTAAGAAAAATAATATTGAATATCATTTTATCAATTCACCGATGTTTTTATCGAGCCGAGGTGATTTTAAAGAATATTTACAAACGAATAAAAAACCGTTCATGGCTAATTTTTATAAAAGCCAAAGAATGAAGCACAACATTTTAATGAAAAATAAACAAGAGCCGTTAGGCGGCAAGTGGAGTTTTGATGAAGAGAATAGAAATAAACTAGATCCGAAAGTTCAAATTCCAAATTTAATCACATTTAAAGAAACCACTCATACTAAAAATGTAAAAAAGTTTTTAGAGAAAAATTTTAATGATCATCCAGGCACCCTTGAAGATTTTAATTATCCAACAACCCGTAAAGATGCACTGAATTTATTTTTTGATTTTTTAAAAAAGAAATTAAATTTATTTGGTGATTTTGAAGATGCCATCTCACAAAAATCTTACGTCCTATTTCATAGTATGTTAAGCCCAATTATTAATTTAGGACTCATTACCCCCGATGAACTCGTCAAAGAAACTTTAGCTTTTGCAAAAACAAATAAAGTTAAAATTAATTGTCTTGAGGGTTATTTAAGACAAATTATTGGCTGGCGTGAATTTATGCGAGGTATTTATCAAAATTATGAAAGCAAAATGGAGAGTACTAATTTTTTTAAACATCATAAAAAATTAAAAAATAGTTGGTATGATGGAACCACCGGTATTGACCCTTTAGATCACACCATTAAAAACTGCATTAAGTATGGCTGGACTCATCACATTGAGCGTTTGATGGTGGTTGCGAATATTATGAATTTATCAAATATAGAGCCAAAATTAGTCTATCGTTGGTTCATGGAAATGTATGTCGACTCCTCAGATTGGGTGATGGCGCCTAATGTTTATGGCATGGGATTGTTTAGTGATGGAGGAATTTTTGCAACCAAACCTTATATCTGCGCCTCGAGTTATTTACTAAAGATGAGTGATTTTAAACGTGGAGATTGGTGTGAAGTAATGGATGGTCTTTATTGGAGATTTATTGAAAAAAATAAAAATTTCTTTTCTAAAAATTATCGTCTTTCAATGATGGTTAAAATTTTAGAAAAAATGGATAGAGAAAAAAAGCAGAGAATTTATTCAGCTGCAGAAAATTTTATTAAAAATAATACTACGTCCTAATATCACTCAGGGATCGTTGAATACATTTTATTAGTAAAATCTTTAAACATTTAACTTTTATCTATAAACTGGCTTTATGAGTGGAAAAATTATTATCGTAGGCGCTACTGGTTATACAGGCTCTGCATTAGCAAAATTATTAAAGCAAGAAAACATCGACTGTCATTTAATAGGCAGAAATGAGTCTGAGCTTGAAAAATTAGCAAATGAAACAGGGCAATCTTTTTCAGTTTGTAGCAATGTTAGTGATGAACAAAGTGTAAGTGAAAGTTTAAGTTCAATTGCAAATGATAAAATTATCGGACTTGCTTATTGTGTAGGCTCCATTGTTCTTAAATCTTTTCAAACTACAAAGACAGATGATTTTATAAATACATTTAATTTGAATGTGACGGGTGCCATTCACTTTATAAAAAAATTACAAAAACAACTTGCAGATAATAATGGCTCGATTGTTTTATTTTCAACGGTTGCAGTAGATCGAGGATTTAATATGCACTCCGTAATCTCAACTGCAAAAGGAGCTATTCAAGGATTAACCACATCTTTAGCTGCAGAGTTTGCACCCAAGATCAGAGTAAATTGTATTGCACCGAGCATCACGCAATCAAAAATGGCAAAGTCAATTTTAGATAATGCTCGAATTGCAGAACAAATTCCTTTAAAGCACGCAATGAAGAGAGTGGGCAAACCTGAGGATTTAGCAGAAACTGCAAAATTTTTACTTTTACCTAATAGTAGTTGGATCACTGGACAAGTGATCCATGTCGATGGTGGAAAAATAAATATAGAGACTTAATGTTCTTAATCGTAAAAATTTATTTTTTTTTACTTTTAATCACTCTTAAAGCAAATGCCTTTGAAAATCCAAAAATTAAAATAAATAATTTTTATATTCAAAAGTATGAAGTTACCATTGCTGAGTATTTAAACTTTGCAAATAAAACAAATTTTAAAACGGAGGCTGAAAAGCAAGGTTTTGGTTATGAATATGGAATGGGTTGGGAGAAGAGAAAGAATTGGAATTACAAAACCCCTTATGGAAAAAATCCTGAAAGTTTAACTGAACCTGCCGTTCATATTAGTTATTATGAAGCTGAACAATATTGTAAATTTATTAATGGTAGACTGCCAAGTTTTGCAGAATGGTCAACGGCAGCCTATACACAAGTTTTAGACTCAAAAGTATTTGAGAAAAATAAAACCTATCTTTATCCAAGTGGAGATAAAGCTGAAAAAATGAATTCAACGGATCTGCTTTCTTATAGAAAACATTATGATGTTTTAAAACTACCAGAAGGTATTAATGGTTTAGTTGCAATGGGTGGCAATGTTTGGGAATGGACAAGTGATAAGAAAGATAATTCTGCTTTAACGGCAGGTTCCTCTTGGTGGTACAGTTCAAGTAATACAACTAAAAATGGAGCACAATTTAAGCCAGCAGATTTTTACGCCATTTATGTTGGCTTTCGCTGTGCATTTGAAAAATAGCCATAATTAATTTATATAAACGCTTCAATTCATGGAATTTTTCTCAGAAGAAATAAGGATTACCATCCAAATCATTTTAATCGATCTAGTGTTATCCGCAGATAACGCGGTGATCATTGGAATGGCTGCATCACAATTTGATCCAGCTATTAGAAAAAAAGTTCTTAATTATTGGCACTGGTCTTGCCGTTGTCTTTAGAATATTATTTTCAGCCATCACTGCTTACTTAATGCAGTTTCAAGGTATTCGAACGATTGGAGGAATCTTATTATTTTGGGTGGCTTACAAACTTTATGTAGATATTTTAAAAAATAAAGACGAAGAGATAAAAGATTTAAGCAAATATCAAGTTCAAGAAACTGAAAAAAGTAATTTTAGAAAAGCTTTAATGACCGTCATTGTTGCAGACATCACTTTAAGTTTAGATAATGTCATCGCGGTTGCAGGTGCCGCAAAGACAAATTACACTTTATTAGTATTTGGTCTTGCTTTGGCTATTATTTTAATGGTGACTCTTGCAAATGCAATTTCTGTTTATTTAAAAGAACACAAGTGGGTCGGTTGGCTTGGGCTGTTGTCAGTTATATGGGTTGCAGCTGATTTAATTTGGGATGATATACAATTACTTTTATAATTTTTTTAAAAAAGTATCATTTATTATATTTTTTACCTTTAGTTTTAATCTTATGGCAAATGAACAACCGGATTATTCAATTCTTAAAAAAGATAATGAATTTGAAATCCGCCAGTATACTAATTTTTTAACTGCAACCGTTGAAACGGATGGTGAACGCGATGAAGCTATCGGTAAAGGATTTAGAATTTTATTCAAATACATTAGTGGTGAAAATAAAGAAAAAGAAAATATTTCAATGACAATTCCTGTAATGCAAAAAAGTATGGGGGCTAACAAATGGAGTATTTCTTTTGTCGTTCCTAAAAAATTTAATCTGCAAAATGTTCCAAAACCAGATAACGCAAGTGTAAAAATTATTAATAATTCAAATCTTAAAGTGATCTACTATAACTTTTTCAGGATTATTTAGTGATGGTAATATTCAAGAGAATGAAACAAAGCTTAGAAATTATATAAAAGAAAAAGGACTTAAAATTGAAGAACCGCCCATTTATGCAGGCTATAATGCACCTTGGACCTTATGGTTTTTAAAAAGAAATGAAGTTTTATTTAAATTAATCAATTAAATTTTTTTAATAAAATATTTTGGTCACTAATTAGTTAAGTGTGTAACCAATCATTGCAGATAATAAAATTACAACTGGAATAATATAGCGGGATTTAAATCTATAGAGAATTCCAAGACTTGATAAAAATAAGAGTATTATTAAAATATTTGATTTGGTAATTGGGACTAAAAAATCTATTGCTGTCATGATTAATATTCCAGCAACTCCAGCAGATACTCCATCTAAAAACGCATGGAAAGGTTTATGTTTTAATATTTTTTCAAAATATTTATGACCAATCATTGTAAATAAAAAAGCAGGTAAAAAGATTGCAACTGTCACCAGTAGAGCACCATTAACACCGGTTGCCATATAACCTAAAAAAGTTCCAAACATTAATAATGGAGTTGGTAATACGCCCGTTAAAGCAATTCCGTCAGTAAAAATACTTTCAGTGACATCTTTATAATTTCCAACAATTCCAGATTTTAAAAATGGTAAAGCAGTGTAGGCGCCTCCAAAAGAAAGAAGACCTGCTTTTAATCCCTCCAAAAACAAACCGCTGTTAGATTTATTATTTGCAAAATGTTGGAACAGTTCCATATTTAAATATCCAGTTAAAGCAAAGCATAAACCAATAAATGCAATTGAGATTGCTAAAATATTATTTTTTTTGATACATAAATAATAGCTGGAGCCACAAATTAAAATATTAATTAAAAAATTTAATTCACACCAAGTTAAAATAAAAGACAATATTCCAATTAAAATTAATTTTTTATTAATTAAAATATGTTCTGAAATTTTGTGAGATGCTCTAACTATTAAAGCAGCAACGGCAGGTTTTGCACCAAAAAAAAATGGAAGTAATATTACGGGTCCGAGTAATTTATAAAGATATGAAAGAGCAAATATAAAACAAAAGCCAGGAAGCATAAAACCAAGACCTGCTAAAAATCCGCCTAGTCGACCGGCCTTTACCATACCAAGATAAACACACATCTCGTGTGCTTCGGGCCCAGGCAGAACTTGGTACAATGATAATGCGCGATTAAATCTTTTTTGATTTACCCATTTTTCAACTCTTACTAATTTTTCTCTGATCATATGAATCTGAGCCACAGGACCGCCAAAGGCAAGAAAACCAATTTTTAAAAAAGTAATAAAGATCTTGATATATTGTTTCATTATTTACTCTTAATTTATCCTTATTTAATGAGGTTATTTAAGACAAATAATTAAGTATTGACTTTAATGCATATATTTCTATTATATGCATAACTGCTTTGCAATTTTTGCATAGCTAAAAATTAACATAGAACAAGGAGTTAAAATGCTAGAAGGATCAAAAGGCTTGATAGCTAAAAATTTTGAAAACAAGCAAAAAGAAAAGAATATCGACAATATTAACCGTAATATGAAATCAGTTGATACTTATGGAAATGGTACAACAGGTTACAGAATTAAAAACGGTGTGAATGCCGGTAAAGTCGTAGGTCATATCACAAGACCAAAGTCCGAAATTTAAAGTTTTATTTGCCGTGACTTTCACTGCAAATGAGAGTCCTATAGCTACAACAATCTCAAAACATCCCTTTTCAGATCAGGCTATAGGCACGTCTAAAGCGTAAAATTTCAAGCTGATTTGTAATAAATGCATTTGCCGCATACATCATCATTGATGTAAGGAGAATGTATTTATGAAAACTTCTTTAAAAGTTGGTCTTCGCTATCAACATAAATTCACAGTTCCAAAGTCAAAAACAGTTCCAAATTTATATCCAGAGTCGGAAGAGTTTAAAATTATGCCTGAAGTATTTGCAACTGGATACTTAGTTGGATTTTTAGAATGGGCATGCATCTTAGCAATCAAACCGCATTTAGATTGGCCAATGGAACAATCGGTGGGTACTCACATTAATGTCAGTCATGAAGCTGCAACTCCGGTGGGTCATGAGGTTATTGCAGATGTTGAGCTTGTAAAGATGGATGGAAAAAAATTAACCTTTAATGTTGAGGCAAGAGACCGTGTGGATGTAATTTCTAAAGGAACCCATGAGCGATATGTGATTATTAAAGAAAAATTTGAAAATAAAATAAAGGAGAAAAAATAAAATTGTTATGCGTGTTACTAAAAAAAGAACTTTTGTTAAAACAGCCATCTACCGTGTGTGGATTTTAGTAACCTCTTATATTTTTTTAAGTATCGTTGGAAAATCTTGGTCGCAGTCTATTGTGCCAACACTTACATTAAATTTTTTATATTCCATAGGTTATTATACCTATGACCGAATTTGGCAAAATATTAAATGGGGAATTAAAAAGTAATTAATATTTCTTTTTAAAAAAATAGATAAAGATTAAAGCAGCTAATAACTGAGAGAATACAAAGCCAATCACATCGGTTGAGTGTATTCCAACAAACGTATCAGAAAAACTTCGAGCAATTGTTAAGGTGGGATTTACGAAAAATGTTGATGATGTGAAAAAATATCCAGCCATCACCAGTAAAGAAACCATGATCGGGATTTGATTTTTATTGGTTTTTGAAAAATACTTAATGACAAGAAGCAAAACAAAAGTTGAAATAAATTCACTGATCCAAAAGGGATAGCCCGATCTTAGTTTAGTTGCAAACTGGATTATCGGTAAATAAAAAATAACATGAGTGATAATAATTCCAAATAAAGCTCCAACAAATTGACTGAGAAAATATTTTATAAATGATTCATTATTAATTTCGCCATCAGCCCAAAACATAAATGTTACGAGGGGATTAAAATGGGCTCCTGAAATATTTATAAAAATTGAAATTAAAATAAAAAGTATCATTCCGGTTGCAAGGGAGTTAATGATTAAAGCAATTCCTAAATTACCCCTTGATAAATCATAACCCATGATTCCAGATCCTGTGATGGCCATCACTAATAAAGTTGTGCCAATAAATTCTGCAAAATACTTATTGTTAATCATTGTGATAAATCTCTCTCAGTTTAAATTTTAAATTAACCGTGTCCATGGTTACAACGGGTAATCTAATCAGTTTTTCAATTTTAGGTTTTAAAGTGTTAATTAATTCATCAAATGCTTTACGTTTTTCTTCTTTATCACCTCCTAAAGCTGATGGATCTTTAAATCCCCAGTGAATTTGTAAAGGATGACCTGGCCAGATAGGACACATTTCCTTTGCGGCACTATCGCAAACGGTAATCACTATATGCATCTTTGGTGAATTAGGTTTTGCAAATTCATCCCAATTTTTTGAGTAAAGTTTTTTAGTATCATAGCGCATCTCTTCTGCAATCTGTCTTGCAATGGGATTAATTTCTGTTTTAGGTGAAGAGCCCGCACTATAAGCTGTAAACTTTCCTTTACTTAATGTGTTTAATAAAACCTCTGCGATGATGGATCTTGCAGAGTTATGAGTGCACAAAAATAAAACGTTAATCATTCAACTAATTATTATGAGGAGATTATTACAAAAATGTGACAAATAATTAATTTAAATTAAAGACTCTAAGTAGTATAAGCTTTTGTCCATGGAGCACTTATTAGACAATATTACATTTCTAAATGATAAAGTCTTACTTCGAGGATATGTATTTGGTGTCATTCACGCAGGTTTAATAGTCATTGGTTATTATACGGGCTGGAGTATTAACCGTTTACTTAAAATAGCATCGAATGGATATATCGCTGGAATTTTTGGTGCAATCTTTGCACATGTCATTGCAGATTTAATTGCATCCTTAATTGATCCAGATATTCGCCCCGCAACTCTTGGAATTTTTCTTGGTGGTTTAACGCCTCTTCTTTTAATTCCTTTACTTGAAAAATATGTAGTGAAATCTAAACATCATATTGTCGTAGGGGATCATGATGATGTGAAAAAAGACTTAGATCACCATCATTAATTTATTTAACATTTCTTACTAAATATCGAACTTCTGGAATTCGGGTGTGTGTATTTTTACTGCCTAAAATAATCACAGCTCGTTTGCCTTTATCAGTCTCCATCAATAAAGCAATACAACCGCCTGCCGCTTTTATGTAACCGGTTTTGCTCACTAAAAACTTTTGGTGTTTGCCAACTAAGGGATTGGTATTTTTAAAAGAAAGATAAGTATTTTTTAATTTAATTTTCATCAATGAAGTTTGTGAAGATTTTACAATGAGAGGATAGTGCTGAGCGGCAAGCACCATTTTCACCAAACTTTTTGATGTACTAACATTGTCATCATTAATGCCAGAGCCATCCACAAAAGAAGTATCTTTCATGCCAATTTGTCTTGCCTTTGTATTCATGGCATTTACACAAGCCTCTGTGCCCCCTGGATAGTTTTCGCACAATAAATCTGCAGAATGATTGTTAGATTTAATGAGGGCGAGTTGAATGTGTTGTCGTCTTGTAAATTTTTCAATTTTTTCATTTAAATCTTGATTGGCATCAAGAACCACCATCGCAGTCATTAATTTTGTAATACTTGCAATACTGTGAAGATCATCGGGATTAACACTTTTAATTATTTTGCCATTCCCATCAGCCACTAACCAACTGGTGGCTGTAACAGTTTGTTTTGTTTTAGCACTTAAACCTGCGATCAAAATAAATGAATAAGCAAATAAAATTAAAAAAATTTTTATAATTCTTTTAATAGATAAATTCATTTATTGGGGGATTAGAGTAATTTGAGGAAATTTCAAAGCGGACAAAATTGTTTGCCCGCTTAAGAAATATTATAAAATAGTTATTAGATTGTAACTTTAGATCCAATTAACTTTAAAGCATCACGACAAGCCGCTTCTGATTTGTCATGTGTTTTTTCGTTATGAAGTTTTTCACAATCAGCTCTTAATTTTTTTGCTTTAGTAACGTCCTCAGCTTTCGCTTTTGTTGTTTTAACATCAGCATCAAACTGTGCCATTAATTTTGGACAAAGTTTTGCATAAGCAACAGAAGTTACTAAAAACATGCTTACGAATAGTACAAGTGCTTTTTTCATTTTTTTTTATAGTTAGTTAGTGTCCTATTATACTACACTTTTTACAAGAAACTCTAGTTGAAATTGGCTTCATTATTCATAAAATGATAATCTTATTTTAAACACAAATTTTATTTAACTTTAAACTGATGTTAAAAAAATCTTTAACTTTAATTAGTTTAATATTTTTCACCTTTTCTTGTGCGGTCGTTTCAGAAAAAGCAAAACAAAAGGCAGATAAAGAAAATGCTTATCTTGCAACTTTCTTAAATAAACCTGTAACGAATTTAAACTCAACCTTTGGTAAACCTACACAAACCTTAGTTGAGAATAATCAAACGGTATATGTTTATGAAATCAAAGGAACAGTCTTTGACTGTCAGAGAAAATTTACCATCGACAATAAAAACAATGTGATTGGTTTTGTCTCCACCTGCTGGGACTAATTAAGTTAATTGAATCTTTAAAATTATATACCTAAAAATAGGTATAAATTTTATATTTAAAATTTAAATGTAAAACTTATACTAAAATATTTAATTTATTTTTTGTATTCTTCGTAAATATTGGGGAGAATAAAATAAATTGTCTTTAGATAAGTTAGATAAAAATTCCATCACAAATATCAGCACATATTTATTCGATGAGTTTATAAAAAACTCTGAAAAGTATAAAAATGTTCAATATTTTAGAAGATCTCCAGGTGGAAAATTATTAATGTTTAAAATTATGCAAAAATATTTTCTCAATGAACGTTTATGCGTCGAGGAATTAATAAGACAAGTCCCAACTCATATTGCCTCACGACTTTCATTATTTACAATGATTGATACTGCCGTAAAAAAAGGAATTATAGAAAAAAAATCATTAAATTTTTCTGATAAAAGAAAAAAACATGTCATTCCAACGGATAGCTTCGTAAAAGAATACAAAGATTGGCTTAATCATTATGTCAGTGAAATAAATTCTTAAAAATCTCATAGATAGAAAATATTGACCTTGTTAAACATTAAATAAAGTGGAAAAGTAAGCGGGGGGGGGGGTAGTTTTTGAAAAAAATATTAAAAAAATTAGAAAAAAATTTAAAGTTTGAATCTAAGACTGTCATACACTATACGCAGAAATTAATTGATACTTACACGGCAGAATATTACCGTGATATTAATTATTGTCGTGCTGATCTTACCCGACATTTAATTCTTTTAAAGGCAGTAAATTTTTTTGCAGCGAAAAAAGATTTAACCTTTGAAAAATTAATTAATTATATTCCAGATAACATTAGTTCGAGAAGCTACCGAATCCAGTGTGTGAATGATCTTTGTAAAAGAAAAATATTAGAGCGAAAAAAAGTCTCAAAAGATAAAAGACTGACTAATATTTACCCAACCGAGCAAACGATGAACTTATATTGCGAATTGCACTTATCGTATAAGAATACGCTGTATAATTTATAAAAGTTTACTTTTTATCTTTTTTCTTAAGCCACTCTTGCATAGTTTTGATCTCACTCTTTTGAGCATCAATTATCTTTTGTGCAAAAGCTTTTAGTTCAGCATCTTTGATTTTTTGATTAATTCCTCTGCCATATCAATGGCTCCTTGATGATGAGGGATCATGCCTTTTAAAAAATCCTTATCAATATTACCAGTGGATTTAAAATTCATACCCTGATGCATTTTATCCATGGCTTTTTTAAAAGGAACATTTGGATCTAATTTATGAGCATCATGATCGTTGCCGCAAGGGCAAATGTGATTGTTAAAATTACTATTAAAACGCTTAAGAAAAATTTTTTCATAAATAAATTATATCTTTTATTTAAAAAATTTAAAGAACAGGGAGACAATAATTGAAATCACAATACAAGTTACAATTGGAAAATAGAAAGAATATTTTTCACCCTTTACACTAATATCCCCTGGCAATCTGCCAAGAGGAATTTCCTTTGCAAGCGGCCAAAATAGTCCAATGAGTAATATTAAAATTCCAATGATGATAAGTGCTTTTTGCATTAGTTTTTACCTAATTGATAAAGTCTGATCATGTTAGTCATCTTTGATTTTCCAAAGGGAAGTCCTGCAGTGATAATCGCATAACCACCAACTTTAGTTAATTTTTTAGATTTAATAATCGTCCTTTGAAATTTTCATCATCTGTCTCCAGTTTTTAGCATCACTATTAGTAATTGAAGTAATCCCCCACAGTAATGATAATTGTCTTGAGATATTTATATTTGGAGAAATCGTTATAATTTTTGCAGAAGGTCTAATGGCTGAGATTAATCGTGCAGTATTGCCGGTTACAGAAAATCCAATGATGGCCTCCACTTTGATGTTGTAGGCGATATCTTTAATTGCAAGGGCAATTGCTCTAACGGGCTCATTATTAATTTTAGTCTTACTTTTAAATAAACTGATATTTTCCTTTTTATATTTTTCAGTTGAGACAATGGTTTTTTTCATTGCTTGCACTGCTTGAATTGGATATTTTCCAACAGCCGTTTCAGCAGAGAGCATCACTACATCTGCTGCCTTGAAATATAGCAGTGCCCACATCATTAATTTCAGCACGCGTTGGTTTATTATTTTCAATCATGCTTTCTAAGCATTTGTGTTGCAATGATTACGGGTTTACCAAGTTCAGAACATTTTTTAACAATATCTAATTGAACGTGTGGGACTTCATTTGCACCAATTTCAACGGCAAGATCGCCACGGGCTACCATGATGGCATCTGAGGTTTGAATAATATCTTTAATATTTTTCAATAGCACTTTTATTTTCAACCTTTGCAATAATGCCTATATCGTTGCGGGATTAAGTTTTTTTGTTTGTTTAATAATTTTTGAATTCTTTACGTAAGATAAGTGCAATCCAATTACAGCCTAATTTTTTTGCTACACTTGAATATCTTGTCTTATCCTTTAACTGTTAGATTGTCAAAATCAACCTCTAGTCCTGGAATATGAATGCTTTTAAAGTTTTTAATGATGCAATCATTTTGACAAATAGTTTGGATTGAATTTTTTGTAAGTTTTTTAATTTTAAATACAAATTTTCCATCATCAATTAAAATTTTATTACTCTTCTTTATTTTGTTAAAGATTTCAGGATAGGGGAGATATACTCGATTTTGATTGCCTATTTTTTTATTTAAATCAAAATTAAAAGTATCTCCTCTTTTAAGAAAAACTTGATTTTCTAAAATTTTACCAATTCTAAGCTTTATCCCTTGTAGATCTGCAACTATTGCAATGGGCTTTGCATTTAGTTTTTCACAATCTCTAATAATTTTTACAATTTTATCAATCCCATTTAAGTTATGGCTAAAATTAATTCTAAACCCATCTACTCCTGAACGGATTAGTTGATTGATAATATTTTTCTTAAATATGGAAGGACCAAGCGTTGCAAGTATTTTTGCTTTTTTATCCATGAATTAAATTCAATATAAAGTAGCTATTTTGGCAAATGTTAGATGATTATGATATAAGTATTTTGTTGATAGTTAAAAGTTATGAATTTAACCCAACCAGAACTGATCCAACTTAATAATGTTACTGATCGTTCTATTTATTATTATTTATAACTTTCCAAGGGGTCGATTTTAAATGAAAATTTTATTAAAAATAATCTTAAGTTTCTTTTTATTACAATCTCTTCTGTTTGCAGCAGGCAAACCTTATTCACAAACCGAATTTGATAAATTGAATAAAGAAGGAAAACCCATCGTACTTCATGTTCATGCTAAATGGTGCTCAACGTGTGCAACGCAAGATCCTATTTTAAATTCTTTAATGAAGTTAAATGAATTTAAAAATTTAACTTTCTTTAATGTTGATTATGATACGAGTAAAGATCTTTTAAAAACTTTAAGAGTTTCAAGACAAAGTGCCATCATTGTCTTTAAACAAGGCAAAGAACAAGGTACGATCATTAGGCGATACCAAAGAAAGTTCAATTAAAGAATTACTGAAAAAAGGAATCTAATTTTTTGAAAGCTTATATCATTCATGAAAATGATGAGTGGACTTTACCGCTCAAAGAACAATTACAAAAATTATCTGTGCCGTTTGAAGATTGGCATATGGCAAAAGTTAATTTAAATACCGCTTCAATTCCCCCCGTTGGTATTTTTTATAATCGAATGAGCGCCTCTTCTCATTCAAGAGGACATCGGTTTGCACCTGAATATACGGCAGTGATTTTAAATTGGTTATCCTTTCATAACAGACGGATTATTAATGGTGAAAATGCACTTGCTTTAGAGATTAGTAAATCACTTCAATATAAAAAGTTAAATGAACAAAATATTAAAACTCCAAAATCTATTTTTTGTTCAGGAAAAGAAAGTATTTTATCAGCCGCAGATCATTTTACTAAACCCTTCATTACTAAACATAATAGAGCCGGACGCGGGCTTGGTGTTAAGTTATTTCAAAATAAAACTGAGCTTGAAAAGTACATTGAAGGAGGTCAGTTTGAAGAATCCATTGATGGGATTACAATTTTACAAGAATATATTGAGGCAGATCCAAAAGTCGTCACTCGTCTTGAATTTATTAACTCTAAATTTTTTTATGCAGTGCAAGTTGATGCAAGTGATAGCTTTGAATTATGTCCTGCCGATGCTTGTAATATTGAAGAACAATTTTGCCCAACCAATCCTGATGGAAATAAATTTATGATTGTTAAAAATTATCAAAATCCACTGATTGAAAAATATGAAAAGTTTTTAAAAGCTAAATCATATTGAAGTGGCAGGAATTGAATATATGGTTGATAAGACATGGCAATAGCTTATACTTACGATGTTAATACCAATACCAACTATAATTCCATAGCTGAAAAAAAAGCAGGTCAATTTGGAATGTTAAAAATTGCTGAATTTTTAAAAGCTGAACTTGAAAAATTATAAATAATTTATATAAAATAAATTATGGCTGACAGAGATAATAATATGTACCGTAGCAGTGATGATAAATTCTTTGCAGGGGTTTGTGCAGGAATGGCTCATAAACTAGGATTTAGTAAGTGGGGACTTCGTTTTGCATTCATTATTGGCGCTTTGTTTTATGGAGTTACAATTTTAATTTACATCATCTGCTGGATGGTCTTTAAACCTCGTCCAACCTTCAATCGTTAAGTTCTTTTTTTTAAATTTAAATTATGAGCAAAGAAAATATTAATAAGTATGTTGATTTAGTTTCATCAACACGTGGAAATGTTGTTGAAAATATTCATCAAGGCATTGCCGTTGCCATGGATTCAGAAGGACGAGTGATTAAACAATGGGGAGACATTACAACTGAAATATTTCCTCGTTCTGCACTTAAACTCATTCAAACCTTTGGAATTATAACAAGCGGTGCTGATAAAGGTTTAAGATTAAAAGATGAACAAATTGCACTTGCAACCTCTTCTCATCATGCAGAAACTGTTCATTTAGATATGGTTAAGACTTGGCTAATTGAACTTGGCATTGAGGAAGAGGATTTAATGTTAGGACCTGCTTGGCCGCTTGGACAAAAGAGAAAAGATTATATTGTCAGACACGAAGGGCGAAAGAGTAAAATTTATCATAATTGTTCAGGTAAACACTGCGGACAATTATCTATTTGTAAACACAATAAATTTAAAACTTTAAATTATAATGATCCAAAACATCCGGTGCAAAAATTATTCATAGAAAACTTAGAAAAATTAGCTGAAGTTAAAATTAAAAATATTGGAATTGATGGCTGTAATTTACCAGCTCCAAGTTTGCCTCTAAATCAATTTGCAAAAGCTTTAACAAAGTTTGCAGATCCTTCAAAATTAGAAGGGATTGAACAAAAGGCAGTAATTAAAATATTTGAGTCTTGTGTAAAACATCCCGTATTATTTGGTGGATCAGAAAGTGTGAATTCTATTTTAACAAAGAGTAGTAATAAAAAAGTTTTAGTTAAAAATGGTGCCGATGGAGTTTTTATTGCAGTGATTCCAGATGAAAAATGCAGTCCTTGTTGTTAAAATAAAAGATGGCAATATGAAAGCAGCCGAAGTTGCTATCGCTGGATTATTAGAAGAGATGAAGTTTTTAAATAATGAGGAGACAAAAAAAATTAAAAGTCAGCCAATCTTAAATTCAACTCTTACAAAGATTGGAAAAATGGAGTGGATTTCCTCTTTAAAATAAATTTACTTATTCATTTATTGTGATTTACTAGCGTATAGCTTTAATGTCAAAATCGAACTCTTTTCAAACCTGGTAAGCATTTATTACAAATTCCAGGTCCAACAAATATTCCAGATCGAGTGTTGCGAGCAATGAGTTACCCTACGATTGATCATCGTGGTCCGGATTTTGCAGAAATCGCAAAAAGAGTTTTAGAGAAAATTAAAGGTAGTTTTTAAAACATCTCAGCCTGTTGTTATGTATCCAGCCTCTGGAACAGGTGCTTGGGAAGCGGCAATTGTTAATACACTTAATCCAAGATGATAAAATATTAATGTTTGAAACAGGACAATTTTCTTATCTGTGGGCAGAGCAAGCAAAAAAGTTATCTTTAGAAGTAGATTTTGTTCCTGGCGATTGGCGACACGGAGCTGATCCTAAAATAGTTGAACAAAAATTAAGTGAAGACAAAGGGCATAAAATAAAAGCAATACTCGTACTTGCATAATGAAACAGCAACAGGAGTTGTAAGTAATATTGGTAAAATTAGAAAAGCAATGGATAGTGCTAAACATCCAGCGCTTTTATTAGTTGATACTATTTCATCTTTAGCTTCAATTGATTATCGTCATGATGAATGGAAAGTAGATGTTACAGTTGGTGGATCGCAAAAAGGATTGTTGTTACCACCAGGACTTTCTTTTAATGCTATTAGTCAAAAAGCTTTAGAGGCTACATTCAAAATCAACTATGCAAAAAGCATATTGGGATTGGAAGCCAATGTTGGAAAATAATAAAAATGGTTTTTTTCCTATACACTCCAGCAACAAATTTAGTTTTTGGTCTTGATGAAGCAATTAAATATGTTAAATGGAAGAGGGTTTAGAAAATGTTTTTAAACGTCATGCAAGACTTAGCAGAAGCTACAAGAATTGCAGTGAAAGCTTGGGGTCTTAGAGATTTTAGCTAAAAATCCTGAAGAATATTCTAATACCATAACCGCAGTTCTTATTACCGGAGGGCCATGACTCTGATAACCTTCAGAAAAATTATATTATGATGAATATAATATGTCTTTAGGAATGGGACTTAAATAAAGTGAAGGGAAAAGTATTTAGAATCGGCCATCTTGGAGATTTTAATGAATTGATGTTATCTGGAACTTTAGCGGGTGTTGAACTTGGACTGCGAAGAGCAAAAATTCCTCATAAAGCAGGCGGACTCATGGCTGCTATTGATTATCTTGCAAAATAAAATCTAAATTTTTTAAACTATTACTAGAAAAAATTTATTTTTTTCTTTGATTTTTTTTAAAGTAGTTTACAAATCTCTCTCCTTTAAAATTCTATGAGCACTGAAAGTATTAAATCGAACGGTAATGGAAAATGTCCTGTGATGCATGGGGCGCTTACAAAATCAGAGCAATCACCCACAGCGTGGTGGCCAAAATCTTTAAACTTAGATATTTTACATCAACACGACACCAAAACAAATCCACTGCCAGGATTTGATTATAAAAAAGAAGTTAAGAAATTAAATTTCAACGCTTTAAAAAAAGATTTATTAAAATTAATGACCGACAGTCAGGATTGGTGGCCTGCAGATTTAGGTACCTATTCAGGATTGTTTGTAAGAATGGCTTGGCACTCTGCTGGAACTTACAGGATTGCAGATGGTCGTGGTGGATCTGGAACAGGAAATCACAGATTTTCTCCACTCGACTCTTGGCCTGATAATACCAACTTAGATAAAGCACGAAGACTTCTTTGGCCGATTAAGAAAAAATACGGAAACAAACTTTCTTGGGCGGATCTAATGATCTTAGCTGGTAACATGGCATACGAACATGCTGGACTTAAAACGTATGGTTTTTCATTTGGACGAGTGGATATTTGGCATCCTGAAAAAGATGTTTACTGGGGAAGTGAAAGAGAATGGTTGCAAGATAAACGTTACAGCAACAAACAAGATCGTAAATCTTTAGAAAATCCTTTAGCAGCAGTGGTGAT
The DNA here is from genome assembly GCA_965235635.1 of Fontibacterium meridianamericanum (SeqCode). GTDB lineage: Bacteria > Pseudomonadota > Alphaproteobacteria > Pelagibacterales > Pelagibacteraceae > Fontibacterium > Fontibacterium meridianamericanum. Next base: position 146,371 of record CBDDYR010000003.1, read on the forward strand.
GGGACTTATTTATGTTAACCCACAAGGAGTGGACGGTAAACCTGATCCATTAAGAACAGCTCATGATGTGAGAGAAACATTTGCAAGAATGGCAATGAATGATGTTGAAACTTGTGCACTAACTGTTGGTGGTCATTCAATAGGACGAGCACATGGAAATGGCGATGCTGCAAAACTTGGACCAGAACCTGCAGCTTCAGAAATTCATGAACAAGGATTTGGTTGGAACCAAAAAAATGGTCTTGGTAAATATCAAGTAACTTCAGGACTTGAAGGGGCTTGGACAACTAATCCTGATAAATGGAATTATGAATATTTAGATCTTCTTTTAAATTACGAGTGGGAAAGTAAAAAATCTCCAGCAGGCGCTTATCAGTGGGAGCCCATTGGACTTAGAGGAGCATAAAAAACCAAGAGATTTAGAAAATCCAAAAATCAGACACAATCCGATGATGACGGACGCCGATATGGCTATGAAAATGGATCCAGAGTATAGAAAAATTACAGAAAAATTTTACAAAAATCCAAAATATTTAGATGAGCAATTTAGTAAAGCTTGGTTTAAGTTAACGCACCGAGATTTAGGCTCACGTAAAAATTACATTGGTCCTTGGGTTCCAAAAGAAGAATTAATTTGGCAAGATCCTGTGCCAACGCATAAGAAAAAATATAGCGTTGAAAAAGTTAAAAAATTAATTGCAGCAACCAATCTTTCCATCAAGTGAACTTGTTGCAACAGCTTGGGATAGCGCAAGAACTTATAGACGTACCGATAAACGAGGTGGTGCAAATGGTGCACGTATAAGACTGGCTCCACAAAAAGATTGGCAAGGTAATGAACCGACAAGACTTAAAAAAGTTTTAAAAGTTTTAGAGGGCATTGCTAAAAAAACAGGCGCAAGTATTGCAGATACAATTATTTTAGGTGGAAATGTTGGACTTGAAAAAGCAATTAAAAAAGCAGGATCAAAAGTAAAAGTTCCATTTACACCAGGTCGAGGCGATGCAACCCAAGATCAAACGGATATTGATTCATTTAAAGTGTTAGAGCCTATTCACGATGCATTTAGAAATTATGTAAAAAGAGAATACTCGGTGATGCCAGAAGAGTTAATGTTAGACCGTGCCTCTTTAATGGGACTAAGCGCAAAAGAGATGACGTGTTTAATTGGCGGCATGAGAGTTTTAGGAACCAACTTTGATGATACAAAACATGGAGTGTTTACAGATAAAGTTGGAGCTTTAACCAATGATTTCTTCGTTCACTTAACGGATATGAAATATTTATGGAAGCCAACGGGTAAAAATAGTTATGAAGTCATTGAGAGAAAAAATAATAAAGTAAAATTTACAGCAACGCGTGTGGATCTCGTGTTTGGCTCAAACTCTGTTCTTAGAGCGTATGCAGAAGTTTACGCACAAGATGATAATAAAGAAAAATTCATCAAAGACTTTGTTGATGTTTGGACAAAGATCATGAATGCTGACATCCAAAGCACTCATTAATTCAACAATTTCTTAATCTAAAATAATAATTTTTTAAGTCTCTAATAATGCTAAAGTAAAGTTCAAAGGAGATATTATGAACTTTATTAAACAATACTTAAAATGGATCAGCACATTCTTTGTTTTAACTGGAATTTTGCTCACCAATTTAAACATTTATCCACTCAATATTTTCTCCCATGGACTTGGAGTTGTGGGTTGGACCTGTGCTGGAATTATCAATAAAGATAAGGCGATTATGACCAATTTTGGCTTGCAGATCCCGTTATTTGCCTTAGGTTATATAAAATTATTTTTTTAAAAATGCTAAACGATTGGTACATCTGAAGTATTAAAAAAAGCTATTAAAAAATATAAATTTCAATCGAATTCCGATCATCCATGGAATATATAAATTAAATGAATTTAGAAATTATCATCACAACGGTTCTTGCAATGATTTCATCTTTGCTACCCTTTGTTTATAAAAAAATTACTGATAGTGCTCATCCTGGCAACCCTTATATTATTTTAGGGGCTGTTATCTTAGGAGTGATTTCAGCGTGTTTAATTTATTCATTAATCACCCTTGGAATACTTGGAACTTTATACCTTCTGATTATCTATATTATTATTCTAGGCTCTATTTTTCTTACCCAATATTTAGTAAAACTTAATTCCAAATAAAATATCAGCTATAAAAAAAATTTATTTAAAAAAAATTAATGAATAAAAGTTTAAGAAGATTTTTATTAGAACTGGGTCCGCTTTTATTATTTTTTATAACTTATCGAAGAAGCGGAATGAACCATGGAATTATTATGCTAGATTATGACGACAACACATTATCGGTAATTATTAGTTATATCCTTGAAAAAAGAATTCCTATGATTGCCGTCATTGGAGCTATATTCATTGCAGTTTTTGGTGGGCTTGCAATTTATTTTAATAATAAAATATTTTTTTTTATGAAACCTCTTTTATTAATTTTATTTTTGCAATGGCTTTAATTTATACAAAATTTTTTCAAAAAAAATTAATTTTAAAAAATATTTTTGAAACGGTTAAAATGTCTGATCATGGCTGGAACAAGGTCACTATTCATTGGATTTATTTTTTTGTTTTCTTGGGTCTTCTGAATGAACTAATTTGGCGAACACAGCCCGAGTCTTTTTGGGTGAGCTTTAAAGTTTTTGGGATTGTTCCGATTAGTTTGGCATTTACAGCTTTGCAAGTGTATATGATCAAGAAGCATAAATATCATTGATAAAATTTACAGATAAATACTTATAAAGTTTTACTAGTTATAAATTATTTTCAATTTATAATTTTAGATCATCAATAACAAATAAAGAAAGAGGAGAGTGAATGTTAAAATCTATGGAGAGAATCTGGGCGAGAGCCACAGGTCATTTAATGGGTAATACCGATGAAGAAAGACCGGATGTGCCAATCCTAACTTTAAGAGAGGCAAGGGTTGCTTTATATTTAAAAACTTTTTGGGTAGTCATTCATGTGATTACTTGCTTTTTTATTATTGCAAATATTATTAGGCACTGGTGAGAGATAAATATCGAACTCATTAGCTGAAAATTATATTTTAATGTACGAATTCTCAAAATGATATATGTGGTAGATTGTTATATGAAAAAAATATTATTATTATTATTATTTTTTTTAAGTTCACCATTATTTGCGCAAAATGATGATAAGTTATTTGAAAGATTAATCACCGTAGATTTAAAAGATGGAGTAAAGCAAGAAGGGGTTTTATCCTTAAAAAATCAAACCAGTAAACCCACTCGATTAGTGGTTATTCTTCCAGGTTATCCATCCGTTGTAAGACCTGTGGTTGAGAACAATGTGATGACTTCCTCACAATTAACTGGAAATTTTCTCATCCGAGCTCGAAGACATTTAATTGATAATCAAATAGCAACGCTTATCGTTGATTGTCCTTCAAATAGTGGAGTTAAGTGCGAAAGCTCTTATCAAGCATCTCTTCAAAGACATGAAGATGTTGTTAAATTAGTTTTAGAAGTCAAAAAACTACACCCAACTATTCAACAAATTTGGTTAATTGGAACAAGCATGGGAACGATCTCCTCAGCTTTTATGCCAACTTATCAACCAAGTATTTATGCAGGAACCATTCACACCGCGACCATAACAGAACCCTATGCTAAAAATTCATACCGAGAGTTAGGAGATTTTGATTATAAAAGAATAACTATCCCACAATTTTTTATTCACCACCGTGAAGATCCGTGTCCAATTACTACTTATTCAGGAGCTCAATCCATTGCCAATAAATATAAATTGCCTTTAATTACAGTAGAAGGGGGCGGTGAATTTAAAGGTGATGCTTGTAAGGCATTTACTCAGCATGGTTTTGCTGGAAGAGAAAAAGAGGTAATGTCTGTGGTCAAAGAAATTATTAATACTGGTAAAATAACTAATCATGTCATCAATCATTGAATTTAAAAGACCTGATGGAAAAACTTCCAAGGGATATTTAACCGAGGGCAGTAAAGATGCTCCAGCAATCGTAGTAATCCAAGAGTGGTGGGGAATGAATGATCAGATTAAAAAAGTTGCAGATACTTTTAAAAATTCAAGTTATCGTGCTTTAGTTCCAGATTTATATAAGGGCAAAGTTGCTTTAGATGAAAATGAAGCAAAGCATTTAATGACTGATCTTAATTTTCTAGATGCTGCAAAGGAAGATATTCGAGGTGCTGTTCAGTATTTAAAAAGCACAGGTTCTAAAAAAGTTGCAGTCACAGGCTTTTGTATGGGAGGAGCTTTAACTTGTCTTTCATCGGTTCATGTTCCAGAATTAAATTGTGCTGTGATTTGGTATGGGTATCCACCCCTTGATTTAATTGATGCAAATAAAATTAAGATTCCACTCATTGGTCATTGGGCGCTTCATGATGATGCCTTTACATATTAGTGGTGTTGATCAATTAGAGAAGAAATTAAAGGATGCAAAAGTAAATTTTGAATTCTTCAGATATGATGCCAAGCATGCCTTTGCTAATGAAGAAGCGGACGAGTAGAAATCTTCCTTATCTAAAATATAATGAAGATGCAAAAAAACTAGCCTGGACACGAACTATGGTATTTTTAAAAAAGAATTTAGCTTAATAATTAGTGAGATTTAACAAGGCTTTGGGAATTAATTTTAAAAAAAAATTACATCAAGATAATAGTTAAAAAATCCAAAATTAAAAGATTTTTAAATAATTGATTTTATTTAAATATTTATTTCATTTCTAAATAATTGTTATTTTAAGCCCATTTCTTCTATTTATTATTTTGCTCTTTGCCACAATTTCTAACTAACCTCTTAAATTGTAATACTTATTTCTTTTAAATTGAGATTTTTTTCAGCTAATTTGACTTTAAAGGGTGTAAGGCAGATATTTTCAGACAGGAGGCGGTCAATATGTTTGTACCAATACCTGATACTTGAATAAAAGAAGTTTGATAACTTATAATCTAGTAAAAGAGCTTACGGACCTCTGCTCTTCCAAAAAAGGTCCAAACATCACACATAATTTTTATAGGTTATTTAGAACCTGGTAAAAGGGGGCAACCGTCCCCCTTTCGGTTAAAGTAAATTTTTATAGAGAATTAATTTTTTCTTTTGTTTTTTCAATCTTTTGTGGATCTCGATTTAAAGCAGTCTGCTGCAATAATTTCTATATTATTGACTCCTAAGAAATTCAGCGCTTGTTTTAACCAAGGGGTGCAAAAATCCACAGGGCTATTTACGGGCACACCTCCTGAAACAATGAGTAAATAAGCTTTTTTAATATTGGTTATAATTCCAACAGGTCCTTTGTCTGTGTAATTAAAGGTTTCACCATTTCTTGCAATTAAATCAAACCAAGCTTTTAAACATGCAGGAACTCCAAAATTGTAGATCGGAGCAGAGATTACTAGAGTATCGCACTCTTTAAATTCTTTGACTAATTCATCTGATATTTTAAATAATTTTTTATCAGCCTCCGTTCGCTCATTTTCTGGAATAATAAATCCAGCTCCTTTTATTCCACTTACAAAAGGAAGACCAATGGATACATCTCGATATTTAACGGTATCAGAAGGTTTTTTAATCTTATCAACTAATAATTTAGCAAGACTTTTTGAAACAGATTCTGCTTTTCGTGCGCTTGAATCAATGTGATAAATTTTCATAAATTAAATAGGGCTATTGTTTATCTTAACAAAGCAAGATTACAATAGTTTAGAATACTTCAAAGCAATTCATTTCAATTTTTAGATTTCGTCTTTATCGAGTTTAATTCCAAGAAATTTTGATCGTCTAAATTTTAATATGACAATTGCAATTGCAAGAAGAAGAATTGCGCCTGCTTCATAGACAAGGGTTGAAGGATCGATATCTTTTTTTTGTAATATAATTAATCGTGAAAGAGCCGTGATTGAGATAAATAATGGATACGTTAAGCGAATAGTCAGCGTGCGCCAGTAACTGGTGACCATTCCAATCACCTCTAAAGTAAATAAATAAGTAATAATAAATCAGGTAAATTAATATTTCGAATTTCAATCATATGCATCACCTCAAGAACAAAGGCAATGGAGGTTGCAAGAAGAATAACCGATGCAAAAACCAGTTGTAGTTTTCTAAAATAATCAACCATCAACATTTAGCTTTATACTGATTTGCACCTTTCAAAAACAAATAGATGATTGTTCTTAAAGACCAACAATCACAGCTTTATTAAAGAAATTTATTTAAGATCTTTGGAATTTGTTCTTTAAAGGCAAAAAAACCCTTCGTTGCTAAGGGATAGCAATCTTGATCATAACTTCTTGCAAGATACGATATTTTAACTTTCTCTTTTATTTTAGAAATAAAATCATTCTCATAGCCACAATTTAAATAAGGCATGATCACATTTTTAATATCTCGTTCTTTAATGATTTTTAATAAATCCTCTTTATTCTTTATAATTAAATCAGAATTAAACTTAACTTTAAGCGTATCTAATAGTTCTAAATTAATATTTTTTTTAAAATCTAAAACAGCTTTTGCATAATCTTCCTTTTCTAACAAATCATTAAAATCAAAAAGGGCATAATGCGTAAATGTGTCTTTAGTTTTTTGTAAAAAACAACTATCAAGATTATGAATTAAAAATAACGAGTTTTCAGTTTCAACTTTATCAAAATTTAAAACTCCCGCTTTATAATTTTCAGTTTCAAATAAGGAACTTGCATTCTCATTTAGTTTTAACACTTCATATTTTTTAGCTGAAAAAGTGTTAATATTATATTTAGTTGCAAGATAATTTTTTCCCTTCGTCTGCAATCCTGCAACCCAACGCCAACTTAAAGTGTTTGAAGCTGCATCGCCATCGAGTAAATGTTTTAGAAAAAAATCAGCCCCCAGTTGCCAAGGCAGTTTTAAAGTAAAGATCCAAATACTAGCAAACCACATCCTTGTATGGTTATGGAGATAATTGTGCTCTTTAAGCTCAAGCACCCAGTCGTTAAAGCATTCAATATTTGTCTTTGCCACTAATCGCTTCTTTATAAGGCGCACTTTCCTTTTGTTTTTCTAAATTTTTAAGATCTCTTAAATAATCATCCCACACTTTAGGGCGAAGTTCTAACCAACCCTTCCAATAGGTGCGCCAGAATACTTCTTGGATAAACTTTTCAATTTTAAGGTAGGCAAATTTTGAATGGGCACATTTGATAACCTCTTCTTCATCAATTAATCGATGGGTGATATATTTTGATAACTGACTGACATTATCTCTTTTTAATGGGCCATAATCAAAGTTTCTTGCCCTTGCATATTGGCTTAAGGAGTTGGTACAAAAATGATTGAGTTGTTCTAAAGCTTGTTCTGTTAATTTCATTTTAAAGGTTTAATAAATTTATAATATATCTATGGTTTTTTACCCTCTTATTTTTTGCGATTTTAATTTTATAAAAATTATCTATTATCAAGCCTTATGACTTTAAAAGAGATTAATAATATTAAGAATAATAGAGAGGTTATTAACCTTTATGATCAGTATGCTCATGGCAAAATTACTAAAAGAGAATTTTTAGATAAAGTTCAAAAATTTATCATTGGCATAAGTGCAGTTGCAGTCCTTGAAGTATTAAGTCCAAAATATTCCTACGCTAATCAAGTGGATCCAAATGATAAAGCCCTTCAAATCACAAGTGTTACCTACTCATCTGCAAAAGGGCATGGGGCAATTAAAAGTTATGTAGTAAAACCCATAAAGAGTAATGAAAAAACTCCAGTCATTTTACTCGTGCATGAGAATAGAGGATTAAACCCTTACATTATGGATGTTGCAAGAAGACTGGCTAAAGAAAACTTTATCGCATTTGCTCCCGATGGATTATCTGCAAAAGGAGGTTACCCTGGTAATGATGATCAAGGAAGAGAATTACAGGCATCCTTAGATCAAGAAAAGTTAAAACAAGATTTTTTTGCAGGCGTTGAGTATTTAGAGAAAAATTATAAATCTAAAATTGGCGTTATTGGCTTTTGTTATGGAGGCGGCATGGTTAATCAATTAGCTGTAAATTTTAAAAATATATCAGCAGCAGTTTCTTATTATGGTCCACAAGCTGATTTAAAGGATGTGCCAAAAATTCAATCACCCCTGATGCTTCATTATGCAGAGTTAGATGAGAGAATTAATAAAGGCTGGCCAGATTTTGAAAAAGCATTAAAGGATAACAAGAAAAATTATGTGATCCATGATTATAAAGGCGTCAATCACGCATTTCATAATGATACCACACCAAGATATGACAAAGCGGCTGCCGAATTGTCATGGAAAAGATCCATGGATTTTTTCAGAAAATACTTAGCTTAAATTATTTAATTAAGTACTCTTATACGATAATTCTTTGTTTAATAAAATACTTACAAAATTAATTCATTCGCAAATACAGTTGAGTGGCAGTGACGCAAATCTTATTGGATTAAACTCAAAGTAGCAAGGAATTATCTTAAATAAAAATTTAAAGTAATATATTTAAAAAACTTAGATTATTTTTTCTTTTTATCCATTACGATTGCAACATGATCTGGATATTTCCACATAGCCCCAGTTATCATATCTGTAATCCCAAGGTCGATTGCAATTCCAATTACTCCAGCAGTTTGTGCAGTAGAAACTATACGTGTTGTGCTTGGCTCATGATTATCAGCTGTACAAGAAGCAATTAAATCACCAGCTCCTTTAGAAACTTGTAATAAATTTGATTTACCAGAAACAGTTCCAACTGTTGCGTTATCTTTATTAACGATTGAACATTTTGCTTCAATTGGATCTATAGAAAAAGAAATTACTTGGTTTGTACCTTGAGTAATAGATGCACAGTTTGTTAAAATTAAAAGAGAAGTAATAGCTAAAAAATTTTTAAAATTCATAGATTAACAATTTAAACTTAATGCAGAGCAGGTTCCGTTATAGGTATTGGTCCCACTCTTTCCCGTATAAGGATTGGTATTTCCTGAAGTGCTCCAATTATCATTTTTATATTCATTCGGAGATGAACGATAATGTGGCTGAACATAAGTTCCGTTATCTTTAGTGTAGCCTCTAACTGCTACATCTCTAGCCTCAACAGAAGCTAGAGATAGTAGAGTAAAAAAAATAACAAGAAATATATTTTTCATGTATAATATATTAAAATTTAAGCCTAACACTACTAAGGCTCCATTAGCTCATTTAACTTCATCTAAAGTCTATCTTGTAAATATTATAACTAATGTCTACAGGATATAGTTTGATCAAAATTAGACTTTTAAACCAACTGCCATAATAAAGATCCCAACCAGTATCAGCAGCACTGAACCGTTTGTTGTAGTTCCATTCACATTTAATTTTGCATGCCGCATCATGTGAGCTCCTAGTACTCCAAGCACATCACAATTTTTCTAGTAAATTTGAGCTATTAGGTTTAAGAAATTCGCAAATCTACTCCATGATGCATCGTAAGCTAATTGTTCAGATCGAGCACTGTTTGTATTGAGTTGATCTAAACTTGCAGTTTTAAATTAAACCAACTTGACATTACCAAATTGATTATTAAAATCATAGTATCCAAATATTCGATCCAACTAAATCTGCTATGTCATAAGTGACGGTTTATCTGCCAGATGCATTAGCGATCGCTTGAGCATTTTCCTTTCTTTTGTATCTACTCCAGGCATATACCTCCCTCTATGCCCAAATCCAGATTTATTTTGCGAATATGATACTGTTGGTAAAATTGATAATATCAAAATAGCAATTAGTTTATTTTTTATTTTCATAATATTTTTTTATTTTTAATTATTAATAATTGATAAATTCTTTATAGGTTGGGGGGGGGGTAAAAAATGCTAAATTTTATATATATAATCTGTACTAATTATTTAAAATTCATTGATTTATAGGCTTATTGTTTTGAAATTTAAGTGTTGTTTTCAAACAACATTTATCTGTGAGTATTTAAAAGTATCTTAAAATCTAAGATTTTATACTAATATTATATAAATATATAATATTTATATATCTAATATATCAGATTTTATCAATGGAACAGCAAAAAATTACAAAATATAATAACAATAAGTTTTTAGATCAGTATAAAAATTTTGTTGCAGTTGATACAAATATCTTAAATTTTAAAGTTTCAGGATATGGAACATTAGTTCTCTACAATATTATGAAAGGCTATTATGAGAATAAACCTTTTACTGCAGAGCAAATTATTACTGCAATTGATCCTAAATTTGGCTCTCGTAATGCTATTTTAAATCTTATTAAAAAGTCTGAAAAAGCTGGAATTATAAACCGTGTTGTTTCAAAGCAGGATAAAAGAGAAAAAGTGATTATTCCAAGCAAAAGTCTGGTTGATAGCCACAAAAAGATGCTCAGTTTCATCTTAAGCCACTAATTTTAAGCTTAAGATAATTAATTTTATTAAATTTTTAGATATAAATAATATTTTTAATTTTAAAAATTATATAAAAATTTTATATATAAACTCATAAAACACACAAAAAATATATACATTTATTGTAAATAAATTCTTGTCACGGTTGTTAATCTGTGCTCAAATTGCCCTTTTTATAGCTATCTGGGGAGTTCAAAATTATTCATGTTAGATAAGTTCAAATTAAAGAATGTTAAATTTGCGCTTTTTCCAAAGTCTAAAATACCAGGACAAGACGGAAATAAAACTGCAAGTAACTCTTTAGGTAATTTAAGTAAAAAATTTTCAGAATTCTTTTCAAGCAAAATTAGCAAAATTAATGCAAGTACAGAAGAAGTAGTTGGTATTGATATTAGTCATGAAGCCATCCATGTAGCGCAAGCAAGTAAAAAATCAGATGAGCGATGGGTGCTTGATAAATTTTCTTATCGTTTTTTAGATCAAACAAAACTTAAAGAAAATTTATTAGATACTCCAGATTATTTAGTTTCAGAAATTACCCTTGCATTAGCTAATGCAAATATCACAACTAAAAATGTTGCACTTTCAATTCCAGTAACCAGTGCAATTATTCGAGTTGTCACTAGCCCATTAATGACGGAGGAGGAATTAAAAAACGCTGTTGAGACTAATTCATTATGGGAAAATTTAATTCAGTTATCTGATAATTTAAATGATTACTCTATTTTTCATCAAGTTATTAATCGTGATACTGCAAAAAATTTGATGGACATTCTTTTTGTTGCATCAAAATTATCTGATGTGAATGGTTACTCTGCATTATTTAAAAAAGCAGGACTTAATCCCATCATTATTGACGTTCGATGTTTTACTTTAAAAAATGCAGTGGATGAAAGATCCAAAACAAGATTATTGGTTAAGGAAACTAAAGATATCGAACCTCAATCTGCAATTTTAGAATTTGGATTAGAGGAAAATTATTTAATTATTATTCACAATAATATTCCCATCATCACCGATATTTTTTTACGTCCCCAAGAAAAAACAATTTTAACTTCAGTGACTGAAAACAATATTCCTCAAGAAGCAGAAGATTTAATTCGAAGATATACCTTACAGGTGAAACAAGCCATTGCTGATTATGAAACTAAATATCAGTCAAAAATCTCAGATATTAAAATTATTACTTCTTTAAAAAATTATGAAGTATTTATGAAGATGTTTAAGAATAATATTTTAAATATTGGAGTAAATATCTTAGATCCATTGTCTGAAGTTATTATTCCAGAATATAATAAAGAAAAAACCGATATTAAAAATAAATCTCCTTTCACATCCGCAATCGGACTTGCTTATAGAAAATTAGATGTATTTGGTTATTATAAGTTTGTAACTGCTGTTAAGAATATTAACCTTTTACCTAATCGTGATGCTATTCGTCAGCAAGCTAAATTTAAATTTTTATCAGGATTTGCTTTTAAAAATTTTGCAATAGGTCTTGTAGCTCTTTATATATTTTTAACTGCATTTTCATTCTTTAGAATTTACTATAATGATAAAAAACTTGAGCAATTTGCAGCCATTGAAGCTGAATTTTTAAAAATCAATGCTCCTTATTCTACCATTAATAGACAGGTAAATTTACTAAAACAATCAAGCCAAATTGGCTCCACTTTAAGATCTAACCAAAATAGTTCTTATCAAACTTTAGTGCAAATTTCTAACAGCACTCAGCCAAGAGTTCGATTCTCAAAAATTGAATATGATGGAAATTTAAATATTAAAATAGAGGGCACAGCATTTTCAGATCAAGATATTTTAAATTTTGTAGCAGCACTCAATAAACAAAAAACAATTGCTTCTGCAACTTTATCATCAGTCAATGTAGCAGGTCAGCAGCAAGGATTATCAGCAGCACCCTCAAAAGCTTTTGTAATTTTATGTCAAGTGAGGCCAAGTTAATGAATATTAATTTTGAAAAAATAAAGAATTTTAAAGTAGAAGACTTAAAAGTTTATCTGGAGTCCTATCGAGGGCTTTTAAAGGATAAAACCTTTGTCACAAAAGTTGCAATTGGTTTAGTTTTATTTTTTGTCAATTTTACAATTTATTCAGTGTGGTTATCTCCTAAACTTGCTGAGCAAGGAGTGAAATTAAAAACTATGGAGGATTATAAAAAAAAGACTGTGCAGTACAATGCAAACTTTGCAAATTTACAAAATGAATTGAATTCATTTAAAAATGTAACAAATAGCGTAAATTTATTTTTTAGCAAAAAAGAAAGTGAGGAGCTTTATCAAAACTTAAGTACGTATGCGACTTCTAATGGACTTAACATTACTAATTTAGTTAAGGGGAATGCACAAAAAGTTAATGTGGGCGGAGCACCTGCCGTTGGTAAAGATGGTAAGCCCACAGCTCCAGGAGGACAGTATTATTATAAAATTCCAGTAACATTTCAGGTTAAAGGGAGTTACATTGGATATTTTGCAACAGTTTACAATTAGACTTTCAAGATCAAATAAATTTGTAAATTTTGATACTGAAAATGAAACTAGAATTAATTAGATTCAATTTTACAGCAGATGTCGCAATATGATATGTGTAGCGTACAGCTGAATTTAATGTAAAATTTTAGTTTTATTTTTAATATTACAAACCCCACTTGCATGGGCACAGCAAAATAATGTTAAACCTCAAGCGCCTTTAAATGTGGCTCCTGTTAGTCCAGCAAATCCAAGCACACCAGCGACGATTAATCCAGGACAAGATTCAAATCAACCACAAGCTCCTAAAAAAGAAAGAACAGAACAAATTTTAATTGATCCTTTCAGCGGTAGTGCTAGTTCAGCAACTGTAGATGTTAATACGAATCCAGATCTTGCAAATTTTGTCGATCAAACATTGGTTGGACTTATTGTAGGTGAGACTAAAAGAATAGCTGTATTACAATCAGCACAAGGTCAAATTAATCGATTTAGAAAAAATGAGAAAATTAATTCTGAATATAAAATCCTTGAAATTTATAAAGATAAAATCTTAGTTGCGAGCTTAGATAATAATGAATACGAAGTTTATTTTAATAATGTTATTAAGCCCGTTGAAAAAAAAAAACCTGCAACGAAAAAACCAGTTAAACTTGAGGAACAATTAGAGAATTCATTAGATCCAAATGTGGATCCTTTAGCGCCAAAGCTTGCTCCTAAAAAACAAACTCCTGCTAAAAAAACAGCAGAGCCAAAGTCAAATACAAAGAAAAATAAAAAATCCGACCCTGTACCTGAAAGTAAGGAAGATCCCTTAGCTAATGAAAATACAGCAATACCAGAAATTGATGAAGAAGAATTGAAACAGATGAAAATTATTCAAGAAGAGGAACAAAGACAAATTAAATTAATTCAAGAAGAGGAAGAAAAGGATCTTAAAAAAAATCTAAATAAAACAAAAAAAGAAAATATCAAAAAAAACAATATTAAAAAAGAAAAAAAGAAGCCATTGATAATTCCTGATAATCCTGATTTGCAACCAAAAACTATTAAAGAGGATAGTGATTTAAATAAATCAGGAATGGAAAAAGTAAGGGGTAGGGTTTCAACACAAATTAAAGAGAAATTAAAAAAATGTGGGAAAATATTTTAATAATTTTAGTTTTATTACTTTTATCTGCTTGTGCTGAAAGACAAATTGAAAAACCCATGGTGAATACTGATGAATTGCTTGAAAAGGCTAGACAAGAAGTTGAAGCAACAGCAAGACTGGGACCAAAACCAATTACTGAAACTGAAGAATATAAAAAAGCTCAAAAAGAAAAAGGAATAAAATATAACAGCAGAAGAAACTCGAAGTTTTATTGGCGTGGGTACTAAATATAAAAATTTAAAACAATAATTTACACAGACAGGAATTTTAATAATGTTACATAATTACGAAATATTCGATGCTTAAGACGAGTTCAACGAATTGGTCTCTTACGTCGAAGTAGAATTAGCATGGAAAAATGTTGCATGGGATAAAGCATTTCAGGCTGTTTTAGACCTTAAAAATTTTGCAGCTGATTTCGATACTGAAGCTAGAGTGATAAGAGTTCAATCTCCAGAAAAATTAACTCAGCAATATCAATTTAAATCACAAATGGCCGATACTTTAAGCAAACGACTTGCACTTGAAACTTCTGTTGAGCCTGTAGTTACGGAAATGTTTAAATTATTTTATATCACTCCAGCACAAGCTAAAAAAACTTTAGATGAATTATTTTCTATTGGCGCTTCCAGTGCAGTTGGTGGCAGTGCAGCCCAAACGACTTCTCAGCTTAAAATTACGATTGAAGATTATACAAGATCTATATTAGTTAGAGGACGAAAAGCAGATATCGATATTATTGATAAATTTGTAAAGCAAATTGATACTATTACTGAACAGGTATTGATCGAAGCATTTATTGTAAAAGCAAATTCTAGTTTTGAGAGAGATCTTGGTACAAGAATTGGTATGGCAACACAGTCCAATAGAAACGGTAAAACTACTGATATTCAAGGAGTAGTCCCATTTGCTGGTACACCTACCTTAGGTAATTACGCTACAGATCCTAATCAAATAGCTCAAGGCAGTATTTTCAATTTTCCAGTTGCGGGGGCTACAAGTGGTCTTGGCATATTAAGATCGGTTGGTGCAACGGTGTTAAAATTAGAACTTACAGCATTACAAAAAGAGGGTGCTACGACAATTCTATCTAATCCTAAAGTTTTTACTATCAACAATCAAAAAGCAACAATTACGCAAGGAGATGAAAAGGCATTTACAAATTCATCAGCTACAGGAACAAGCACTACATTTAAAGAAGCTGCTTTAAAACTCGAGGTCACTCCTAGTGTTATCGGAGACGGGAATGTTCTAGTAAATGTTAAAGTTAATAATGATAGTTTTAAAAACGATACTACAGTTAATAAAATGGAAATTAATACTAACCTTCTTGCAAGAGATGGAGATATCATTGTGATTGGAGGAATAAAAATTGATCAAAAAGACACCACATATAACAGTACACCATTATTCAATATTCCGATGGGCAAAGATGTTTCTGACAGTCAAAATGAACTCATAGTTTTTCTTGCGCCAAGAATAATTAAGTAACGAAATGATTAAAATTGATCAGACAAGCGAGCAAAATATTTTGAATATGCTTATGGAACATTCTATTGTTGATTATAATCAAGTAAAAAAGACTAACTGAAATTAGCAAAGAATCTGGAAAAACTAAATTAGAAATAGCTTTTGATTTAAATTTTACAGATGAAGCAAAGATTTTAAAATTATTATCAACTTCATATTCTTTACCCATTGTTAATTTAAAAGATCAAAATTTAAGCGATGATATAAAAAAAATTATTCCAATAAATTATATCGTAACAAATTCTCTCGTTCCTTTTGAAATTTCAGGAAAAAATATTAAAATTGCAATTGCAGATGCTTCATTAATTAAGTTTACTTAAAAATTTAAAGACCATTACTGGGTTAGAGCCAGAATTGTATGCGGCAAGTATATCAGACATTCAATGGTTATATTTCAAGATTAAAAGAAGAAATAAATCAAATGGAGAAGGTATTAAAAAACAAAATCAAGAAATTGAAAGTATTGATCTTTCAAAACTAGAGGATGTTAAATTAGAAAGCGCTAAAGAGGAAAAAGAGATCACCCCAATTGAAAATGATTCTGATGTTATCAAATTTGGTCATGCGATTATTACTGAGGCGAGTCCTAGCAGGAGCTAGTGATATTCATATAGAGCCATATATAAAAACTATGTTCGATTAGATCATAATGATAGTATAACCGATATGGATAAATTTTCAAAATTTTTAAATGAAAATTATTCAGCAGTGGTTACGCTCCATTAACAATTTTAAGTAAATTAGATATTTCAGAAAAACGTCTGCCTCAAGATGGTTCACTATTGCATTTAAATATAATACTATAGAGGTAGATCTGCGTAGTCTATCAATATTGCCTACTAATAATAATGAACGTGTGGTGATGCGAATTTTGAATAAAAGCGCAGGTGAGAAAAAAATTGAACAACTTGGATTTGACGAGAATGATCTTAAAATTATTCTAAAAGCAATTAGTTCTTCTCAAGGGATGGTTTTGGTGACAGGACCCACTGGATCTGGAAAAACAACAACGCTGTATAGTATTTTAAAACATATCAATAGCCCCAAGTTAAATGTTTTAACTGCAGAGGACCCTGTTGAATATGAAATGGAGGGTATAGCGCAAGTTCAAGTCCGAGAGGATATTGGATATACTTTTTCAACTGCTTTAAGATCATTCTTAAGACAAGATCCAGAGGTGATATTAATTGGAGAGATAAGAGATAAAGACACCGTAGATATTGCGCTTAAAGCTGCGTTAACCGGCCACTTAGTATTCAGTACCATCCACACAAATGACGCAATCAGTACCATCACAAGACTTACAAAATATGGGCACTCCCGATTACTTAATTTCAGCAGCTTTAACTATGGTTTTAGCGCAACGACTGGTTAGAAAAATGTGCATGGAATGTAAAACCGTTGATGAAAACACAAACATTAAACTTTTAAATTCTATTGGAATGAGTCCTGAAAAAGCAGCAAGAGCAAAAATTTACAAAGGCAAAGGTTGCGATAAATGTAATCATTCAGGCTACAAAGGTCGAATGGCAATCTATGAAGTTTTAGATATTACCAGAGAAATTAAACAAGCCATATTAGCAAATGTAGGCACACTTGAACTTTTAGCTTTAGCTAAAAAAAATAATTTTAGAACAATGCAAGAAATGGGTCATGATTTATTGTTATCAGGAGACCTTTCTTTTGCTGAATATCAAAGAGTATTGTTAGTTTAATGCTTTATTTTGATTATAAGGGAATTTCTTCCGGTAAATATGTAGAAGGAGAAGTTCAAGCACTTAATCAAGAAGAGGCAGCCTTTAAATTAAAAAACGATAAAATTATCATCACTAAACTCATCAAATCAAAAAAAAAGGCAGCGGTTGAAATAAAAAAAACAACAAGTTTTGAGTTTCGTATCGAAGAAGTAGCGCACAATTGAAGCAATGATTTTTACAAAACAATTTGCAACAATTATGAAAGCAGGACTGCCAGTTTTAAATATTTTGATCATGCTGGAAGAGCAAATTACTAATAAAAATTTAAAAAGAATAGTTGGGGAAGTAAAAAGAGATTTAGAGTCCGGAATTATTTTATCAAAATCATTTGAAAAGCACCCAACAGTATTTGATAATATTTATGTAAATTTGACGAAAGCAGGAGAGGCAAGTGGAAAGCTTGATATTTTCTTAGAAAGAATTGTTATTGGTTTAGAGAAAAGAGAAAAAATAAAATCTAAAATTAAAAGCGCTTTATTTTATCCAGCAACTTTATTTACCGTTGCAATTGGTGTTACTATTTTTATGTTAATTAATGTCGTTCCAGTATTTGTTAAAATGTATCAGGGCATGGGAGTAAAACTGCCAGCACCAACGGCAGCCATTATTGGAATAAGTAATTTTATTAGAAGTCCTTTTGGGGGAGGATTATTATTAGTTTTAATTGTTGTTGGAATTTTTGTTTTTAGATCTTTAATTAAGACAAATTATGAAATTAGAAAAAAATGGCATAGGTTTATTCTTAACATGCCAATCTTTGGTAACCTTATCCAAAAATCTATTTTTGCAAGAATTGCTTTAGTTCTTGGAAACTTAAACCAAGCAGGAGTCAATTTAATAGAAAGTATTGATATTGCAAAATCAATCACAACAAACACTTTAGTTATTGAAGGGTTAGATAATATTAAGAAAGGCGTTTTTTCTGGTGAGTCTCTAACTAAATTATTTAATAGAGAAAAAATATTTCCTCAAACCTTTGCTCAATTAATTTCTGTTGGTGAACAAACAGGAAGTCTTGATGATATGTTTGGCTCCATTGCAAGGTATTATGAAGAAGAATTTGACGTTGCAGTTACTAATTTATCAAGTCTTATTGAGCCTATTATGATTGTTTTTATGGGGATGACTATTGGTGGATTAATGGTTGCTATGTATGCTCCAATTTTCAATGTGGGAGCTCTTATTAAATAAAATATATAATAATTATATGACTTTATTTGTTTATTTAATTTGTTTAAATTTCTCAATAACTTAAAAACTTTCCTAGGGATTTAAATATGAAAAAAAGCAAAATTAAAGCATTTACATTAATCGAATTATTAGTTGTTGTTGCAATTATAGGAATTTTAGCTGCAATTGGAGTTGTTTCATATTCAGGTTTTACTGGTAGCGCTAAGGTAAGTTCTTCGCAAGCTAATCATGCAAATATAGTAAAATCTCTTGCTGCTGAGTTAAAAAAATGTGAAATGGGAACAACATCTCTCCAGTTAATTTCTGCAGCTCCTCCTAGCACAGCATCAGCAGCTGTTGCGTGTGCAAGAACCAATACTACGGCATCAATTGTTAATAGTTTTGTAAATCATTTTAATAATTCAGGATTTAAAAATCCTTACACAGGAGGTTATGCTGCAAGTACAACTGTTACTACGGATGGAACAACAACAATCGAACCAAATGCGCCAAGTAATGGACAGATAAGAATTACAACTAGGTGGACTGATACTAGCACAAATACAACAACTACGTACTCCGCTAGTTAGTATAATTACAGACGAAAGATAAAATTTAATAAGTATTATTAAATTTACACTTAAGTTTTTGGTTTTAATTGTAATTTCATTATAATGAAAATCATTTTAATTAGAGCATTTACACTAATTGAATTATTGGTGGTTGTTGCGTTAATTGGGATACTATCTACAATTGGAATAGTTGCATTTAGTGGTTATACGGAGTTTTCCGCACAAAAAGCTGCTGAAAATAGTTTAGGTGCAATGCGATTAGCTCAACAAGAATATAAATCTAATAATGGTACTTTTTATCAAACATCAGGAACGACAGGTGTTTGCACCCCAACAAACTATATCTGATGTAATATCATCATCAGATTTATTTGGTGGAACTGATAACCTTAAAGAACAAAGATATTATTTTTGTATAACTGCGACAGCAGCTGATTACACCTTAACAGCAAAGCATACATCAAAAACCTGCCAAATTACGCTAACCAATTTAAATATGTATAATAGAACAGGATGTGATGGTTAAAAATAAAGCATTTACATTAATAGAATTATTAGTTGCAGTTATAATTGTTGGGATTTTATCTTCATTTGGCTTGGTTGGTTATAATAGTTATATAGAAAATAGTAATGATTTAGCAACTAAAAATAATTATCAAACTATTAACAAGATATCAGAGGCTGAATTTGCAAAATGCAAATTAAATAATGATTATAAAATTTTTGATAATCATTCCTGCAAAAACTCTTCACCCCCAACAGTTACACAGTTAGATAATTATTTCACAAATACACAAAAATTAAAGAATCCATATAATCAAAATGATAAGGTCGTTCAAAATGATATTTGTGTACCTGGAGGAGTTACAATAAATACAACGAGTACTGGTGCATATGAAACTGCTTATTTTTCAAAAAAAAATAATACTAAAAATACATCAATTATTAACTCAACCTGGTCACAAAAATTTCAGAGAAGCTTCATCAGCTAGTGTCGCGTTTTCATGCATTCAAACAACGGGAACTTCAACACCTATAAGCACTTCACCTTCTGGCTCATTTTCTACATATTCTGTACCTGCAAATTGTCCAAGTAAAAATTGTTTAGGAGCTTATATAAAAGTAGATGTGAATGGAAAAATGACAGGTGATTATGATGGTGGAGCTGTTATGGAAAAAGATGTCGCTCAAAGTTGGAGTAATTCAAGTTATAAATGGGTTTTAGTAAATCCTGCAGATGCTAGCGGAAATGTTTATTCTGCATGTGCTGGAAGGGCTTGTAGTTATAATTTTTCTAATAATACCTATACAGTTAATCAAGTCATTTATGATCCCTTAACAGGCAAACCAAAATAAAATTTTTAATTATGAGTACTAAAGCATTTACATTAATTGAAGTTTTAATTGTTGTTATCATTGTTGGAATTCTTTCTTCGACAGTTATTATTTATTTTGCAGGATTTACGTCAAATTCCAAAGACACCACAGTTAAAAAGAATCATGAAAATGTATGTAAATTTATTGAAGGAGAAGTTACAAAATGTAATCGTTTAAAATCAGGTTCGGTATTAGATAAATCAGTTTCGTGCCCGACTAAAGATGCAGATCTTTTTTTTAAACCTATTTGATGGAAATGGCCCACTCAAAGAATCTATTAAAGGATAAAATTATTAATCCAAATTAATAAATTGCAGCGGTTGGATATAGTTTAGTAGCATCGATAAATTGACAGGCTCTGGAATTGATACAAGGTGTTACTTTCTTAATTGCACGACACATGATTGGATTACAAATATAGATTATGAAGGCTATACAAGTTACTACTTGTTATAAATCAGGTGGCTGCGGTTATGCCCAAAGATTAGAAAATTCTCCAATAAATTTTGCAGGAGCAAATACATCTAGTGAGGCAGGAATGTGTTTAATAAAACTTAATTATTAATATCTGTGAGTGAACCTAAAGCATTCACATTAATCGAACTTATTAGTTGTTGTTGCAATTACTAGGAATATTAGCTGCAATTGGAGTTGTAAGTTTTACAATAACTATGTACAGCATGATAGGGTAGCCTCAAGAACTTACATTGAGTTTTCCACCTTAGCAGAATTATTAGCATTGATAAGTAGTAGTTTTTCAAATGGCTGAACAGGCGTGATTTGATACTTATATGCAAGTCTCAAAACCTTTGACAACGCAAGCTGCTCGCACGTCATGAGTAGCCGATCCACATATCATCGCTGCGATTAATCAGATAAATCCAATTAATCCATGGGATAATACGTTTAACTGCATTTAGTATGAATAATGATAATTTTAGACCTGAAAAAGGTAGAACTAATTCTATCTTGTGGAGTAGTCACGCCCGCATACACTTGTAGACTTACTACAAATACTGGAAAAGACAGCAGTGCTTTTCATTTGCAAACAGATATTTCTTTAAGGCCTTAAAATAAATTATGAAAAAAATTATAAGACTTACACATTAATCGAATTATTAGTTGTTGTTGCAATTATAGGAATATTAGCTGCAATTGGAGTTGTAAGTTTTACAATAACTTTAGTGGATGCTATAAGATATGAACCAGTAAGTTC
Organism: Fontibacterium meridianamericanum (SeqCode); assembly: GCA_965235635.1. Taxonomy (GTDB): domain Bacteria; phylum Pseudomonadota; class Alphaproteobacteria; order Pelagibacterales; family Pelagibacteraceae; genus Fontibacterium; species Fontibacterium meridianamericanum. Next base: position 168,072 of record CBDDYR010000003.1, read on the forward strand.
AGTATTAGTAAAAATTAATAAAAAATACTATAGCAATATGTCAAACAGGAATTTCTTCAATAAAAATTAATTATCGATTAGTTGTGTATTGTTCATCTAATAATGCAGCAAGTCTAAGATCACTAATCTTACAGTATGTCGATGACGAAGGTTGGAAAAATCCTTACACAGGACTTCCAGTGTATGCTAATTTGGGGGGGGGGAAATGGAATGGAATATCCACTTCATGTTGTTACAACGGAAAAGAATATATAAATATTCATACTTTTTTAAATGATGGCTTTTCTCAATCAATACCAGACTTGCAGGATAATATATATTTTGAATAAAATTTTATGAAAAAAGCATTTACGTTAGTAGAGCTTTTAGTGGTTGTGGTTATTATAGGAGTTTTGACTGCAATCGGAGTGGTAGCTTTCAATGATTTTATTGCTTCTGCAAAAAAAAAAGCAACAATTGCAAATTGGACTCAGGCCTCTAAATTTATCCAAAATACTTTAGCACGCTGTAGTATAGATGGTAGAGATATTCAATTAAGTCCATCAGCAGGAACTATTAATTGTAGTGCTACAAGTAGTGTAGCAAATTTAACTGCAATGGCAGATACATTTAGAAATTATTTTTTAGAAATAGGTTTTAAAAATCCCTACAATTCAACTGCTCCTGCTGTAATTAGAACAGGATCAGGGGGTGACACAGTAGATGGTAGATTACGACTTGATGTTACAGTTTGTCCATCAGGGCAGTACGGAAAACTTACATTATGGTATAAAGTTCACGATAATCCAGATGGTGTTATTGCCCTTTTTGAAAAAGATGGATGGTGCAGTTGAAAATAAGAGCTTTTACTTTAATAGAACTTTTAGTTGTTGTAGCAATAATTGGAATATTGGCCACTGTGGGAGTAGTTATGTTTAATGATTTTTCAGGAAATGCAAAATCAAATAGAGCCACGTTCGATCACAGTCAGGCAGTTCGACAAATGCAAACTTTACTTGTTTCATGTCAAACAGTTGGTTATGTAACATTAAAGACTGGACCTGATGGATCTACTTCTAATTTTCAATGTAGTTCAGGAGCTTCAAACTTAAAAGTTCAATTTACTGCTCACTTTTATTGGAATGGATTTAGAAATGTTTGGGGCGATCCAGAAAGATGTTGTGCAGTTGCCGGAGATAGTAGAATGAAGGGTTATATGATCGGTTATTCTTGTAATCAAAATCCAGATCTTGGCTTTATGAATATGTGCGATGTAAGTCCTACCAGCATGTATGCTAGTACAAATGTTGGTAATTCTAAAGGAGAAAGCAAAGTTATTACTAGTTATTTTGACATTCCTCGTTAAAAATAGATGTTTAATTTTTATTAAATAAAATTTAAAAAAATATATTTTTAGTATTTCTAATTTTTAATAGCATATTATTTAGATTTCTCTATTATAAAGATATAATTAATAAAAATATACATGATGAACAAATTACAGAAACTTTAGGATTTGACAGAACCATGATTGACTAAGAAAAGAAAATCCTCTTTTCTTTTCAAGACCAGATGTTCATTTGAGAGAAGGTTCTAATATTGCATCAAGAGCTTATATATTGACCAGCCATATTAGCTTTCCATTAAAAAAAATGATCTAGATGAATTATTAAAAAAGAATTGCACCGCAGATGAGGTTAGTAATTTTGAAAAAAATAATGAATTAGATTGTGCAATTAATTTAGCTGATTTTAGATTTAGAGCTAATTTTTTTAAAACCTTAAATGGTATAGCTGTAGTTTTAAGACGTATCGTGACAAAAATTCCGACTATGGAGGAATTAAATTTACCTTTAGTAATGTACGAGATTGTCGAGGCTCATAAGGGATTAGTATTAGTTACTGGTCCAACTGGATCTGGAAAATCAACAACTCTTGCAGCAATTGTAGGAAAAATTAATGAACTTCGTTCTAAAAATATTATCACTATCGAAGATCCAGTTGAATTTATCCATTATGATAAAAAATCTATTATTTCGCAGCGTGAAGTTGGCAAACAAACATCCTCATTTGCTAGAGCTTTAAAAAGTGCATTGCGTGAGGATCCGGATGTAGTTCTAGTCGGAGAGATGAGAGATTTAGAAACAATATCTATGGCATTGACGGCTGCAGAAACAGGACATTTAGTTCTTGGCACTTTACATACGAGTGGCGCTCCCAATACTATTAATAGACTTATAGATGTTTTTCCACCAGGACAGCAAGGACAGATCAGAGCTCAGATTGCTGAGTCTTTGAAAATGATTATTACGCAAAAGTTAATTAAAAAAAAGGATGGATCAGGACGCGTTGCTGCGTTTGAAATTTTAACCTGCACACCGCCGATTAAGAATTTAATTAGAGAGGCAAAAGTTCATCAAATACCAAGTGTAATGCAAACATCACAAAAAGATGGAATGATTACCATGGAAAAATCAATTGAAGTTTTAACGCAAAGTGGAGCAATAATTGGTGCGGTTGAATAGTTTTAAAGCTTTTTCCTTATTGGAATTGTTAGTCGTTATCGCATTACTCGGCATTGTCTCTATAGTTGCTGTTCCAAATGTCAAGGATTGGTTAGTAAAAAGAGAAATGGATAAAGATATGCAGTCTATTGTTGGAATGGTTAATGAAATTGGAAATAATTTAGGTAATGGAACTTATTTAATGGGAGGAATTTTTTTAAATAATAATAATGGCAATGGTCTGATTGTAAATATTAGATATAGAGGACCAGATAAATATCAGCAATACAAAACAACTTGCAATGATACAACTTCGGAGTGGGACGGAGTTGAAACTTATTCATCAAGTCATACAGCAGAACTATATTCAACTTTCTCAAATATTAAAATGAAGAGCGCAGCCAAAGGGATGTGTTTTGATAAAAACTTTACAATTGATCGTGCTGGCACAGAGGAGTTTTGTCACAAAGATAAGAATAGCTCATCTAACTGCGTACAAGTTATTGGCAATGATCCTTATTACAGAATCGATGTGAAAAGAACATCCGCAATTATTTTGGAAAGATATATTTATGCGACAAACACATGGCAGAAACAATAAGGGCATTAGTTTAATTGAGTCTTTAGTTTCAATTGTAATTGTAGGAATTGGAATAGTTTCAGTTCTGCAATTATCGGTCTATGCGGTTAGGACAGCCGACGTTGCTCTTGAAAGAAATAAAGTTAATTTTTTATCTGAGATGATGATGGAAACTTTGGTTGCAAATAAAAGTTCTTTTGTAACTAAAACCTATGCGCTTAATATTGATACCTGCACATATACCAATTATACGGATGTTCGTAAGATTTGGATTCAAAGCTATAAAAATGTTTTAGATACCAATACCAAAACAAGTCGTTGTTTAAGTGGAGATGTAAAAACTGCAACAATAAGTGATGATTTTAAGAATGCCACTATTAATTTTACTTTTGGTGGCGGAAAACAAAAAAGAATTTTAGGATTTTCAAAAATTGAATAATTTTTTAAAAAATAATAGGTGCTTAACTCTCATTGAAGTTTTAGTTGCGATGATAGTCGACGTATCTCTGGTTGCAACCATGTATTTTTCATTTACCATTTTTTCAGGAACGTACCTGGGTATTATTGGAAAAGTGCAAGTAAGTAAAAATATAAGAAACAGTCTTACAATTATTTCGAAAGACATTCGTCAAGCGGGTTATACAGGATATTTAACAGCAATAGGTGTATCTTCATCTCCTTATACCTCTATAAATAATAAAATATTAATTTTAAAAAATAATTATTGGAATGTTGACAGTTATGCTGCCGATACAAATAAATATTTTGATGTTTTAGATATTATTTATGATCAAGATAGACAAACAAGAGTAAAAGTATCTTATGCCGCAAGTGATGGATATTTAAAAAAAAGAGTAGCAAAATGCGTAAACTCTGCTGATTGTTCTGACTCAAGCTTACAGTATCCTGATAGCACTTATTACAATTATCAATCAATTGCAGGACCTGGTCTTGAAGGATTTAGAGTTAATGCATTTGATAACAACGGAAATTCTGAAGACAAATCCAAGTAATGCATATTATCTGCAAGTTTCGGTACTATTTTCAACGGTTGGTAGTGATATTTTTAAAACCATTCAAGATCAAAGTTTCACAATTGGAGACTCCATAATTATAAAATCAGATAAGCTTTTTAGAGATTCTGCCTCAGCATTAATTTACCCAAGAAATATTAAGAAACTATAAAATTAATATGAAAAGAAATTACTTAAAAAAAAAATAAATATGCAGAAAGGTTTTGCTTTAGTCCTTGCAATTCTCTTACTAGTAGTGATGTCAATTATGGGAGTTACTTTAGTAACATTAGTTTCAAGTGATTTTAGAGATAATGATAGAAGAGATGATTATCAGCAAGCTCTTTATGTTGCCGAAACAGCTGTTAACGAAGCAAAAGCCTGGATAAAAACTAAAAGTACTTTACCAACAAGTAGCACCACACCTTTCGATGGCGGAGGTGTTAGTTGGTGTCCGGTTTCTAAATTCCCTGATTTGCCAACTTTAAATAAAATTTATTTAGTTACAAGTGGCACAGAACAAGGAAGTACAATTGGCGGAGTAAAATCATTTAGTAAGATAATCTCCACAGATTCAAAATACGATAATTTTGAGTTTTATTGGTTTATAACTTATGTACCGGTATGGGATACTGCAAGTAATAGCTATATAACTACCACTCAAACTAGAGCTAGTTCAAGTGGTTCAACTGGTGGTAGCGCATCTGAAAGTGCTAGTTATGGAAAAGCTGCTTATGCATCTGGTCTTTATTATAAAATTTATGCTTGTGGATACTATAACCTAGTCGACTACAACCGCTTTTGAAAATACAGCGACAGCTGCACTCGATGTATTATTAATGGCTTCAAATCTGATAAAAAATTTTTTTTACTTTTTTTTATTTTTTTTATTTTTTACAGGAAGCTCTTTTGCTTGTGATATTAGATTTAGAAATTTTGGCGCAAGTCCAGAAGATTTTAAATTAAAACCACCACCGTTATCTTATTCTGATCCAGCAGGAGGATATCATGTTATGATTCCTTTTCAGTCGTTATGTCCAAGTAATAAAAGGTTATTTGGAACATTGGTAACTTTTTTTTATTTAAACAATGAGTTAGTTCAAATTAGATTTGAAAGACATAATTTTAATGACCGAGCATTAATGGATATTGCTATAGATAAGTATGGAAATTTTAAAAGGACATTAGGCTCAGATAAAGAAAAATGGATTGGAAATTATTCTTGGAGATATAATAAAGAACTTGCAACCTATTTAGCGAGTGTAACCCGCACAGGAAGTTTTGAGAAGTTAGAAATAAGTTCAATAATTCATAAAGACAAAATTTCACAATATTTTACCGAAAGAGAAAAATGGAAAAAATGATAAAAATTATAATTGTTTTTTTATTAATAATCAGCCCTGTGAACTCTAAAGTACCGCCTCCAGGAACAGGCAAAGGTGATGTTCCTGCAAATATTATGATTATGCTTGATAATTCTGGAAGTATGGCATCGGGGACTTTTAGAAGGTCTGGCGGATGTTGCTGTTGATAGTTCCGGTAATATTTATGTGATTGAATATGCAAAACATAGAATTAATAATCTATTTTATCCAATTCTTTTTTATACAATTCAAGTTCATGGTTTAATATTTTTTCACAAAAACTCTTTAATTTTTCTTCAGAAATTACAATTTTCATTTTGGACTTTCTTTACAAAGTTTAGATTTGATATTCTTTATCATTTTTAAAACTTTCTTGTTATTTGGCGTTTCATTGGTTTCTATAGTTTTTGTTTGAATGGTGTCTGTTTCTAGTCTTAATAGTCTGTAATTATTTCGTGGTTTATTGTCTTTCTGTAATTCGCACTGACGATTGTCAAAACCCATGCTTTTGATAATGCAGGAACAAAGTTAATAACTGCAAGTCCATATAACCATCAGATAGTTGTGTGGACTTTATCTTCAGGAATTCCAATTACTATTTCTGCTTCAGCAGGAACCAACACCTCATCTCGTGCTGCCGGACATTCTTAAATGCATTTGACGCTGTATTTGATAGTAGCGATAATATTTATGCATCTGATCCTACCCAAACAACTATTTATACCAATAGCATTATGAGGCTTCAAAAATTTACTTCTTCATATTCTTATTCAACAAAAGTGGGGAATACTTATAATTATGCAGGGCCTTTCTATTTTCCTGCAGGTGTAGGCAAAGATACCAATAATTATATTTATGTAGCTGATTATGCAAATAATAGAATTTTTAAGTTTGACACTAGTTTAACTTTATCCAATGTTTGGACTGGAGAAGGCGATAGCACAATTTCAGGAGCAAAAAATAGACTAGACGTTGCTAAAAGCGTTATTAAAAAAATTGTATCAAGCTCGGATCTTTCTGCTGGAGCTAATTTTGGTTTTATGGAATGGGATGGAAGCAGATTAATTAGAGTCCCAATATCTTCATCTGGAGGAACAACAATTTATACAGATGTCGATAGTGTAAATTATTCTGGCGGAACCTATCTTATATGATGCATTAAATTTAGCAAAAAGTTATTTTGCAGGAACAGCAGGATATCCTTCTCCTATAATTTCAGGGGCACAATCTTGTCAGTTAAATTATTTAATTGTTATAAGTGATGGAGAGTGGGATTATCCAAGCAGCGTTAATACTTTAGCTGCTCAATTAAATTCTCAATATCCACCAATAAAAACATTTGCAGTAGGGCTTGCACTAGGAGCAAGCTCACAAAATTATACTGACCTAGCAACTAATGGAGGTACTAGTACTCCACTTTATGCAACAAATGAGGCAGAGTTATTAGCTTCATTAACAGATGCAATTAGCCAAGCAATCTCATCCTCTTTAACTTTTACTAACTCCAGCAATTACAACAGATCTTACAGCTGATAATTATTTATATCAGGCTACTTTTAAATATTCAAAAAATCAGCAATGGGAAGGTAGTTTAAAAAAATATAAGTTAAATTCTGATGGAACGATTGGTAGTTTGCAATTTGGGATGCTGCAACGCAGTTAAATAATAAAAGTGCTGGAAGTCGTAATTTGTGGACCGTAGGTTTAAGTGCAACTGGATTAAATAATTTTATCACTAATAATAGAAGTGAAATAAAAAACTTATTTAACTCAACTTTGGTTTCCACTGATGCTGAAGTCGATAAATTAATAAATTTTGTAAGGGGTATTGATACTTATGATCAAAATAGCTGATGGCAACACTACTGATGACAAGATGGAAATTAGCTGATATTTATCATTCGCAAATTTAGTGTTGTAGGCCCGCCTTCTGCAACTCTTGCTTATGCAAATAATATTTTTGATGATGCAACTTATAGAACGTTAATAATTAATTAATTTCACAATAGTAATTTGTGGTAGCAGTATGTGCTAGTAGAAAAGAAATTATTACTAGCAGGATCTAATGCAGGAATTTTACATGCATTTGATACATCTAACGGTGAAGAACTTTGGGGTTTTATTCCACCAAGTATGTTAAATAAATTACCTAAGATACATATCAAGCACCTCAAACGTTACCAATGCAATTTATGGAGTAGATGGTTCACCAGTTGTTAAAGGATATTTATTATCAAGGAGCTTGGAGAACAATTGCTCTTTACAGGACTTAGGAAGAGGTGGAAATAGTTATTTTGCTTTAGATATTACAAATCCTAATTCTCCAACCCATTTATTTACAATTGAAAATGATGATTTAAATAAAAAAGTAAAATTTTGGAATAGTTCAGGAACTGTAACGGAGTTATCTCATATAGCTTATGGTTCAGTTTCAGACTGCTACTAAAGATTATTCAAAATTGGGAGAGTCATGGTCTACACCAAGAATTATTAGAATTAGAAACTCATCTATTGACAAATGGGTTGCTGTTTTTGGCGCAGGTTATAATGGAAGAAGTAATCCAAATTTAGGATCTGCAGTATTTGTTAATGGATCTTGAAAATAATGGCAACGTTTATAAAAAAATTGATATCACTGATGCCTCAAACACTATCGTGAATTCTATACCTTCAGACCTTGGAGTTGTAACAGCAAATACATCGAGCAGAGCTAATTATTATGGCGCAATGGTTTATGCAGCTGATTTAGAGGGTAAAGTAACTAGAATTAATTTGGCAACAAATGCTGGAAATTCAATAATCAGTTATCAAACAGTAAAATTATTTGATGCAGAGTCATCAACATACTAATGGAAGATATATTTATACAGGATTAGAGACAGGAGCTACGATAATTCAGGCAGTTCTGTGGCTATATTTTGGAACTGGGGATACTACAAAAAATTCAAGACCAATATTCTGGTATGCGAAAATAGTACTATATGGAATTAAAGATACGGATTTTCCAAATTTCGTATCAAGTTCATCCTCAACAGGAACAGTTGTAAACTGCATAAATACAACTACGCAGACAGTTGTCCATTATCAAGTAGTGATTTAGGTTGGTACACTAACTTACTAAATTATCAAAAATTAACAGCACAACCTACAATTAATGGAACTCATCAGTATATTTTCCAATTTATGAACCTCCTACTTTAACAAATATTTGTACATCAGGAAAAGCCATATTAAAAGCAACAGGAATTCAATTTGTGGAAATTCTATCGCAGAGGATCCGGATAAGTATTTAGGTACTGGAGTTTTGTCTAAAGCAGTACAACTAGTGGTACTAAATTAGTAATTGGCATTAGTGGTACAGCTGATGTAACTCAGGCTAACAGGATTTTAATAAAACAGACAATGTAATTGTTGGCGATATCAAGCGGTACAACAGCCATCAGCAGACGTAACTAATAGAGGCATGGAGAGAAAATTAAAAATTTCATCCATAAATATTATATAAATTAAATTTCCAATTATTATAAAAGGTCCAAAAGGTATTTCATTTTTCATTTTTATCTATGCCACTTAATTAATTTTGGAGCAACAAATAATAAAGCGATGATCGAAGCTAAAAAAATTATAATAAACACTGATTGATAGCCAAACCAAAGTCCGATTGCAGAAAATAATTTTGCATCACCAAATCCCATTCGCATCAATCTTTTTAAACTTTTTATATAATTTTATTATTAACCAAATCATTGCGTAACCCAGAATTCCGCCTATTATTGACGAGGTACCAGATTTGTAAAATGAAATATATATCAAATATACCGCTAGATTTTAAAAATGCTTGTGATAATAGATATAATTTAAAGAATTTGGGATGATGTAATGTTTAAGATCAATAAAAAAAATAATTAAATAAATAAAAAATAAAAATAATAATAATAACGTTTCAATTGTAAATCCAAAAAAATAATAAATAATTGGAAAACTTAAAGCTGAAATTATTTCAACAATTAAATATTGAATAGGGATTTTTTTTTTACAGAACTTAGCATTTACCTTGAAGATAAAGATAAGAAAATATTGGAATATTATAAAACCAGTTAATTTTTTTTTTACAATTAGGACAATGTGAACTTTTTTTTACAATACTTTGTTCCTTTGGGAAGTCTATAGATACAAACATTTGCAAAGCTTCCAAAGATTGCACCTAATATAAATAGAGTAATAAATATTTCGTAAAACACATGTTAATTAATTTAAAATTATAAACAAATAATGTATATTTTATTTGTTATAAATTTTCAAAAAATCATGAAAAATAAAGGGCTTTACGCTTATAGAAATTTTAGTTGTTGTCGCAATTATTGGTATCTTGGCTGCAATTGGAGTTGTTGCTTTACGATTTAGAAAATGCAAATTCAAAAGCTGTATCAAATCATGCAAAGCTGTAAAGATTATGACCGAAAATTATTTAGTCACAAATATGGGAACCTCATTAGAATATATGAGTTCTCAAAATGTATGACAAACACATGTGCTACAATACTTCAAATGATTTCAATGTAATAATCAAGTACCGCCAGAATGTTAATATTCGAGAGTTATTTTATACTAAAAATAATATTAAAAATCCTTACGATTTATCGAAAAGGTATCATAGGCAAAGATCCATGTATAAGTGAAACAGATGGCTATTCAGAATCCGAGCGTTGGAAATTACACTATCACTTATGTGAATAAAAATAATCAAACCATTATTACAAATATAAGTTCAAAATGGGCAACTATTAATACAGGCGTTTCTAATATTTGGACACCAATTAACACTGGAACAAGTAATTGTTGGACTACAGTTAATACTGGAGCAAATAACACATGGACAATCATCAATCCCTAAATAAAAAAAGAGGTTTTACTCTTATTGAGCTTTTAGTTGTTGTTGCAATAATTGGGATATTAACAGCAATAGGAATAGTTTAACTTATCTTTTGCTACGTGTTCAAAGATTTCTTCAGCTAACTTGCCAATTTAATGTTTAAATTTATATCTAGTGAAGTTTTAAAATGTAATACAAAACTAGTCCAAAAAGCTTTTATTTTTAATTATCAAGGAAGTGGAAATCCAGATTTTTTAAATTGTCCAATAACTTCATCAGGAGGTCTTGTAGGTGCTATAGGAGATTATTTTAGGTTTGGTGAAGGCAATAGTTTTAAAAATCCATATAATCCAAATGAATTAGCCTATAGACTTAGCACTTCCTATACAAATGATGCGGATGTAGGTTATGTAAATTTTAGTACCTATTTGTTAGAGGTAAGAATTTGGAGTTGTTTTAAAGTTCCCTGCAGTAATTCTGATAATGTCTATGTTAAAGTAATAAAAGCTGTTGATTAAATGAAGTTTTATACGAAAAAAGCCTTTACTCTGATCGAACTTTTAGTTGTCGTTGCAATTATTGGAATTTTAGCGGCAGTCGGCGTTGTTTCATTTAGTGGGTTTAGTGAAAGCGCTAAAGTTTCTAGCACAAAGTAATAATTATAATCTTGTTGTAAAGTTTGTTAAAACAGAGCACTTACTAGATGCGATATTGGATCTATAAAAACTTTTAACGATTCTGTTTCATGTTCCACCTTGAATCCCTCAACAATCATTCCTGCAGTACAAGCTATAGTTAAATGATCAGGGAGGTTTTAAGACTTCTTATACTTTAAATAATACACTAGTTAGAAATACAGGATCGAGTAGTTCAGATTTGAACATTGGTGCTGTTTTTTTAAATGGAGGTTCTTTTGATACTTCTTTTAATCCTGGTTTTTTTCCATCCCTTACAGGAAATAGTTTTAGAGTTACAAGTTGTTTTAAGACTCCATGTAGTGATCAAAGTAATCAGTTACAAACAGTAATAAGTTTGCCTTGAAAAAAAATAACTTAGCTTTCAGCACTTATTGAACTTTTAGTTGTTGTAGCAATTATTGGTATTTTAGCTGCGATAGGACTTGTTACATTTAGTGGATTTACCGATGCTGCAAAAGCTAATGTAGTAAAAAGCAATCATAAAACAGTTGTTAATTTTATCTCAGCTTCTTTAGGAAAATGTACTATTGGTGATGAATTAAAACTAAAGACCTGGACTACTTGGGGAACTTTTTTTGATACTGCAAACTTATGTAAAGCTTCTAATTCTGTTTTAGCATCAGGGTTTGTTAATCATTTTACTGTGATGAATTTTAAAAATCCTTATGTCAATATTAGTAATGTTTATAGCACTGTTATTGAAAATCCAACATCATGCCAAGATGTTGAACTTGGTTATGTCTGTATTATGGTTGGAGCAGCAAATATTAAAGTTCAAAGCCAATATAAAAATGGAGAATATGTTACTAATGAAATCCAAAGATAATTTTGGTTTTACGGTTTAATTGAGCTTCTAGTCGTTGTTGCTATTATTGGAATTTTATAGTGCAGCCGGAATAATTGCTTGTAATGGCTGTTACTGCCAGTGCAAAAAAAAATGCAGTGAAAGCTAATTTTGCTTTGACAAATGATTGTATAAAAACCGAACTAATGAAATGATGTCTAGTCGGTGTAAGCAGACGAGGAACTGGTAGCAGTATTATCGGACGCACGAGTATATATACATAGGACGAGCCCCTATATATATGCGCTTCACATGGCACCTGTCAAGCAGGGCCCTGAGGCCCTGCTTGAAAATAGTTCTTGACAAACCTATTTAGATGGTGTAGAATGGTTAAATACTGGAGCGAACAATTATGGACTTAATGACTGCTCAATGAATAATGATTTCTTGCTTGAAGCTTGCCTTGAAGGTCCTTGTCGCCACGAGCATAATGGCTCTACCAGAGATGAAACATATACATTGTATGCAGAAATAGATTTATTTTAAAAATAAATTTCTGAACCCATTATTCTGGGACCTGGCTTTGAAGCCTGTGTATGAGAAGGGGGTTTTATTTGTTAAATATTGTTATTATGGGCTTTTACAGATTGCTACTTCAATAAACTTTTAAATTAATAATGGGCCTAGGGGGTAGGCCCATTATATTTTGTTAATTAACTTTTCTTTGGTTCTTTTTTAAGATCTTTTTGTTGTTGATGTTCTAATTTTCGAGCTTGCCAATATGCCTTTCGTTCCTCTGGAGTAAGTTTACCATCTTTATTTGCATCCATTCGTGTGAACATTTCTTCAGCATGTTTTATATATTCAGCTTTAGTTACTGTTCTTTTTTCATCTTTATTCATTTCAGCAAAAGCTGATGAATTAAGAAAGCAAATAGGAGGGTTCCTATTGTTATTATTTTTTTCATTTTACACTCTCAAATAATTCTTTTTTGAACTTGATACCATTCTTTTTTGGGTTAATTATAAGCATCATTGAGAAAAATTTGAATATATTAGTTAATTTTAAATAATTGATATTAAAAATAATTTTAAATAATTTTAATTAATCAATTATGTCAAAAGAGTATTTAGGCTGGCGAGGGGTTATCAAGCTTGCAAAAGAACTTAAATATAGCTGGCAAGAGGCATGTGAAGTTTTATATAAAAAAAAAGTAAATCCTAAAACAACCTATGATCAAATCTTAATTTGCGCTCAAATTAAATATGAACTTGAATTTATTAAAGCTGGCGGATTTTTAAGAAATCAATAATGATGGTCAGAATTATAAAGCCTAATAAGTTTGAAAAAGAAATTCACTATATTGTAAGAGCTAATTTTTCAACTTTTAAAGAATTTTTAATCAAACGTTCTAAACTTAAAATTAATACAAATTCTGATGTTTTTAGAGCCATTCGAGATATGTATGCTAAAAAGATGAAGCTCTATCCTGATAAAATTGAAAAAGCATTTAGTGAAATTTTACCTGCGCCACAGGTTGCGGCGCAATTGCAAAGAAATATTAAATAATCGATTATCTCCAAAAATAAATTACCGGAGAAAATCATGAGTAAAATAAATAGTGAAGTTAAAACAACCTCTATTAAAAGAATTAATGCAAATAGAGAGAATGCTAAAAAAAGCACAGGACCTAAAACTGCAAGTGGCAAATTTAGATCTTGTCGAAACGCATTAAAACACGGCCTTGACTCCAGAAAACATTTAATTATTGGCGAAGATGTTAAAGAGTTTCAAGAGATGAAAGAGTCTTACATTAAAATGTTAGAGCCTTCGAATATTCTTGAAGTTGAAGACTGCATGCAGATTATTGCGATGAGTTGGAAAATTAGAAGATTTTCTGTGGTTGAAACAGGTCTTTATAATCAAGACATGATGCAACAATTAAAAAGCAGTACCAATGAACTTTCTGCAATTTTATTAAAACGACCTGATTTTGAAAGCGTTGCAAAGGAGCTTGATCAAGTTCCAGAACTGCAAGGTCTTTCATTTAGAAGAGATTGTAAGGAAGAAAATGCAAATATTAAACTTAATACGATGTATGTCAGATTAGTGATTGCTCGCAATAAGTTGACTTGAGATTTATTTTGCAAGAAAAAATTGGAATAATAATAAAAAAATACATTAAGGAGATTTATGAAAAAATTATATTTTAATGAGAGAGAAAAAAGGCTTTCCAAGTCGTTTTCTAATAAGAATGACTATTATAAAGACTGTTATTTAGGCGAAACGAAGCCAATATTAGATCGTAAAATCAAAGACTTAGAAAAAAGGATGATTGACGATTGTAAAGCTTCAACTTAAATTTTTAAAAAATAAAGAAGAAATAGAAAAGCTTCAGAGTTTTATTAATTCATTTGATGAGCCTAAAATTGTTTTGGAAAAAGAAATTATTCCAGAGACTAAAGTAATTGAGGAACAATTTGTTAAGAAAGTTGAAGTAAAGAAAAAAGAACCTTTTATCTTTAAAACAGAGCCTTATAGAAAAGATTACAGTCGATATGTTTATTGGTGCAATCCTTTTGAACCAATTAATAAAGGAAAACTTAGGAACCACACAGGGTTGGCGAAAAGAAGAAAAGTTTCCAGTTTATTATTGAGGAATTTAAGAATCAGATTAAAGTGACACTTACTAATAAAGCGAACTTTGTAATGGGAAGCTGTATTTAGTGAGTGTCCTTAATCTCTCTGTAATATTTTCCCTAAATTTTTATGACTGAAATAGTAATTATTATTACCTGTGTGATTGTTGTTGCATTTGTTGCTTATAATTTTTTTAAAGGCAAAAATGTGGGTGATAATAATTTATTAAGTTCACAGCTTGCAGATTTAATTGTTCGTTTTTCTAAAGTAGAAGAAGCAACTAAAAATATTTCAAGCACACAAGCTTCAATTGATAATACCTTTAAAAGTTTTGAAGGGATGTTGAATGATCGGCAAGAACGTGGAGCTTTTTCAGAGATGGAACTTGAGAAATTATTAAGAGATCGACTACCATCGCAGTATTTAAAATTTCAACACACTTTAAGTAATAACAAGCGAGTGGATTGCTTAATTGATTTAGGTGAAAATTCGCAGAAGATTGGAATCGATTCAAAGTTTGTTTTAGATAATTATAAATATCTTCGCTTAGCTAAAACAGAAGAGGAGATTAAAAAGTATAAGAAATTATTTGAAGACGATGTTGTAAATAACATTAAGAAGATCTCAAATGATTATATTATTAGTGGTGAGACGACTCCTCATGCCATTATGTTTATACGATCAGAGGCAGTTTATCGTGAGATCAGCGATAGTAATTTAATTGTAAAAGGTTTGGAAAAGAACGTTTTAATTGTCTCGCCAAGTTTACTTTGGGGATTGCTCAATACACTTCGCATGTTTTTAAAAGACTCTGAAATGAGCAAGAAAACCCAAGTGGTTATTAAGGAATTAGGAGTTATTGGTAAAGATATTGGAAGATTAGCTGAACGTGTTGCTGATGTTGAGAATAGATTTAATCAGGTTAGTGAGCAGTTTAGAGGCATTAAAGTTTCTGCAGATAAAATTCAAAGTCGAGCTGAAAAGATTCAACAATTAGAATCTAAAGATGAGATTACTAAATGAACTACGTATTTTATGATTTTGAAACTTCAGGTCGATCCAGTTCTTGGGATCAGATTATTGAAGTTGGGGCTATTTTAGTAAATGATGATTTTCAAGTTTTAGCAGATCCTTTAAATATTCGCTGCTCCTTAAAGCCAGGTCTTGTGCCAGAGCCTTATGCATTAATTGTAAATAATACGACACCACAAATTCTTCGTAAAACAAATTTATCTCATTATGGAATGATCTCGCAAATGCATGAGCAATTTTCTAAATGGTCGCCTGCAGTTTTTGTTGGATATAATTCCATATCTTTTGATGAAGAATTTTTGCGCAAAAGCTTATTTAAAACTTTAAATGAACCTTATCTGACACAGTACAGTGGAAATAAACGTGGAGATATTTTAGGACTCATTCGCACCGCACACTTGTATTACCCAGACTGCATCAAAACTCCTATGAGCGATAAAGGGAATGCTGTTTTTAAATTAGATGAGTTGACCGAGATGAATGGCATTAAGCATGATCAGGCACACACTGCTTTATCGGATGTGATGGCAACGGTTGAGATTGCAAAAATAATTAAAGATAAAGCTCCCTCTGTTTGGAAGGCAAGTTTAATGACCACAAGCAAGACCGAGGTGAATAGTATTGTTGAGAAAGAAAAAGTATTTTGTGTGAATGAATATTTTTATGGAAAGGCTCGACCGTTTGTTGTCACTTTTGTTTGCTTTCATCCTAAATACAACTGGCCGCAGTGCTTTGATTTAAAGAGTGACCCAAGTATTTATTTAAATATGCCTTATGCACAGTTGAAAGAAGAGTTAAAGAAAAGTCCTAAAGTTATTCGAAGCATTAAGAATAATAAACATCCCGTGATCATGAGCCCAAACTATGCAAAAAACTTTGAAGGTTATAAGCAGCTAGGGGGTGAGAAATTATTAGAACGTGCAAATATGATTCAAAGCAATAAAGATTTTAAAGATAAAGTTGCTAAAATTTTAAGTGAAGAGGCGGATGAAAAAGAAGCTTTAGATTCACAAGTTGGTTTGATGGCAGAAGAGTCTATTTATG
>CBDDYR010000004.1:0-153462 GCA_965235635.1 Fontibacterium meridianamericanum (SeqCode)
ACTTTTGCTACACAATTTATTATTGAAAGAAGATATAAAAATAAAAACTTAGATAACAAAATTAATTTATGACAAATATTGTAGAGATAAAAAATATTAATCTTTTTTTTGGCAATAATCATATTCTGAAAAATGTTAATATTGAAATTAAAGAAAAAGATTTTTTCACTTTCTTGGGACCCTCTGGATGTGGAAAAACTACTTTGCTTAGATTAATTGCTGGTTTTGAAAAATCACAATCAGGAGAGGTTTTTATTGAGGGTAAAGAAATATCAAATCTTAGTCCTTGGGAAAGAAATGTAGGAATGGTTTTTCAAAATTATGCATTGTGGCCTCACATGTCAGTCTTTAAAAATATAAGCTTTGGTCTTGAAGAAAAAAAACTTTCAAAAAATGAAATTAATCAAAAAGTAAATAACATTTTAGAATTAGTTGATCTTTTAGATTTCAGTGAAAAATATCCGTATCAATTATCTGGGGGTCAACAGCAACGAGTTGCTCTTGCTAGAACTTTAGTAATAAATCCAAAAGTTCTATTACTTGATGAGCCGTTATCAAATTTAGATGCAAAATTAAGGATTGAGATGAGAGAAGAATTATTAAAAATGCATCAAAAACTTGGAATTACAATTATTTTTGTAACTCATGATCAAGAAGAAGCTAACTCAATGTCAGATACAATTGCGGTATTTAATAAAGGAGTCGTCCAACAAGTCGGTAGACCTATTGATCTTTATGATAATCCTAAAAATTTATTTGTTGCAAATTTTTTAGGAACAACCAATGTAATTGAAGGTTCAGTTTTTAAAGATGCTAATGGAAACTATTTTAAAAGTGATAGAGGCTTAGTTATAAAAAATATAATAAATTCTGAAATAGGAAATTGTAAGATTTTGTTAAGACCTCAAAATATATATTTAAATATTAATAATAAAGAAAATTTACTTCAAGAATTTTTTGCAAAAGTAATTGGTAAAGAATTCTTAGGCAATATGATCCGATATACTGTGAATTTAAATAATCATATTTTAACTATCGATACTATTCATGAAATGAATGAAAAAATTCATCAAATAAATGAAGTTATAAAATTTTATTTAGATTCTAAAAAAATAAAAACATTTAGATTTTAATTAATTAAAAAATTCGGTTTGTTTAATTTTTATAAATCTTTTTCTTAATAATTGACCTTCAATGACAAATTTAATAAAAATAATTTATTTATCCTATTCCCAAATAAGATTTTTTTACCATTTCATTGTTTAATAATTCTTTTCCTGTTCCAAAAATAATCGTTCTTCCTGACTCAATCACATACCCGCGATTAGAAATTTTCAATGTATTGCTAGTATTTTGTTCAACTAATAAAATAGTAATACCTTTTTTATTAATATTTTTAATGGTTTTAAAAACCTGATCAACAATCAAAGGTGCTAGACCTAAAGAAGGCTCATCCAGCATTAAAATTCTTGGATTTGCCATTAAACCTCTCCCTATTGCGACCATTTGCTGTTCACCACCTGATAAAGTTCCAGCAAGTTGTGAATTCCTCTCTTTAATTTTTGGAAATAATTCATAAACATTTTCTAAAAGATCATTTCGATCTTTTTTGTTGGTTAAATAAGCGCCCATGTATAAATTTTCTAATACTGTCATTTCTGGAAATAAACGTCTACCTTCAGGTACTAAAACTAAACCATTTTTTACATTTTCCATCGATGAAGAATTTTCAATATTTTTTCCATCTAATGTAATCGTTCCTGATTTTGCTTTTATAAGACCTGAAATAGTTTTTAGTGTTGTGGTTTTTCCAACTCCATTACTCCCAATCAAAGCAACGATCTCTCCTTTGGGTACCTCAAAAGACACATCCCACAAAGCTTGTGAATTTCCGTAAAACACCTGCAAATGATCAACTTTGAGCATTAACTTGTACCCCCCAAATAAGCTTTGATAACCGTTTCATTTTTTACAATATTCGTTGGTATGTCCTCTGCAATTTTTAGACCTTGTTGCAAAACAATAATGCGATCTGAAATTTTCATAATAGCACGCATATGATGTTCAACTAAAATTATAGAAATTCCATCTTTTTTTAAAATTTTATACTAAATCACAAGCCTGCTCAACTTCTGAAGGATTAAGTCCACCCATTGGCTCGTCTAAAAATAAAACTTTTGGCTTAGTTGCAAGACAACGAGCAATCTCTAATTTTTTTTGTTGGCCCAATGTTAGATCTGATGCAAAACTATCAAATTTATCTTTTAAACCAACAAACTCTAAAATTATTTTTGCTTCTTGAGTTGCTTTGTTTCTATTTGGCTGGTGTAAAAATGCAGCAAGGACTACATTTTCTAATACTGATAAATTTAGAAATGGCTTTACAATTTGAAAAGTTCTAGCGATCCCAAGTTTAACAATTTTATAAGGTGATAAACCAGTAATATTAACTTTATTAAATAATACATTTCCTGCAGATGCTTCAATAAAACCAGTTATTAAATTAAATGCAGTTGTTTTTCCTGCGCCATTTGGACCGATTAAACCTAAAATTTCTCCCTGTTGAAGTGAGAAACTAATATTTCCTACAGCTTGTAAACCACCAAAATTTTTTGTTAAGTTATTTACTTGTAATAATGACATTATGCTCTTTTTCTATTTAAGATTTTAATTAGTCTACCCCAAATACCCTCAGGCAAATACCTTATGACTATCATCATAAATAAGCCGTAAAAAATTAAGTGACCTACATGAAACTTTGTTCTAAAAAATTCAGAAATTATAACTAAAACAATTGCCCCAACTATTGGACCTCCTGTGGTTGCAATTCCACCAACTATTGCTATAAAAACCATTTCAACTGATAATGCTATAGAAAATACCGCATCAGGATCAATGTATCTAAAATAAAGAGCATAAAATCCTCCAGCCAAACCAACCAGCAAAGCAGAGAGTGCTAACGCAACAACTCTTGTATAAACAGTATTAATGCCTACGGCTTCGGCACTATCAATATCTTCTTTAATTGCAATCAAATATGCCCCTAATCTCGAATTAGAAATAAAATATGTTAAAGCCATTCCAAAAGAGACGATAATTGCAATAATATAATAAAAGAAAATTTTTTTTTCCCAGTCAATTTCATAACCTAAAATTTCTATTTTTGGTAAAAAAGTAATTAATAGACCTTGTGGACCTGAGGTTAAATTTTCCCAATTTAAAGCAATCAGTCTTAAAATTTCAGCAACTGCTAAAGTTGATAAAGAAAAATAAGGGCCTCGTAATCTAAAACATAATAGACCTATAGGTATTGCAATAATCACAGCGAAAATACCGCCTACTATTAATCCAAACCACGGAGAATATCCCAATTTTAAATGTAAAATCATAGTTGTATATGCTCCAATTCCTAAGAAAGCAGAATGGCCAAAAGATACTTGTCCCGCATATCCTCCTAGCAAATTCCAAGCCAGACCAATAATAGTTGAAAAAAGTATCATAATAAAAATATGATGAAAAAAAGGATAATTAATAATTATTGGAGCTAATAAAAGTAATAGAATTAGAGATATAGGAAAAATCCTATTATATGTCATGATTTTCCTATCCCAAATAAACCTGATGGTCTAAATAAAAGTACCAATAAAAAAATAACAAAACCTATAGTGTCTTTATAAGCTACAGAAATATATACTGAACCAAGAGACTCAACTAATCCAAGTAATATTCCTCCAGCAATTGCTCCTGGAACACTGCCTAATCCACCTAAAACTGTAATTACAAAACATTTAACAACTAATATTTCTCCAACAGTTGGGTAAAGGTATAATGAAGGAGCAAGCAAAACTCCTGCTGCGCCTGCTAAACAAGTTCCAAGTCCAAAAGTTAAGCTATTTATTTTGTTAATATTAACACCCATCAATGCAGCAGCGTTCTGATTTTGCGCAGTCGCACGAATAGCTAAACCAGTATTTGTTCTTGATAAAAATAAATATAATAAAGCGGAAATTAATAAAGTTAATACAAATCCAATTGCAAGAGGTATTGAAATTGCAATACCAAATGGCCTCATCGGCAACATACCATAAACTAAGTTAATATTTCTATAATTACCCGAAAAAAAAAGTAGAGCAAGGTTTGCAATCATTAAAGACAAACCGGCAGTAAATAGTAAGCTATTTAATTCTCCTGTAGGAATAATTCTTGCTAGAATTAATTTATGTAAATAAAAACCAAAAATAAAAGTTAAAGGTATCCAAAGTATAAGAGATATGAAAGGGTCAATTCCTAATAGAGTATAACTCCAATATGTTCCGAACATTCCCATCATTACAAATTCACCATGGGACATATTTATAATGCGCATAACTCCAAAGATAACTGTTAGCCCAACAGCAATCATTGCATATAATGATCCTGTTAAAATACCGTTAACTATACTCTGGATTATTGTTTCCATTTAATAATACTTTTTTTTATAAACATTAATCCCGTCATTTATGATAAAATGACGGGATTAATTAGATCGTATTATTTTTTACTTGGGTCTGGAAAAACGTAAGCCGTTTCAGCAAATGCTTTTGGATATACGTCTAATAACTCTCCTTTTTTCCATTGAGCTAAAACAGAATGATCTTTGGAATTTATATTTTGATTAGTAAAAGGCTCTCCTGTAGGACCCGTCCAGTTACCAAATTTTGTTTTTCCAAAAACAGTTTCAATATCTGTTTTTAGTAAAGCTTCTTTAATTGCTGCACGATCAGCTTCTAGATTTCCAGTTAATTTTGCTCTTTTCAATGCATCTGCAATTACATAAATAACTGCGTATCCCTCTGTTTCATGCTCGTGAGGATAAATTTTATATTTTTCTTGAAACTTCTTATAAAATGCCTTTGTAGCTGCATTATTTTTGTTGCCAGACCAAGCTGCTGATGAAAAAACATTTTCAGCAAGAGGTCCTAGTTGTTTAGCAAAATCATCAACACCGAAACCACCCCCAAAACCAACAAATGCTTTTGCATTAATACCTATTTCTTTAGCATGACGAGTCATTAAGATTGCATCAGTAGTGGATACTGCAACCATCAATAACATTTCTGGATTGTTGGCTTTTACTTTTGTCATGATTGGTTTAAAATCAAGATTATTTACTGGATAAGCTTCATCATTAACAATTTTTACATTTTTAGTTTTTAAAAAGTTCATAACAGCTGTACCAATTGTTTTTCCAAATAAACTATTATCATAAACGACTGCTACAGAATTTGGCATTGCTCCTGGAACTTCATTTAAAAATTTATGAAATGCCTCTGGATAGATTGAGCCTGTTGGATTTTGACGAAAAACCCAATCAAAGCCTTTAGTTGTAATGGCATCAGCAGATGGATGATCTATTAAATATGGAGTTTTTAGTCTCTGAGCAACTGAAGCAATTTCCATAGCTTGTCCAGATGCTCGTCCACCCGTTAAAATTAAAACTTTATCTTCATTAATTAATTTTTCAGCTACTGTAGCTGCTAATGGATTTTTAGCTTCATGATCTAGAAGAACTAACTCAAGTTTTTTTCCATTTACTCCACCTTTTGCATTAATTTCCTCTATTGCCATTGTATAAGCTTTTTTAAACTTATCTCCAAATGGCGCATCAGGACCTGTCATTGGTTGTGGAGCACCAATTTTAAGTGATTGCGCATTTAAAATAGTTGCGCTTAGTAAAAATATTGCACTGGCAATAGTTTTTATAATCAATTTTTTAAACATTTTTTCCCCTTATTTTTATTTAATTAAGCTTAAAGTTTAGCACTTAAAGTCAGAAGTACAATCTCTAGAATCTCTTTAAATATCAACAAATATTATATTTAAGATTATTTTACAGGCAGATTAGATTTTTTCCAACCCTCTCCTGTTGCAGGATTGCCTTCAAAACCATCTGAAATATTAATTAAATTTTTATAACCCTGTTGTTGTAATAATTTTGCAGCAGCCATTGATCTAACTCCTGATCTGCAAATAACTAAAATATTATCTTTTTTTGGAACTTTTTTATCAAGAAATTCTTTAACAAAATTTTCATTTTTTTGTCGATCGGGCCCTATTAAAAGAGAGATAAAAAATGTTTTAGAATTTAAAGCTTCTGCATCAGGTTTTCCAATACTATTCCACTCCTCTTCGGTTCTGAACGTCTAAGAACAACGCTGTTTGAATTATTATTTAAAAAATCTTTAACTTTTTCTGATGGAATATTAAATACTTCGCTCATATAACTATTTTATATTTCCAAATGATAATGTTTTTAATTCTAAATATTCTTCCATTCCATATTTTGCGCCTTCTCTACCAATTCCAGATTGTTTAATTCCTCCAAAAGGCATATAGGCACTTGCAAAAATTCCTGTATTAATTCCAATCATTCCAGCTTCAATAGCCTCTGCCACTCTCCAAATTCTTGCAATATCTTTTGAGAAAAAATATGCAGCAAGTCCAAATTCAGTATTATTTGCAAGTTCAATGACTTCTTGTTCAGTTTTAAATTTAAAAAAAGGCGCCACAGGACCAAAAGTTTCTTCATTTGCAAGTTTCATAGATTTATCAACATTTGCAAGAACCGTTGCTTCATAAAATCTTCCACCAAGTGCATGACGTTTGCCTCCAAGTTCAATAGTTGCTCCTTTTGCTAACAGCATCTTTTATATGCTCTTCGAACTTTTGCAATTGCCGCATCATCAATTAGAGGGCCTAATTGAGTTTCGCCTTTTAAACCATCTCCCATTTTTAATTTTTTTATAACTTCGACTACTTTTTTTACAAAATTATCGTAAATATTTTCTTGAACATAAGATTCTATTTGGAGAAACGCATACTTGCCCTGTGTTCCTAAATTTTCCAAGCATCAATCCTTCAACAGCGGCATCAACATCACAATCATCAAATACAATAAATGGAGCATTGCCTCCAAGTTCTAAAGAAAGTTTTTTCACTGTATTTGCACTTTGCTGCATTAAAATTCTTCCAACCGCTGTGCTTCCCGTAAATGAAATTTTTCTAACTTTTGGATTTGAAGTAATTTCTTTACCAATTTCTTCTGGCTGACCCGTTATTATATTTATAACCCCCTTTGGAAAACCTGCTTGTTCGGCAAGAACTACAAATGCAATTGCAGTAAGTGGCGTTTGTTCTGCAGGTTTAATTACAAAAGTACATCCAGCTGCAAGTCCTGGAGCACATTTTCTTGTAATCATTGCCGCTGGAAAATTCCAAGGTGTAATCGCAGCACAAACTCCTATGGGCTGTTTAAGAGTTATCATGCGTTTATCTTTTATTGGATCAGGAAGAACATCTCCGTAAACTCTTTTTGCTTCTTCAGCAAACCATTCTATAAAATTTGCAGCATAAATAATTTCACCTTTTGCTTCACTCAAAGGTTTTCCTTGTTCAGCTGTCATGATCGTTGCTAGATCATCTTGATTATCTATAACTAAATCATACCATTTTTTTAAAATCTTAGATCTTTCGTGGGCAGTAAATTTTGACCACGTTTTAAATGCAAGTTCAGCTGCATCAATTGCCTCTGCTGTTTCTTTTTTTCCAAAATCTGGAACCTCTGCTATCAGCTCTCCAGTTGCTGGATTTATAACTTTAATTTTTTTATTAGAACTAACCCACGTTCCATTCAGGTAACACTTATTAACTAGTAAATTCTTATTCTTTATATTCATAATAAATAGCTTTTTAGGCTTAGATTCAGGGTTTTTTAATAATATATAGAAATTAGTTTAAACTCAAACCCTAGAATATTTAAACTTGTCAACGTTCATGGTCTAGATAAACTGGGCCACTTTTAAAATTAACAAAATAAGGAAAATAACTAAATGTTTAAAAAAATAACTAACTTATTTACTGCAATTACTTTTGTTGCTGTAACTTCGTTATTTGGTTTTTCTGCAACTGCTCAAACTCCGATTGTTATCAAATTGAGTCACGTTGTTGCCGAAAATACACCAAAAGGACAAGCTTCTTTAAAATTTAAAGAACTTGCTGAAAAAAAATTACCAGGAAAAGTACAAGTACAAGTATTTCCTAACTCACAATTATTTGGTGATGCAAAGGAAATGGAAGCGCTTTTACTTAACGACGTTCAAATCATAGCGCCGTCTCTTTCAAAATTTGACCGTTATACAAAAAAAATCCAAGTATTTGATTTACCATTCATATTCAAAGATGCTGAAGCAGCTTTAAGATTTGAAAACTCCAAAGAGGGTAAAGCATTGTTAAAATCAATGGAAGACAAAGGTCTAATTGGTCTTAACTACTGGGGCAATGGTATGAGACATTTTTCTGCTAATAAAGATTTTAGACTACCACAAGACGTTAAAGGTTTAAAATTTAGAATCCAAGCATCTGATGTTTATGAAGCTATTATGAAAAGTCTAGGTGCAAACGGACAAAAAATGGCATTTGCAGAAGTTTACCAAGCTTTACAAACTGGAGTAGTTGATGGACAAGAAAACTCTTTCTCTAATACTTACTCTCAAAAATTCCATGAAGTTCAAAAAACAATCATTGAATCAAATCACGGAATTTTAGATTACATGGTTGTAGTAAATGCTAAGTGGTGGAATGGCTTACCTGCTGATGTAAAAAAAGGTTTAACTGAAGCAATGAATGAAGCGACTGTTTTCAATAACCAAATTGCTAAACAGAAAAATGATGAAGCAAGAGCAGCAATCGAAGCTGCTGGAAAAGCGAAAATTGTAAAATTAACAGACGCGCAATTAGCTGAATGGAAAAAAGCTATGCAACCTGTTTATAAACAATTTGAAGCAGATATCGGTGCTGATTTAATTAAAGCTGCACAAGCTGCTAGCAAACCAGCTCAACCTAAAGCTGAAAAGCCTGCAGTTAAAAAATAGTTTTATTTCATTTCCTGCGCAGATATAATTCTGCGCAGGGGATTAAACTTGAATAAAATTTTTCCAAAATTTGAAGAGTACTTCATAGCCTTCTTGCTTGCGGCTATGACTATAGTTAACGTTACTAACGTTTTTGTTCGCTACGTTTTAAAATCTAACATTCACTGGGCAATGGAATTTACTGTCATTGCTTTTGCTTGGTTAATATTTTTAGGAGCTGCTTGGGGTATAAAAATTGGCGCACATATTGGTGTTGATACTTTAATAAATTTATTTTCAAATAAAGTTAAGAAACAAATTTCAATAGTTGCAGCAATTCTATGTATTGTATACGGAATATTTATTTTGATTGGCAGTTACAATTATGTGTCAAAAATTTACACGATAGGAATTCTGTCTCAAGATATAAAATGGCTTCCACAATGGATGCCAAGAGTTGTCATGCCAATAGGATATGCTTTGATAATATTAAGATTTACTGAAGCTTTAATTAAAATTGTAAAGGGTGAACAAACCACTTTAGGCCTTGCAAATGAAGCTAAAGATACGATCGATAGCTTTAATGCTAAAAAGAACAAAAAATAATGACATCAATTTTTTTATTTACCGCCTTATTTATATTTTTATTTATGGGTATGCCTATATCTGTTTGTTTGGGCCTATCGAGCATGCTTGCAATATTCTTCTTTGGTAACGATTCTTTAGCATCTCTTTCATTAAAATTATTTGAAACATCAGAACATTACACCTTAATGGCTATTCCATTCTTTATTTTAGGTGGAACTTTAATGTCAACTGGTGGTGTTGCAAAAAGATTAATTAGATTTGCTGTAGCATGTGTTGGACATATCAGAGGTGGTCTTGCAATTGCTTCTGTTCTTGCTTGCACTTTTTTTGCAGCAGTTTCTGGATCATCTCCTGCAACAGTTGTTGCCGTTGGAACAATTATGATCGCAGGAATGGTTAATGCCGGCTATCCTAAAAAATTTGCAGCAGGAATCTTATGTAATGCTGGAACACTTGGAATTTTAATTCCTCCATCTATTGTGATGGTTGTTTATTGCGCAGTCACAGAACAATCTGTTGGTAGAATATTTTTAGCTGGAATTGTCCCAGGTTTACTACTTGCAATTATTATGATGACAGCCATTTATATTTACGCAAGAA
Source organism: Fontibacterium meridianamericanum (SeqCode) (assembly GCA_965235635.1). Lineage (GTDB taxonomy): Bacteria > Pseudomonadota > Alphaproteobacteria > Pelagibacterales > Pelagibacteraceae > Fontibacterium > Fontibacterium meridianamericanum. The sequence continues at coordinate 10,077 of CBDDYR010000004.1, forward strand.
AAACTGGTCTGCCTGCATCTCAAAAAGCAAATTTCAAAGAAATAGTTGTTAGCGCAAAAGATGCTATTCCTGGTTTTCTTCTTTTAGTAATTATTATGGGTGGAATCTATGGAGGAGTTTTTACTCCAACAGAGGCTGCTGCTGTTGCAGCTATTTATGCCGTGCTAGTTTCTATATTTGTATATAAAGATATCACTATTAAAGACTTGCCACACGTTTTTGTTGATGCCTCCAAAACAACGGTGATGTTAATGTTTATCATTGCAAATGCTATTTTATTTGCTCACGTTTTGACAACTGAAAGAATACCACAAATGATTTCTGAACAAATATTAAGCTCTGGTCTTTCACCTATAATGTTTTTAATTATCGTAAATATTATTTTAATTATTGCTGGTGACTTTATGGAGCCTACAGCAATTTTATTAATTTTAACTCCAATATTTTTTCCAATAGCAATTAAGCTTGGAATTGATCCAATTCATCTTGGAATTATTATGGTCGTAAATATGGAGATTGGAATGGTGACTCCTCCTGTAGGACTTAATTTATTTGTGACCAGTGGAATTACCGGGATGACTATTGTTGAAGTATTAAAAGGGGCTCTACCTTGGATGACAATCTTAGTTATATTTCTTGGAATTATTACTTACTTCCCAAAAATTTCTACAGCGCTACCTGATTATTTAATGGGACCGCAAAGCCCTGTGGTTCTTAAACAAAGGTAATTATGTTGAGTAATAAAATTAAAATTTTAGGAGATAAAATAGCCGAAGCCAGATTTAAGGGAAAATTTTTACCAAAAATCTCAAAATCTTTAATCAACAATCCTAATATCGCTGCACAAGTTTGTAGGCATGCCGAAATGGAGTTGTTATGGAATCCTATAGGTTTTAAAGCTGGAGCGACAAATAAAAGTATGTGGAAGAAATTAAAAGCTAAAAAACCTTTTTTTTCTTATTTATACGAAGAAAGCACATACAAAAATAATGGAAAAATGCCTTTTCAAAAAAACCTAATAGGAGCTGAACTTGAAGTTGCTTTTAAAATTAAAAATGAAGTTTTTAATTTTAATAAAAAAATTACTAAATCAAATGTCAGCAAATTCATTATAGGAATAGCACCTGCAATAGAGGTTGTTGGCTTTAGACAAAAATTAAAAGCAATTGATTGTCTTGGAAGAATGATTTCAGATTTTGGATTAAATGTTGCATTTGTTGCAGGAAAATTAAAAAAATATAGTCTAAAAAAAATTACATCTATTCCAACAGTTTTAACAAATAAAACTGCTAAAAAAGATTATCCTGGAAATACAAAAATTGTACTTGGCAACCCAATTAATTCATTAATTTGGCTGCTAAATGAAATAAGAAAAAATAATATGATATTAAGTTTTGATTTCTGGGTAACAACTGGTTCCTCAACTCCTATAATTCCTATTAAAAAAGGAGATCTTTTTTCTGGCAGCATTAAAGGTCTTGGAAAAGTATCTTTGAAAATAAATTAAATTACTTTTTAGTAATCGTCATTTTTCTTGAAAGATAAATTAGAAAAATAATTGCAACTGAAAAAATAATTGTAAGAAAATCTAATGTTTCTCCCAGTAAATAAATTGAAAAGGCAAAAGTGAAGAAAGGCATTAGCAACTGAATCTGACTTACACGAACTGCTCCACCTAAATCTAATCCTTTATACCAAGCAAAAAATCCTATCCATTGTGAAAACATCGCAACATATAAAAATCCAAGCCATGAAATAATATTAATTTCATTTTTTGGAAAATAGTAAATTGCTAAACCAAAGTGGAATGGCAAAGCAAGAACAAGCGCCCATGAAATAACATCTGCTGAAACCATAATTTTAGTCAAGCTTAGCTCCAAAATTATAACCAATAGCCGCAACAATTACTGCAATACAAAATAAAATATCAGAATATGACAATTCTAATTTTTTATTCTCATCATGACTGTGAATTAGAATATAAATAATAATTAAGATACAGCCAATAAAAGCACAAAGCCAAAATCCCAATGATGCTTTTTGTTTAAAATAAAATGAAGCAAAAATTGCTGTAGCTAGTGGCAAAAAAGCTAAAATGACTCCAGCATGAATTGATGTGGAGTAAATTAAACCTAAGGAAAGAGCTAATGGGAATGCAACTGTTATACACAGAGCAATTATAGAAAAATTAAATAAATATTTTAATTTCGGTATTTTTTTTTTTAGAAAAAATAAATAAAGAAGGGCAAGTATTCCAGCAAGTGATGATCTGCCAAAAGTAATAAATTCTGGAGAAAGCTGACTGTTGTTAGCCCCTAATGCAATCTTGGTAGCTGTTGGTGTAATAGAAAAAATAATTATCCCAATCAAACCAAAAATAAAACCTTTACTCTCATTACTTAAACCTGAAAAAAAATTTTTCATTAAATTTTCAAAATTAACTAGCTTTTTTTAGATCTTTTCTTTCTCTCTCAAATAATAATGCTAAACGATCAATCATATAATCTGAAGCTTCAAAAACATTTTTTGGATTAAATATTTTAGTTTCAGTAGAATCTGTTTTATCCTCTAATGAAATATCATTCATTAAACGCTCTGATGGATTCTCTCCTTTAATATAAAGTAAAAATAAATAATCATTATCAGGAGTGTCTTGATTCTTTATAAAACACTCACCATTTTCAGCAATATTATCAATAAAAGTTAAGGGAGCTCTTTTTTTTGTTAAGTATCTTTTGTTAACCTGGAATACAATAGATTTCATATTTCTAGAATACTTTTCTAATCGATCAACGACCTGTTGTTTAACTTCATTCTCTCTTTTTTGTGCATCTAAAATTGCCCTAGCTTCTTCTCTCGTTCTTCTTTGAATTTCAAGTTCGGCTAATTTGGCCTCTCTTTTTTTAAGTTTTATTTCTTGTATTTTTTCTCTAAAAATTTTTAGACGATCTTCAACAACTCTTAGCTGGCTTCTTAATTGATATATTTTTTCTTTTTCTTGTCTTTTGTGGTCCTTAAGTTGTAAAATTAATTTTCTTTCAAGTGCTCTTTGTTCAAGAATAATTCTTTTTTCTAAAGCTTTTTGTTCCCTCTCTAAATTACGAAGTTCTATTTTTTTTGATTTTAGTAATTGTTTATTAAATTGAAATTTCTGTTTTTTAAGTTCATTAATTTCACGTAAATTTTGTTTTTTTAATAATTCAAGTTCACGTTTTTTTTGAATAGCTTGTTGCTTAAGAAGCTTTATTTGTTTTTTACTTCTATTTTCTTTCCAAGAAATAATCTTATTGTGAAAATATGATTTTAAGCCAAAAAAATTAACAAACCGATCTTTAATATAGCTACTAAATTTATCTAAAAAATTATTTTTATATTTAGATATTTTTATAATCTTTAATTTTTTTTTCTTAGTTTTAATCTTTTTCTTTAAAGATTTCTTAATTTTCTTAATTTTAGTCTTATATTTTTTTATATAGATTTTTTTACTATTTTTTTTCTTATTTAATTTTTTTATTTTTTTTTTAAGAATATTTTTTTTTCGAAAAGATCTTTTGATTTCTTTTTTTAATTTAATTTTCTTTTTAATCTTTTTTTTTAAAGAAGGCTTATTTTTTTTTGTTTGTCTTTTTTTAAATATTTTTTTTTTGACTACTTTTTTTTTAATAATTCTTTTGATTCTTTTAAATGACTTTTTTTTATTCTTTTTCTTGGTTTTCATCACTAATAAACAAAAATATTATGTCAAATAAGGATAAATTATAACTAACATTAAAATGAAAAAATAATAGATAATTAATTATCTATGAAAAATTTATATCTTTTAGATCTTTTGCTAAATTAGATTTTTGTTGATCACTCAAGGCAACCAACGGTGGTCTAATATTAGACCAATTGCTATCTTCTTTAATTTTAGTAGCTTTTAAAGCAGCAATAACTGGATATTTTTCAAAAACATCTCTAACAGCTTTTATTTTTTTATTAATTGATTCCCCATCTGATTTATCAAAAGAATTTATTAATTTTGTAGCTTCAATATTTACATTGGTAGTTGCACTAATGCATCCTGAGCAGCCAATATGCAGTCCATCATATAGAAATTTTTCACTACCTGGATAAACGATAAAATTTTTTATTTCCTTATATTTTTTAGTATTTTCGAAATTACCTGAACTGTCTTTTATTCCTGTAATAGTGTCTGAAAATTCTTTTTTAAGTCTATTTACTAGATCTATGGAAATAGTAACGCCACTAACCTGCGGAATATTATATAAAAAAACACGAAGGTTTTTTGATTTAACTGTATTGATAATTTGTTTGTAATATTGATAAACACCCTCGTCTGAAACATTTTTATAATAAAATGGTGGCAGCAATAAAACAGAATAAATTTTATTTTCTACTGCAGTTTTAGTGAGTAAGGCCGCATCTACAAAAGAAGTATTGCCAGTTCCTATAATTATTTTTTCTTTTGGCAAATCACTACTGCTTATTGTTTTAATTAAATCTATTTTTTCAGATACAGAAACTGAATTTGCTTCTCCAGTTGTTCCCAATGGGGCTAAAGATATATTATTTTTTAGTAAAAATTCGCAATGAGAAATAAATAATTTTTTATCTATTGATAGATCCTTGTTAAAAGGAGTTAAAACTGCTGAATAGACTGCTTTTTCCATGATTTATTTTTTTAATTACTTAGGTTTTAGATATTATCTATAAAAAAACAATAATTTAAAATAAATATCAACAAACGATCATCTATAAAAATTAATGAATAAAGGACTAATAATTCAAACAAGACCTGGCGTTGGAGATTTATGTATGTTTCTTCCTTATATTCAGCAAATTAAAGAGCATAATAAAGATTTTGAATTTACATTAATCACTAAAAAAAGAACATCAGCAAAGCAAATATTAAAATACGACCCATCGGTTAATCAAATTGTTTATTTAGAAGATGAAATATTAGAAATAACAAATTCAAAAATTAATAATTTTTTTAAATTATTAAAATTTATAAAAAAAAATAATTTTTTAAAAATTTATATTATGCATTTTAGTATATTTTGGTTTTTACTAGCTAAACTATCAGGTATTAAAAATATTTATAAATATGGAATATTAAAAAAAAATGTAGATATTTATCTAAATGCTTTAGAACAAAATAAAAAATGGCTTCAAGATAATAATCTATCTAGTCAAACAAGAATAATTTATCCTCAAAATAATAGTAAAAATAATAATCAGATTATTATTGGTATTGGGTCCTCTGGTCCAACTAAGAAATGGCCAACAGAAAATTATATTGATCTCATAAAAAGAATTAATAATAAAAATATTAAATTCTATTTAGCTGGCGGAAACAATGATATCGAAAATCAAATCGCAAATAAAATTATAAACGCTGTGAAAGAAAATAAAATAGAATCTTTATGCTCTTTAAGCATAGAGGAAATTATGCCAATTATTAACTCTAGCAAATTATATATTGGTAACGATACTGGCTTCATGCATTTAAGTGCTGGTTTAAATATTCCAGCTATAGGTCTTTTTGGTGATACACCGCTATCTTATGCAAACTACACTAAAAATATTTTACCTGTTATTCCTGAGAAATTTAAAACTGTAGGACATAACTCTATGGCCATGAACCAGATAAAAGTTGATCAGGTATTAAATGAAGTTAAAAAATTTATCTAAAAGTTCTTTCTAATTTTTTTAAAGATTCTGGAGAAATTTTATTTTTTAAGTTTTTTACTTTATCTTTTATCTTATTTTTTAAATCACCTTGGATAATTTCATTATTAATATTTAATAAAATATTAGCAAAAACCATTTGCAGAACTTCTTTGAATTTGGTTGATTTTTCCGCAGTTCCTACATTGTTAAATGACATTTTATTTAAGTTAATGTCTTTATTAATGTCTAAAAATTCTGAAAAAGCATTTACCTTACTATTGTTAATAGTAATTTGATTAATTATAAAATCTTTATTTTTTTTCTTAGATTTATTTTTAGTTTCTAATTCTTTTGATATCTCAATTTCTTTGTTTGATGAACTAGCAGAATTTTTTACAGCAGGTTTAAATGAGCTAACATTGTCTTTAACTTCTTTATTATTAATTAACACCTCATAATACAAAGTCGCTCCATCAATATTAATATCCTTAATAACTATGGTATCTTTGAAGAGACTGGTTAATTCATAATTTACATTAATATTTTTAATCTGAATAATATTTTTATTTTTAAACCCATCTAAATTTTTGATTTCAATATTAGAAATTTTGATGGAAGACCCTAATATACTAGTATCAATTTTTCCAATAGACACTTGTTGTCCTAAAACTTGATTGCCTTGATCAATAATTAAATTTTTTACAATTTTATCAACCCGATAACTTAAAAAATCTAGAATCAAAAATGCTAAGCTTAAAAAAACTACTGAAAGAATAATAATTTTTTTTTTATTCATATTGTAAGAAGTAAAATCACAATGATTATAGGAAATAATAAAATAAAACCTATTAATTTATTTTTAATAAAAAAATATTTTATTACTTCTAAAAAATCTTTAATGACCATTAATGTATATCAATATATAAATTTTAAATTTTAGCAATATAGATTTGAATGAATACTTCCGTGCCAAAGATAAATAAAATTTTAAATACAATAAAAATTCATAATGAAGAATTAATCGATAATTATTCATGGGTTAAACAAAAAGATTGGAAAGAAGTAATATTAGATCCTAATAAATTAAATACTCAAGTTAAAAAATATTTAGATGAGGAAAATTTATTTAAAGAAAATCAACTTCAAGATATTAAAGATTTAGAAAAAAAAATTTTTGAAGAGTTAAAATCTAAAATCAAAAATGAAGATAATTCTGTTCCAAAAAAAGATGGAGATTATTTTTATGCTTACAAATATAATAAAAATAGCGAATATCCGATTTATTATAGAAAAAATATCATAAATAATTCTGAAGAAACTATTTTAGATTGTGAAAAAAAATCTAAAACGCATACTTACTTTAATGTAGCTTCAATATCTCATAGCCATAATCATAAATATGTAGCTTATAATATTGATACTAATGGCTCTGAATATTTTTCTATATTTATTGAAGATATTGAAACAAAAAAAACATTAAGTAATGAGATAAAAAATACCACTGGAGACATTATTTGGTCATTAGATAATAGCTGTATTTTTTATGTTGGATTAGATCAAAATCATCGTCCTACAAAAGTTTTTAAACACAAAATTGGCTCCGACAGTAAAAAAGATTTATTAATTTATGAGGAAAAAGATCCATCTTTCTTTTGTTCTATAAATTTATCAAAAACAAAAAAATATCTATTTATTAGAACTGCAGATCACGAGACCTCGGAATATCTTTTTATCAATCTAAAATTGAATGAAACATCTCCAATTCTTTTTAAAAAAAGAATTAAAAAAATTGAATATGATTTAGAACATCACGACAATTATTTTTTAATAAGTACAAACCTAGATAATGCAAAAAATTTTAAAATAATGATCAGCCATGAGAAATCTTATGAAAAATGGGAAGAATTTATTCCCTATAATAAAATTAATTTAATTTTAGATTTTATCTTATTAAAAGATTGGTTGATTAGATTAGAAAGAACGGAAGGCTCTGAAAATATAATCATATTAAATCTTAATAATAAAAATCAACATAAAATTAGTTTTGATGAAGAAGCTTATAATCTTTCATTAGATCATGGATATGAATATGAAACAGATATTTTTAGATACTCATATTCATCCCCTACAACGCCAAAAAGTATTTTCGACTATGACTGCAAATTAAAAAAAAAAGAATTAAAAAAAACTCAAGAAGTTCCTTCTGGTCATAATAAAGATGATTATATTTGTAAAAAAATATTTGCAACAGCTCATGATAATGAAAAGATACCCATCACAATTCTCTATAAAAAAGGAGTTAAATTAGACTCTAATAATTACGTGCTCCTTTATGGATATGGATCTTATGGAATATCTATACCAAGTAATTTCTCTACTAATAGACTAAGTCTGGTTGATAGAGGAATTATATATGCAATAGCCCATGTAAGAGGCGGCAAAGAAAAGGGATATGAATGGTATGAAAATGGAAAACTTTTAAATAAAAAAAATACTTTTTTAGATTTTATAAGCTGTGCTGAAAAATTATGTGAAGATAAATATACTTCACCTAAAAAAATTATTGCACAAGGGGGTTCTGCCGGAGGATTATTAATGGGTTATATTGCAAATGAGCGTCCAGATTTATTTCTTGGAATAATTGCACAGGTACCTTTTGTTGATATTTGCAATACGATGCTTGATGAGGATTTGCCTCTAACAGTCACAGAAATTCCAGAATGGGGCGATATTAAAAATGATAAAGAAGCCTTCTTATATGTAAAAAGTTATTCACCTTACGATAATATAAAAAAACAAAATTATCCTCATATGTTAGTCACGGGAGGAATTTCTGACCCAAGAGTTACATATTGGGAAATGACAAAATGGGTTGCAAAATTAAGAGAAAATAAAACAGATAATAATTTATTATTGCTTCATATGAATATGACTGCGGGGCACAGTGGTGCTAGCGGAAGATTTGATTATCTTAAAGAAATAGCGATGGAATATGGCTTTGTTTTAAAGATCTGCAAAATACTATCTTAATTTTTTTTCAACTCGATCCCAGAAAAACTTTTCTAATCTTGCTCCATTTAATCTATTAATCTCTTGAATTCCAGTTGGAGAAGTTACGTTAATCTCTGTTAAATAATTTCCAATAATATCAATTCCTGTAAAAAATAATTTATTCTTCTTTAGGAAGGGTTTTAAAATATTACATATTTTTTTATCTCTTCTTATTAAACCAACTTTCTTTGCGGTACCTCCTGTATGAAAATTAGCTGTAACGCTGCCCTTTTTTGGTATTCTTGCAACAGAGCCAACGTATTCTCCATCTATTAAAATAATTCTTCTATCTCCTTCTTTAATTTCGCTTAAATATTTTTGTATAACTATTGGCTGTTTATATTTATTAATTAATTTTAAAATTTTTCTTTTTAAGACAACATTTATTCCCTCTAATTTTGAAATTCCTTCACCTCCATTACCATAAAGTGGTTTAATAATCGTTTTTTTATATTTTTTTTGAAAATTGAAACACTGTTCAATATTTTTAGAAATAAGAGTAGGTGGAATAACGCTTTTAAAATTAAACATCGATAATTTTTCAGGATTATCTCTAATTGATTTAGGGTTATTCAAAATAAGAGTTTTATTAGAAACTTTTTCAAGAAGGTAAGTTGCCGTAATATAACTCATATTAAATGGTGGATCTTGCCTAACTAAAATAACATCATAATCATCAAGAAATATTTTTTGAGTCTTAATATTTTTTAAAAAAAATTTTTTTATTTGGAAATAATTTAAAAACATTACCTAAAGCAGATACTCGCCCATTTTCATAAATCAAATTCTCTGGTAGGTAATGAAATAGTTGATAACCTCTTTTTTGTGCCTCTAAAGCTAAAATGTAAGTACTGTCTGATTTGATATTAATGGACTCAAGCGGGTCCATTTGAATGGCTATTTTAAAATGCTTCTTCATCAAAGATCTTAAATATATCTCCTTTCCATCTAGTATTATACTTTTCTATAAGTGATTGAGCTGGTGATTTTTTGTCTTTAATAAAGTTATGAATATCCTTAAGAAAAATATTCTCATCCATTCCTTTACTATTAGTCTGATTTCTATTCTTCAATCCCAAAGCTGAAAAATCTACTAATTTTTTAGCATGATCAAATATTTTTTTATTTTTGATTTCTGCATCAAAACCTTTTTTTGGAACTTCTAGATATGCATTATAAATATCTTGGTAATTCCAATTTTCTATATATTCTAATGCCTGATTTAATGAATCCTCATCATACAAAAGTCCTGTCCAAAATGCAGGTATTGAGCATATACCTGCAGATGAACAAGAATCCGCAGATCTAATTTCTAAATATTTTTTTAATCTTAATTCAGTAAAAATAGTTGATACATGGTTTTCCCAATCTTGTATGGTTGGTTTTTTATTTGGGTAATTTTTCAATTCTCCAGAAATAAAATCATTAAAACTTTCACCTGCACAATCTATATATTCATCATCTTTAATTATAAAATACATAGGAACATTAAGAGCAAAGTCCACATAACGTTCAAAACTATTTTCGTTCTTTAAAAAAAATTCTGGAATACCGGATCTATTTTTATCGGTATTTTGCCAAATATGAGTTCTATAAGATAAATAACCATTCAATTCCTTTTCTTTAAATGGAGAATTAGAAAATAAAGAGACAGCAACGGGCGTAATAGCTGCTATCAATTTTGATTTTTTTTTATAATCAGCCTCATTTAAATAATCTAAATTAACTTGTGTAGCACATGTTCTATGCATCATATCTAGGCCATTTCTTCCAACACTTGGCATATACTTTCTCATAATTTCATATCGTTTTTTAGGAGATTTAAAAACATCATTTAACTTTGCAATAGGCGCGAACCCATTTCCTAACAAACCTATTCCAAGTTTTGCACAAACAATTTTTAATTCTTTTAAATAGGAGTTAATTTCATTACAGGTTTGATGGATATTTTGAACCGCATCTCCTGACAATTCAAATTGTAAACCTGGTTCTAAAGTAATATTTTTTTTGTCTTTAACTAAACCTAAAACATTTTTTCCTTCTTTAATTGGAGTCCAATTATTTTTTTCAAGTTCTGAAAAGATTTTTAAAATACTAATTTCACCTTCATAAGGAATTGGTTTTTTACTTTTAAGATCAAATAAAAATTTTTCATGTTCAGTTCCAATTCTCCAACTATCTTTAGTTTTAGAACCTTTTAAAAAATATTCTACGAGCTGTTGTTTGTTATCGATATATTGCAATTTAGTATCTAATTTATTTTTGGATTGACCTAATTTATTCTTTAGAGTCATCAAATTCAACAAACATTGTTTTATTTTAATGTAACAAAAAAAATATATATTCGCTTAATCAAACTAAAATAGGAGAGATTCATGAAAGGTTACTGGATCGCAAAATATAAAAAAGCAGAAGATACAAAAAAATTAGGAAGCTACGCTGAAAAGGCATTGAAAGCGATTACTGATTTTGGAGGAAAACCTTTAGTAAGAGGTGGAAAATATGCCACTCTTGAGGGTGAAGAATTTATTCGAACAGTTATTTGGGAATTTAAAGATTATGACACCGCATTAAATTGCTATAAATCTAAAAACTACCAAGAAGCATGGTCCATAGCTAAGAATACTGTTGTTAGAGACCTTATGATTGTTGAAGGAGTTTAATATTCAACGGGAACAGGATCTATACTTCTCCACATATACCAAGTAGCAACAGTTGTGTATGGGTGCCATTTATTTTTAAAAAAATCTAACTGATCTTTTTTTAAAGGATATTCTTTTTTATAATTTTTAGAAATTGCTTTAATTAAACCAATATCTGAAAATGGAAAAATATTTGATCGATTAAGATTAAAAATAAGAAACATTTGAGCTGTCCAAATTCCAATTCCTTTAATTCTAACTAAATGTTTAATCGCTTCTTCGTCTGACATTTTTTGTAAATTTTTTATATCTAATCTCTTATCAAAGAACTCTTTTGCTATCGTTCTCAAATATAAAATTTTTTGACGTGATAATCCAATAGAGGCCAGTTTTGATCTAGGTAATTTTATTAAATTAATGGGTTTAATTTTTTTAATAACTTTTTCAAATTTCAACCATATTGAGTCTGCAGCTTTTACCGAAATTTGCTGACCAATAATTGATCTACATAATGAATAAAATGGGTCATTTCTTGTAACTAAGTGTCCATCATGTTGACTGATAATTTTTGCTAGTTTTTTATCTTTTTTAGATAAAAATTTCTTTGCTTCATGCCAATAATGCGGTGGTTTAGTTTTCGCTGTCACAAATTAACTTTTTTTATTTTTTATTTGTTCGCGCTTAAATATTATAAAAGAACTAATAATTATTATAATAGCACCAAAAATTGTTGAGACAGATGGAATCTCAGAAAAAATATAGTAACCAAAAACAATTGCCGATAAAACACTTAAATATTTGAGTGGCGTTATTAATGAAGCATCTGCTCTTCTATAAGCTGTAGTCATAAATAAATTTGCAATAGATCCACAAATTCCAATCATACATAAATAAAAGAAGTCTAAAATATTTGGCATCTTCCATTCTTCAAAAAAAATTGCTGTGGAACTGACAATTATTAATAATGCTGTAAAATAAAAAGCTATTAAATAATCTGGTTCAGTTTTGGATAATCTTTTAATTGAGACTGCAACAATACTAAATCCGATGCAGAAAAAAATTGGAAAAATACAGTATATATTAAAAACACTCGTGCCTGGTTTAGTAATAAACAAAACTCCAATCAAGCCAGCAATAACTGATAACCATCGTCTATAACCAACGACTTCTTTTAAAAAAATTATAGAAAAAATTGTTACAAATACTGGTGTGGCTTGGGCTATAGAAACTACATCAGCTAATTTCATATATTTTACGCCAATAAATGTTGAGATCATCGCAAATGTTCCTGCAAAGGCTCTTATAAAATGCAAAGTCGGTTTATTAGTTTTAAAAAAAGTAAATATTTTATTTTTAGGTATTAAAAAAAAAATAGGAATTAATCCAAATAACCCTCTAAAAAAAGCAATCTCACCAATTGGATAATTGCTTGTTGTTAATTTAACTAAAATATCCATCACAGAAAAACAGATAACGCTTAACAGCATATAAAAAGAACCTGTTCTATTGGAAGATGGCATCAATATATTTTACCTAAATCTTTTCATAACATATAAAAATAACTTTAATATAAAATTTTATGAGTATTGCTATTTTTGCAGCTGGATGTTTTTGGGGTATTGAAAAAAAGTTTGATCTTACAAAGGGCGTAACAAAAGTTGAAGTAGGTTACACCGGAGGTTTTACTAAAAACCCTACTTATGAAGAAGTTTGTTATGAAGATACAGGTCATGCTGAGGCGGTAAGAATAAATTTTGATGAAAACATTATAACCTACAAAGAACTATTAAATGTTTTTTGGTCTTGTCATAATCCAACTACTTTAAATAGACAAGGTCCTGATATTGGTGAACAATATCGTTCAGCAATATTTTATCTAAATGATAAACAAAAAATCGAAGCTGAAGAATCTAAAAAAATTATGAACAAAACTATGTTTAACAATCAAATTGTAACAGAAATTACTAAATTTGATGAATTTTATTTGGCAGAAGAATATCATCAGAAGTATCTAAAAAAACTTGGAAAATATTAATGTCATTAGTCACAACGGATTGGTTAGATAAAAATCTTTTCAAAAAGGAAATTAAAATCTTAGATTGTTCTTGGCATATGCCAAATACTAAAAGAATTGGTAAAGATGAATTTTTAAAAGAACATATTCCTGGGGCAATTTTTTTTGATATTGATAAATTTTCAGATCCATTAGCAAAATTTCCTCACACAATTCCCTCTGCAAACTTATTTGAAAAACTAGCTTCAGAAATTGGGATTAACAACTCAGATCATATAATAGTTTACGATAGCCTTGGTATTTTTAGTGCTCCTAGAGTTTGGTGGATGTTTAATTATTTTGGTCATAAAAAAATATCTATACTTGATGGTGGTTTGGTCAAATGGAAAAATGAAAATAAAAAAATAGAAAATGGACCTGAAAAAAAATTTCTAAAAAGTAATTTTAAATGCACCACAAACCCTGAAATGCTTGTGCTCATTGACCAAGTTAAGGAAAATATTAATAATAAGAAATTTGAGTTAGTAGATGCCCGAAGCAGAGGCAGATTTAATGGCACTGAAAATGAGCCAAGACCTGATTTAAAAAGTGGATCGATTCCAAAAAGCTGCAATATGCCTTGGATGGAATGCATTGATCCTGTTACGAAATGTTTTCTATCTAAAGAACAGCTTCAAAAAAAATTTGATGAAATAAATATTAATAAAAATTCTAATGTTGTATTTTCTTGTGGCTCGGGCGTTACTGCATGTATTGTTGCCAAGGCTTTTGAAATAATAGATGGAAAGAAATTCTCAGTTTATGATGGCTCATGGACTGAATGGGCCAGTCAGTAAATAAACCACTATAATCAACTATATTTCAATAACAAAGAAATTTTTTTTTCAATTAAAGCATGTTATTACATCGATCTTCATGAATACTTCAAAAAAAATAATAATAGCAATCAGCATCATTGTTGTCCTTGTAATTGCAATCATTGCTGGTCGAATGATTTTAAATAATGTTATTCAAAAAAAAATAAACGAAGTAAAACCAACTGATGTTATTGCACAAGAAGTCCAAAAATTAGAATTTTATGAAAAAATTGAAACATTTGGCACCGCTTTAGCTAATCAATCATTCTCTATAAGAATTAAAAAAACAGATTTAATTAGTTCATTAGAATTTGACAAAAATTTAATGGTTCAAAAAAACCAACTCATAGCTCAGTTAAAGACAGAAAAAATTACAGCCCCGTTTAGTGGAAGATTAGGGGTTAGAGAAATTACACCAGGAATTTTAGGTGGGGAAGACTCAATTATTGCAACTTTGGATGACATTGAAACAGTAAAAATTGATATTAAAATTCCAGAAAGTTACTTAAGTATTCTTAAAAAAGATTTAAAAATTAAGGCGAGCTCTGAGTCATTTAAAGAAGTATTTTATGGAAATTTAGATACGGTAAGTGCAAGAGTTGATCCTATCACTAGATCTATTTTAGTTCAGGCAAAAATTAAAAATCAAAATTATAAAATAATTCCTGGAATGTTAATAAATATTGAAATTATTTATAATGAAAAAACAGCTTTAGGAGTTCCAGAAGAATCTTTAATTCTTCAAGGTAATAGAACTATTGTTTACAAAGTAATCGAAGATAAATCAGTTGCACTTACAGAGGTTAAAACAGGTATAAGAAATTATGGAAAAGTAGAAATTATATCAGGTTTAAATCCTGGCGATAAAATTGTAACTGAAGGCGTTTCAAAAATTAGAGATAAAGCTCAAATTAAATTAATAAATAAATAATAAATGTTCTTAACTGACATAAGTATAAAACGTCCAGTTTTTGCAACTGTGATGTCAATTGTGTTAGTTATTTTTGGTTTAGTTATATTTAATAAAATAGCAGTTAGAGAACTTCCTGATATTGACCCAAGTATTGTCACTGTCAGAACCCTTTATAAAGGAGCCTCTGCAGAAATTGTTGATTCTCAAATCACACAAAAAATTGAAGATATAGTTGGAGGAACTCCTGGGCTTGCAACGATTGACTCCAAAAGCGAAGATGGAAGATCTGTTGTTAGAATGGAGTTTGAGCCTGGGGTTAGTGTTGATGAGGCAACAAACGACATAAGAGATAGAGTATCAAGAATTATTGATTTTCTTCCTGATAATGCAGGCCGTCCTGAAATTTTTAAAACCTCAGAAGGTAACACTATTACGATATGGTTAAGATTAAGAAGCCAAAATTTAAGCGATCTTGATCTTAGTGATTATGCAAGTAGATATTTAAAAGATTATTTTGCAAGTGTTGATGGCGTTGGTCAAATTATTTTAGCTGGAGAAAAAGAAATATCTTTAAGAATCTGGATTAATCCATCAGCTTTATCTGCGAGAGATCTAACTGTAGCAGATATTGAGAATGCTTTATTAAAAGAGAACGTTGAATTTCCTTCAGGAAGATTAGAATCTAAAAGAATAGATCTCACTTTAAAAGTCGACAAAACTTATAAAAATGTTGAAGACTTTAGAAATTTACCTTTAAAAAAAGCAAGAGATGGATCTTTGGTTAAACTCAAAGATGTAGCTAAAGTTGAGTTTGGACCTTTAAATATAAGAACTATGTTTAAAGGAAATGGGTATCCTGTTGTGGGTATTGGTATCTACCAACAGTCAAATGCAAATACCATCGCTGTTGCCGATGGAGTTAAAAAAAAATTAATTGAAGTTAAAAAAAATCTACCTGAGGGAGCCCAATTAGATGTAGCCTTTGATAGATCCAATTACATTCGTGTTGCAGTAAATGAAGTTTATGTAACTTTATTTATATCTGTAGCACTGGTTGTTGGCGTTATTTATTTATTTTTAGGTAATTTTAGTTCAGTAATAATTCCAACACTTGCCATACCAGTCTCTCTTATCTCAACGTTCTTGTTAATTTACGCAGCTAATTTTAGTTTAAATTTATTTACCTTGATGGCGCTCGTTATTGCTATTGGTCTTGTGGTCGATGATGCAATTGTAATGTTAGAAAATATATATAGAAGAGTTGAGACTGGTGAAACGCCTTTAGTTGCATCCTATAAAGGGGCCAGTCAAGTTTCTTTTGCAATTATTGCAACAACTGTTGTTTTGATTGCCGTATTTGTTCCGCTTATTTTTGTAAAAGGAATTGTTGGAAAATTATTTACAGAACTTGCTATTACTCTTACTTTTGCAATTATTATTTCTGCTTTTGTTGCGCTTACTTTATCTCCAATGCTTGCTTCAAAATATCTTGTCGTGACTCACTCTAAACCGGCATTTTTAAAAAAATTTGATAATTATCTAGAAAAATTTTCTAATTTCTATTTTGAAACATTATTACTTCTTCTTTATAAAAAAAAAGAAATTATTATTTTTTTAATAAGTATTTTAGTTGCTGTAATTATTTTATTTAAAATCACACCTAAAGAATTAATTCCACCTGAAGACCGCGGTGTATTTTATGTTGTTATTCAAGCGCCTGATGGTTCTGGGTTTGATTATACAAAAGAAAAAACTGAAAATATTGAAAAAGTATTTTTAGC
Source organism: Fontibacterium meridianamericanum (SeqCode) (assembly GCA_965235635.1). GTDB lineage: Bacteria > Pseudomonadota > Alphaproteobacteria > Pelagibacterales > Pelagibacteraceae > Fontibacterium > Fontibacterium meridianamericanum. The sequence goes on from CBDDYR010000004.1 coordinate 27,011, forward strand.
AGATTTAGGTAAGGGAACTTACAAAGAGATTCTTGCTCGTGTTCCAGGATTTCAAAGTGGAATAGATCAAGTAAATACTGGATTTCTTGTAGTCTTATTAGAGGATTGGGGAAAAAGAAAAAAATTCTCTAATCAAGATTTGGGAGGGGTATTTCAAAAATTAAATGCTTTTCCAGGTGTTAAAGCGTTTCCAATTATGCCTCAGGGTTTAAGAGGGGGTGCAGGCGATAAACCGGTACAGTTTGTCATTAAAGGAAATACCTACGAAGAATTAATAAAATGGAAAGAAATATTAAAATCAGAAATTGTTAAAAATAAAAATTTAGTAAACGTAGATGATGATTTAGATTTAACTCGACCTCAATTAAAAATTAAAATTAATGCTGATAAAGCTGCTGACTTAGGTGTTTCTGTTGAATCTATTAGTAAAGCAATCGAGACAATGTTTGGATCTAAAGAAGTTACTAAATATACAAAAGAAGGAAGAGAATATTCTGTAATGTTACAAGCCGATGTTAAAAATCGACAAGAGCCATCTAATCTCAATAAAGTAGCTGTAAGATCTAATAGCGGTAAATTAGTTCCATTATCAAGTGTTGCTACATTTTATGAAGAGTCAACTTTTACATCCTTAAATCGATATAACAGACAAAGAGCAGTTACTATTACAGCAAGACTTGTTGGTAATTATACAATAAGTGATGCGCTTGGTTATTTAGAAAATCTTGCAAAAGAAAAATTACCACCTTATGCAAGAATTGATTACAAGGGAGAATCTTTAGAATATAAAAATACTAGTTCAGATATTTATTTTATTTTTTTACTCGCTTTATTTACTGCCTATCTTTCTTTAGCTGCTCAGTTTGAAAATTGGAAACATCCTTTAACAATTATGTTAACGGTACCACTTGCTATTTTGGGAGGAATTATTGGTCTTTGGGTTATTGGAAGTTCGCTTAATATTTATAGCCAAATTGCCCTTATCGTTTTAATTGGGCTGGCCGCCAAGAATGGAATCTTAATTGTAGAATTTGCAAATCAATTAAGAACACAAGGATTAAAATTAAAAGAAGCTATCATTGAGTCATGCAGGGTGCGATTAAGACCTATTTTAATGACCTCTGCCTCAACTGTTATTGGGGTAGTTCCTTTAATTTTTGCAACTGGGCCTGGTGCTGCGAGCAGAGCAACCGTTGGTATTGTTATTTTTATGGGAATGTTTTTTGCAACTCTTTTTACCCTTTATGTAATACCGGTGATGTATTTAATTATTGGAAAAAATACTGGTAGAATTGATGCTGTTGAGATTGAGCTTGAAAAACAATTAAAAGAATCTTCTAGTAAATAAAGTACTTATTGGTCGTTAACTGATTTTTGCACTGATTAAGTTGTGCTTTATATTTTTTTGCAACTCTTTCAACTTCTCTTGCATAAGGAATAACTTTTGGTGATTTTTTATAATCTTTAAAATTTCCCCAACCCTCGTGATAGGCAATATATTGCTTAAAATAATCATCTTTTGGAATCTTTAATAATTGATTACTTTTATTTATATACCAACCAATAAAATCTACTGAGTCATTAAAACTGATTCTAAGGGCAAGCGGTTGGTCTGTTTCACGCACAAATTGGTCCCAAGTTTTGTTTACAGCCTGAGAATATCCAAATGCACTCGACTTTCTTTTATAAGGAATAACTTTAAATAATTTGTCCCATTCTGGAGCAGCTAACCAATCAAAATCAGACTCTCTTTGAATAATTGCCATCTGTAATTCTACAGGAGCTCCCCATTTTTTCTCTGAATTTTTTACAAATTTGTACCAAAAATAATTATCAGTAAACATTAGACATGTATTAGAAGTATCTCTTGGGGCTGAAATACAAGAAGTTATAAATAAAAGAGATAAATATAATAATAATTTAAATCTATTTCGAATCATTAAACTAAACTTAGTTTAAATAATTTTATTTGGTAGAGTTTTTAATCCAACGTAAGAAATCTTTATTACCGTTTTTAATGTCTACAAAAACAATACACGGACATTCATATGAACTAATTTTTTTTGCGTGCATAATAATTTTATTTATATTTTTCTTTATCGTTTTGCCAATAAGAATGCTTTCATTTACGACATTAATTTTTTTATTATTCCATTTAAAATAAGATCTTATACTTGGAATAATATTTGCGCAGGCAACTAGATCTTTTTTGACTAGATCATAAGCGATTTTATTTGCTTCAACTTTATTCTTACAAGTCATATAAAATAATTTATAATCACTCATAAATTTTTAGTATCACAATTTAAAAAATAAAAAATGTATAATTTAATTCTAGTAAGACACGGTCAAAGTCAGTGGAATTTAGAAAATAGATTTACAGGCTGGTATGATGCTGAACTTACTAAACGCGGAATAGAGGAGGCTCAACAAGCAGGTTCTTTAATTAAAAATCTTAATATCAATTTTAATTTTGCATTCACGTCTTTTCAAAAAAGAGCCATTTTCACATTAGATGAGATAAATAAAAAGCTAGATTTAAGTATCAAAAATATATTTAAAGCCTGGGAATTAAATGAAAGACACTATGGAGCTTTGCAAGGTCTTAATAAAGAAGAAACTGCTAAAAAACATGGTGAACAACAGGTAAAAATTTGGAGAAGAAGTTATGATATTCCACCACCACCAATGGACAAAAGTAATCCTGATCACCCAGTTCACTATCCAATTTATAAAAATATAAACAAGAACTTAATTCCTGATACGGAGTCTTTAAAAGATACTTTTAAAAGAGTTATTCCTTATTATGAAAAAAATATTCTGCCTATTTTAAAAAAAGAAAAAAATGTAATTATTTCAGCACATGGTAATAGCTTAAGATCTCTTTGCAAAAAAATATTTAATATTACGGATAGCTCGATTATTGAATTAGAAATTCCAACAGGAAATCCAATTCATATTACATTCAAAGATGATATGAATTTATCAAAGTATTCATATCTTGATCAAAAAAGAGCTAAAAAAATATTAGTTAACGAATAAGATCTAATTGTTTTAACTTTTCGTAAATTGGAAGATCCGTCACGTGGTAAAATATATTTTGAGCAACTTCTCCAACCATTTTTTTATCAGCAATAGCTTCATCCCAAACAGGTTGGATTGAAAAATTTTCATTTTTTTTATTTTTTAATAAAATAGGATTAATAATCTGACATCCTGTAAAAATTAAATTATTAGTATCTCCAGGCTTTCTAAATAAAAAAGGTTCAACTTTTATAGTAAAATCACCTTTTAAAGTTTTATCAAAACTATTTTCTCTCTTAATCATTAAAAGCCCAGAATTCACATTATGTTGAGTAAAATTTTTATATAAATTTTTTAAAGGATTTAAATATTCATCGGACCAAATCGTATCACTATTAATAGATATAAAAGGCTTATCTTGAAAAAAATCTAATGCATTTCTAATTCCACCACCAGTACCGAGAATATCTTTTTCTTTAAAAATTTTAATATCGTATTTATTTTTATTACTCTCTGCAAAAGAGATGATTTGATCTCCTAAATGATGCGTATTAATCGCAAAACTTTTAACACCAAATTTTTTTAAAAAATTTAGGGTATTCTCAAGTAAACTAACATTATTAATTTTTAATAATGGTTTTGGGGTAACATTGGTAAGTGGTTGAACTCTTTTGCCAAAGCCTGCAGCTAAAACAATTGCTCTTTCAATCATTTACCTTTTAAGCACCACTCAATAATTCCCTTTTGACAATGCAATCTATTTTCAGCCTGTTGCCAAACAACTGACTGTTTACCATCAATAACTTCAGCACTTACTTCTTCTCCTCTTTGCGCAGGTAAATCATGCATAAAAATTGCATCTTTTTTTGCAATTTTCATTAATTTTTCATTAACTTGAAAACTCTTAAATGCTTTTCTTTTTTTGCTTAAGTTTCCTTTATCCCCCATAGAAATCCATTTATCAGTCATAATACAATCTGCATTATCAGCAGCATCTTTTGCATCATGTAATATCTCAATGTCTGCCTTTTTCTTTTTAGCCCAAGCAATAACTTTTTTGGAAGGCATATAGTCTTTTGGACAGGCTATTTTTAATTCAAAATCAAATTGAGCAGCTGCTTCCATTAAAGAATTGGTAACGTTATTACCATCACCAACCCAAGCTATTTTTTTGCCCTGAATAGATCCTTTGATTTCTTCAAAGGTCATAACATCACTTAAAATCTGGCAGGGATGACTATCATTTGTAAGTCCATTAATGATAGGCACTGTAAGAAGCTCAGAGAATTTTAATAAAGTACTATGCTCAAAAGTTCTAAGCATAATAATATCTGAAAAAACTGAAAAGATTCTTGCTGTATCTTCTATGGTCTCACCACCGATCCCAACATGCAAATTTTCAGAATTAATAACGATCGTCTGTCCACCAAGCTGTCTCATTGCTAAATCAAAAGATAGTCTTGTTCTTGTGGATGGTTTTTCAAAAACCATCAATAGCATTTTTCCTGCTAAAGGATTGTCTTTATCAACAAAAACTTTACCCTTATTATTTCTATTCTTTTTTCTAGTCTTAGAATTTTCGACAATCTGTCTTAATTCCTTCTTATCAATCAAACTTAAATCTAAAAAATGTTTCATAATTAAAATTCAGAACAAGTTTTTGTGATTATTTTTATAGCTTCATCAATATCTTTTTTTTCAATAATAAGCGGGGGTAATAATCTTACAACGTTATCGCCAGCTTTTACTGCTAGCATCTTATTTTGAAATAAATGATCTAAAAACTTATTATTATCTACTTTTAACTTAATTCCTCTTAAAAGACCAATACCTCTTACTTGTTCAATAACATTACTATATTTTTTTTGTACTTCTTTTAATTTTGTCTCAAAATAACTTCCAACTTCTTGAACATTTTCTAAAAATCCTTTTTGTAAAATAATATCTAATACTGCATTACCAACACTCATTGCTAAAGGATTTCCTCCAAATGTACTCCCATGTGTTCCTGGTTTCATTCCAATAGCGACTTTCTTATTTACTAAACATGCGCCTATTGGAAAGCCACCTCCAATTCCTTTTGCAATTGGAACGATGTCTGGAACAATATTGGCCCACTCAAATGCAAAAAATTTACCGCTTCTTCCAATTCCGCACTGAACCTCATCTAAAATAAGTAAAATTCCATTATCATCGCAAAGCTTTCTTAAGGGCTTTAGACAATAATCTGGAACAACTCTAACTCCGCCCTCGCCTTGAACAGTTTCAAGCATGATTGCAGCAGTATTTTTTGTAATCGCTTTTTTTAAAGCCTCATGGTCTCCAAATGGAACTTGATCAAAACCATCAACTTTAGGACCAAATCCTAAGGTATGTTCCTTATTATTAGCGGCAAATAAAGCAGCTAAAGTTCTTCCGTGAAAAGCACCTGCGAAGGTAATAATTCTATTTCTTTCGGGCTGACCAATTTCAAAAAAATATTTTCTTGCAACTTTAATACTTGCTTCGGTTGCCTCTGCTCCTGAATTTACAAATATAACAAAATCCGCAAAAGTATTATCTGTTAATCTTTTAGCTAATCTTTCCTGTTCAGGAATAGTAAAAGCATTAGAAACATGCCACAATTTTTCTGATTGTTTTTTGATAGTCTCAACTAAATGCGGATGACAATGTCCTAATGAATTTACAGCAATGCCAGAGACAAAATCTAAATATTTTTCTCCTGTCGTTGATGTAAGATAAACTCCTTTTCCCTCTGAAAAAGAAACTTCTCTTCTTTTATATGTACCTAATATTGAACTCATGGAAACTAGCTTTTAATTCTATATCCTTTTTTAAAAAGGATATAACATATTGCCCACAAAGCTAAATTAATAAATGTTAAATAAAAAAATCCTATAACAATCGATCCATCGGCTTGTCCTAAAAATCCATATCTAAATCCATCAATGGCATAAAAGAAAGGATTTGCGTGACTAATGTAATAAAATACTGAATGAAGATTTTGTATAGAATAAAAAGTTCCTGACAAAAATGATAAGGGAACAACAATAAAATTAGTGACGGTTGCCATATTATCAAATTTTTGAGCCCACAACCCTGTAATAAATCCTAAGCAAGCAAGCATGGATGACCCAAGTAATGCAAATATAAGAATTATAAAAAAATTATGAACTGGAATATGTGCAAATGGAATGATGATAAGCACAGAAAAAAATCCAATAATCAAACCTCTTGTGATTGCTCCTAAAAGCATTGCTGTTGTTACCTCCATAGGACTAAGCGGTGGAAATAATATATCAACAATATTTCCCTGAACTTTAGCAATCATTAACGATGAAGAAGTGTTAGCAAAAGCATTTTGCAAAATCTGCATACAAATTAAGCCTGGCAATATGAACACACCATATTCATGTCCTAAAATATTATTTCTATTAAGTCCCAAAGCTATTGTAAAAACAGCTAAAAAAAGTATGAGAGTTACAACAGGCGAAAAAATTGTTTGAATCCAAACATTCAAAAATCTTAAAATTTCTTTTTTATAAAGCGTGTAAAAGCCGATCCAGTTAATGGACATCACTTGTGGAATTCTAATTTTATAATCTTTAATTGCGCTCATGTTTTTAAGTATTATTAAAATATATAGATAAATGTGGATAAATTTATGTAAATTAAATAAATCACTGATTTATCTACATTTTTTTAACCCATATATAGTATAATTTACTTTAGATTAGACTACATATAGTATTTAACCAGCTTTTATGGGATGGACACCTGAAAAAACTGAGCAGTTAAAAAAGCTTTGGAACGAAGGTCATACTGCGAGCCAAATAGCTGCAATGTTAGGTGATGGTATTTCAAGAAATGCTGTCATTGGAAAATCGCACCGTTTAGGTCTTGCTGGAAGATCTCATTCTCGAAATATTTATATTCAAAAAAGCGAAAACAAATTTCACCACAAAAATAGTGTTCCTTTAAAAAGATTAAGAAAGCCTCGAGGTCTTAGAGCTATTGTTATTGAAAAAGATTTTGAGCCTGAAAATCCAACAACTTTGGAAAATTTAAACGAAAAAACTTGTAGATGGCCTATTGGACATCCCGATGAAGCTAATTTTTATTTCTGCGGAAGAACTCCTATGGAAGAAAGAGTTTATTGTAAATTGCACGTACTTCATGCTTATCAACCTAAGGGTTGGAAAAATGAAGAAGAAGATAAAAATACTAAAGGAACAACTGAAGAGCTTCCAGAGTTTCTTGAAAAGAAAATTAAATCTGCCTAATTCTAAGTATCTAAAGAATACCCAGACGATCTTACGGTTCTAATAAGTTCAGGAAGACCTTCAATGTTAATAGCTTTTCTAAGTCTTCGAATATGAACATCTACAGTTCTAGCTTCAACATTAATTTCATTACCCCAAATATTATTTAACAATTGTTCTCTGGAATAAACTCTTTGCGGACTTTTAATTAAAAAATCTAACAACCGAAATTCAGTTGGTCCAACTTTTATTTCTTTATTGGCTCTATAAATTCTTCTTGTAATACGATCAACTTTTAAATCGTGAAATGTAGATACATCCTCGATAAGAGAAGGTTTAGTTCTTTTTAACAACGACTTAACTCTTAATAATATTTCTTTATAACTAAAAGGTTTAGTAACATAATCATCAACTCCAGACTCAAAACCTCTAACCTTGTCTTCCTCTTCGCTCTTTGCGGTAAGCATTAATACTGGAATAGTTTTTAATTTATTAATTTTTTTAATTTGTTTACAAACTTCAATTCCTGAAAAATCAGGAAGCATCCAATCTAATATTATAAGATCGGGAATATTTTTTTTAATATTTTGTATTGCTTCTTCTCCTGTCTCTGAAAAATTAACCTTATAACCTTCTTTCTCAAGATTATATTGCAACAAAGTAATGATTGGCTTTTCGTCCTCGACAATAAAAATATTGGCTGACATATTTAATTTTTTGTCGATGCGGACTTCTCTCCTTTTGATCTAGTACCTTTAATTTGATCTCCAGTTACTAAAAAATAGACATTCTCAGAAATATTTGAAACATGGTCGCCCACTCTTTCCATATGTTTTGCAGCAAATAATAAATGTGTTGAAAGCTCTAAATTTTTTTTATTACTTTTCATAAATTTTAATAATTCATCCATTGAAAAATTCACAAGTTTATCTATTTCAAGATCACTATTCCAAACCCGATAAGCAATATCTTTGTCTCTTTTAGAATAAGCATCTAGTACATCTTTTAAATTTTTCTCTACAACATTGGCAGCTCTTCTTAACGAATCTGCTATATTTACAGGGATATCAAATTCTAAATACCTTGCTCTTTTTGCAATATTTTTTGCAAGATCTCCTATTCTTTCTAATTCAGATGAAATTCTCATTGAAGAAACTGTTTCTCTTAAATCAATTCCCATAGGCTGTCTTAAAGCAATAAGATCTATAACTTGATTTTCTATTTTAATGTCGAACTCATTCATCTTAAGATCTTTTCCAGCAATCTTATCCGCTAAATCCTCATCACGTTTTAAAAGGGCATTAACAGAATTTGCAAATTGACTTTCGGCAAGACCTCCCATCTTAACAATAGTGTTTGTTAAGTTTTGAAGCTGCTCTTCATAGGATTTAACTATATGTTCCGTCATTATTATTTACATCTATAGGTTGAATTAAATATTGTCAAAGATAATTTTTTATTTTTCATAATAATAACTCCGTTAACCAAATCGTCCCGTAATATAATCTTCAGTTTCTTTTCGATCTGGTTTTAAAAAAATTTTTTTCGTTTCATTAAACTCCACAAGATCACCTAAATACATAAACGCTGTAGAGTCTGATACTCTTGCTGCTTGTTGCATATTATGTGTCACGATAATGACTGTGTAATCATTTTTTAATTCATAAATTAATTCTTCAATTTTACTGGTGGAAACAGGATCTAATGCTGATGTAGGTTCATCTAATAAAAGAACCGATGGTTTCACTGCAATACCTCTTGCAATACATAATCTTTGTTGCTGTCCTCCTGATAAAGACAATCCGCTTTGTTTCATTTTGTCTTTAACCTCATTCCATAATGCAGCCTTTTTTAAAGCCCATTCAACTCTTAAATCCATGTCTGGTTTTTTTAAATTTTCATACAATCTAACTCCAAAAGCAATATTATCATAAATTGACATTGGAAAAGGAGTTGGTTTTTGAAAAATCATACCAACTTTTGCTCTTAATAAATTTAGATCTCTTTTTGGATGTAAAATATTATCACCATAAAGTTTTACTTCTCCCTCAGCTTTTTGCTCCGGATATAAATCATACATTCGATTGAAAACTCTAAGAAGGGTAGATTTTCCACAACCCGAAGGTCCTATAAAAGCTGTAATTTTTTTTTCAACAATATTTAAATTAATATTTTTTAAAGCCTGAAATTTTCCATAAAAGAAGTTTAAGTTATTAACTTCAATTGCATTTTTTATAATTGTATTTTTTTGAATCATCTTTTTTCCCTAAAAAATACTCTTGCAAGTATATTTAATCCAAGCACTGTTAGTGTAATTAATAGCGCTCCCCCCCAAGCCAAATTTACCCAATTCACATATGGACTCATAGCAAATTGATAAATCACAACTGGCAAAGTGGAGATTGGTTTATTCATATCTGTTGAAAAAAATTGATTATTAAGAGCAGTAAATAATAGTGGAGCTGTTTCTCCACTAACTCGCGCAACAGCAAGTAAAACCCCAGTAATTACGCCGCTTTTAGCTGCTTTAAGAATAACTGTTATAGATACTTTCCACTTTGGAGCTCCTAATGCATAAGCCGCCTCTCTTAAAGTGTTGGGAACTAGACGTAAAATATTCTCTGTTGTTTTTACAATAACAGGTACTGCCAACAAAGATAATGCAATGGTTCCTGCAAATCCTGAAAAATGTTTAACTTTAGAAACATAAATTGCATAAACAAATAATCCGATAACTATGGAAGGAGCTGATAACATTACATCTGTTACTAAACGAGTGATATTTGCAATTTTACTTCTGTCTCCATACTCTGATAAATAAATCCCAGCTAAAATTCCGATGGGTGTACTAATCAACGTACAAGAAATAACTATCATTAAACTTCCAACAATTGCATTTGCTAATCCTCCGCCTGCAGAGCCTGCAGCAGGGGTACTATTGAAGAAAAAATTTAAATTAAATGCTGAGATGCCTTTTGAAACAAGTACAAATAAGATCCAAGTTAAAACTACCATTCCCAGCGTCATAGCCGCCATAGATAGGCTCAAGCCAATGAAATTTGATCTTTTTCTACTATTATAAATTTTATTATTCTTCATTAACTCTTAACTCCTTTTTTCTTATCGATATTAGATAACATTAATTTAGCAGCAAAAAGTACTACGAATGTTATTATAAAAAGAGTAAGCCCAAGTGCAAATAAGGAGGAATAATGCAACCCAGGCTCCGCTTCTCCAAATTCATTTGCAAGTGTTGATGCAATAGAAGATCCTGGAGAAAATAATGAAGGATTAATTCTATGTGCATTGCCAATTACAAATGTAACTGCCATTGTTTCACCTAGAGCTCTTCCTAGTCCAAGCATTATTCCACCAACGACTCCAACTCTAGTGTAGGGTAGAACAATTCTTGTTACCACTTCCCAAGTCGTGCATCCAATTCCATAAGCGGATTCTTTTAATATGGGAGGAACAATTGAAAAAACGTCTCTAATTACTGAAGCTATAAATGGAATAATCATAAATGATAAAATTATTCCTGCACAAAGAATTCCTATTCCATTTTGGGGTCCCGAAAATAAAATTCCAATAATAGGAATTTGTCCTAAAGTTGAATTAAGAGCAGGCTGAATATAATCACCAAATATAGGAGCAAAAACAAATAAACCAAACATTCCATAAATAATGGATGGAATTGCTGCTAACATCTCAATTGCTATTCCTAAAGGTCTCCTTAACCAAATAGGACATGTCTCAGTTAAAAAAACTGCAATGCCAAAACTTATTGGGACAGCAATTAATAGAGCAATAATTGAGGTAACTAAAGTTCCATAAATTGATGATAACCCCCCAAATTTAGAGTTAACAACATTCCATTCGTTTTTGAAAAAAAAACCAACGCCAGACTCTTTTAAAGTTGGCCAAGCACTAATGACTAATGAAATAATAATTCCAACCAAAACTATCAAAACTAAAGACGCAAAAAATAAAGTTAATTTATGAAAGAAAAAATCTTGTAAATACTGTATTCGAGCAACTTTATTTACTCTAAGATTTAATTTTTTTTTATTAGACGGTATATTTTGAGATGAATTTTCTGTCATAGTATTTACCGTCTTTTTAATAACACCCCGCTTGTGTCGGGGTGTTATGAATTTATTAATTATTTTTGAATTTTAGACCAAACGTTTTTAGCGATATAGTCAGTAACATTTGCAGGCAGAGGAACATATTCTAAACTTTCAGCAGATTTTCCTCCATTCTTAAATGCCCATTCAAAAAATTTTAAAGTCTCGTTAGATTTTGTTTTATCTACAGGAGTCTTATACATCAGAATAAAAGAGGCCGATGTTATTGGCCAAGACTTCTCTCCTTTTTGATTATTTAAGGAAATTCCCATTCCAGGAACGCTTGTCCAATCAGCTCCTGCTGCAGCAGCCTTGAAAGATTCAAGACTAGGAGCAACAAATTTCCCATCAAGATTCTTCATATTCATGTGCGGGATATTATTAAGTTTTGCATAAGCAAACTCAACATAACCTATTGAACCTTTGACTCGAGTAACGTTTGCAGCAACGCCTTCATTTCCTTTTCCACCAATAGTAGATTTTGCTGGCCAATTTACTGTATTAGCTGCTCCAACTTTTTCTTTCCAAACTGGACTTACTTTAGATAAATAGTCTGTAAAAACATTCGTAGTTCCAGATCCATCTGAACGAGTCACAACTGTAATTTCTGTATCAGGCAATTTTTTTCCTGCATTTAAATCAGCAATTCGTTTGTCGCTCCATTTAGTGATATCTCCTAAAAAAATAGAAGCTAAAGTGGGTCCATCAATTCTAAGCTCTCCTGGTTTAAAGCCTTCAAGGTTTATAACTGGAACCACAGCACCTATAATTTCTGGAAACTGAACCATTCCATCTTTCTCAAGATCTTCACCTTTTAGAGGTGCATCAGTTGCACCAAAATCAACTGTTTTTTCTCTAATTTGTTTAACGCCACCGCTTGAACCTATTGATGCATAATTAATACTATTGCCAGATATTTTTTTATATTCTTCTGACCATTTACTGATAAGCGGGGCTACGAAAGTTGCTCCTGCTCCAGTAATAGTAATATCTTTTGCGTAAGCAAATGTTGAAAGCAACAATGTTGCAAAAAAAGTTACTATAAAGTTATTTTTTTTCATATTTATCCTTTTTAAATTATTAAAACTGGGAGACTCATAATCTTTAAAGTAACGGATTATGTTTCAGATTTGTTAAAGATTTGTTACAAAAAGTAACTTATTAGTTGCAAAATTATTAAGAAATTAGCGGCAATAATACTATAAATTCACTACCTTTTCCCTCTTTGCTAATAATTTTTAGCTCACCTTTATGTTGATTTAGTATGTGTTTTGTAATTGCAAGGCCCAATCCTGTTCCTTCTATTTTTAATTTTTTAATATTATCTGCTCTAAAAAATCTTTCTGTGATTCTATGAATATCCTCTGGAGCTATTCCAAAACCTTCGTCAATAACAGAGATTGAAGTGTAATTTTTTAATCCGCTTTTGTTTTCAGAGCTTTTTATTTTAATAGATTTTGAATTGCTACTATACTTAATTGCATTATCCAAAAGGTTTATAAAAACTGCTGATAATTTTTCTTTATCTCCAATAACAAATTTTTCTTTTTCATTAATATTTAGACTAACATTAAGTTTTTTTTCATGAATCTTTTTAGAATTCAATAAAATAACATTTTCTATAACTTCTTTAATATCAACCTTATCTTTTAATCTAATATGTTCTTGAAGTTCAATTCTACTTAGAGACATTAAATCTTTAATTAGAACTTCCATTTTATCTGCTTCAGATTTCATAATTTCTAAAAATTTTTTTTGCGATTTAGGATCATCTTTTGCTGAATCGGTGATGGTTTCTAAAAATCCTTTTAATGAAACAAGCGGAGTCCTAAGTTCATGGCTTACATTTGCAATAAAGTCAGATCGCATATTTTGACTTTTTCTCATTTCTGTAAAATCTCTGATAATAATTAAAGTATGCTCAGATTTAATTGAAACTACGCTAATTTTATAAAATTTAAAAACTGGTATTTTTAATTCAATATCAATTTTTTTTATCTCTTTATCAATTTTGTTTTGATCAATTGCATCTAATAATTCTGGTATTCTTATTTCGCTGCCAATATGTTTTCCCTCAAGATTTGAACCAAAATTTTCTACAGCGGCTTTATTGCTATAGGTAATAATATTAAATTTATTTAAAATAATAATTATATCTTCTAATTGATTAATAAAAAGTTCTTGAAGATCATTTTTAGTCAGTTTTTGACCTGAAATTTCAGTATCAATTTTTTGAAAAGATTTTGTTGTAGATATTGGTTTGTAAAAAAAAATTATTATAAAAAAAATGTTGATAATAAATAGAATTTCAGTGGTAATACTGGAATTTAGGAATAGCACTAAAGTAACTAAAAAACCAATAGTGGATATAATTTTTAACATATTTTTTTTATATCTTATCTAATAATAATTATTTAGAAAGATTTATATGAAAAAAATCTGCATCATCTGTAATGCAAAAATTAGTTTTTTAAAAAAATATAAATTAAATAAAATTTATAAAATTTTATCCAAAGATAATCATGTTGAAATTTTTAAAACTGAAAAAATTGGTCACGGAACTATTCTTTGCAAAGTAAATATTAATAAATTTGATATTATTGTTGCGGCAGGCGGAGATGGTACCATTAATGAAGTTGTAAATGGAATGAATGATAAAAAACCACTTGCAATAATTCCATTAGGTACGGCTAATATTTTTGCTTTAGAGGCAGGAATTAATGGAAGTGCGAATGAAATAGCTCAAATCATATTATCTACCAAAATCAAAAAAGTTTACGTACCAACTATAAATAATAAAAATTTTATTTTAATGGCAAGCGCTGGTTTCGATGCAGATATTGTTAAAACGGTTCAATCATCTCCAACATTAAAAAATATATTTAAAAAATTTTTATTTTTCATTGTTTCTTCTTTTAAATTATTAATTTTTAAAAGATATGAACTAAAAATACTTGCTAATAATAAGATATATAAAGCAAACTGGATTATTATTACGAAAGCAATGCATTATGCGGGTTCATTTAAATTAACTCAAGACACAAATATTTTTGATAAAAAATTAATCATCTACCTATTTTGCAACTTAACAAGATTAAATTTTTTATGTTATTTTTTTACTCTTCTTTTAAATAAAAAATTAAAAGAAAGTAATAAACTGATTAAAGTTACAAGCGATGATATTTTTATAAGTTCTAAAAACAAAACTACAGTTCAGTATGATGGTGAATTTCTAGGCTACCTGCCAGCTCAAATTAAAAATACAAAAAGAACAATTAATATTTTAGTAAAAGAAGAATTAAACGTACAAGCTGATCAATAATATCACTAGAGCAATTAGAATTAAAAATACGATAACTGCTTTATTTAATGGAAGATTATTCAAATATCTAAACATAAATTAAAATTCTTTTGGTAGAGAATTATCTATTGAAACTCTATCTCCACCTTTAAAAAATATCGCAATCATGACTACTAGCCAAAATAACGGATATTCATATCCCCCTTTAACCCAAAGAAAACCATTTTTTAAATGAATATAAAAAGTCGCAACGGCTAAAAGACCTATGAGTTGAATTGCTACAAATCTTGTTAAAAAACCTAGTGCTAAAAATATTCCACCAAAAAATTCTAAAATGCCGATGTAAAGTGCTAATGGATAAGCAGGTTCTAATTGAACACTTTTAAAGAAATCAACCGTACCATTCAAATTAACAAATAATTTACTATAGCCATGGGGCACCATCATTATTCCTGCCACAAATCGAATTAATGAATAAGAATAATATGAAGTAGACTCGTAAAATTTCTCTAAGTAGGGAATTATATATTTTGAATTTCTACTAACTCTCATGGTCGTAAATTAGTATCAAACTTGTAAGTTTATATCAAAGTTAAATAAACTAATTGGCGCGCCCGGAAAGAGTCGAACTTCCAACCTCCAGATTCGTAGTCTGGCATTCTATCCAATTGAACTACGGGCGCTTAAATAATAGAAAAATTAAAATTTAATATCTTATTTTATTTTTTTTAATTAAATAATCATAGGTCTTTATTCATGCAAACAAATAATTGGAATTGGTTAAAACTTATCGCCATAGGCAGAATACTATCTGCTTTAACCTTTTTTATGTACGTTGGTTCTATTCAACAGTTAATTGCGGTATGGGAATTATCAGCAACAGAAGCAGGTTTAATACAAACATCCCTTGTAATAGGTTTTGCATTCGCACTATTTATAAGTTCATATTGTTCAGATTTTTATAATCCAAATAGAATTCTTTCTATTTATTTGGTTATAAATTTTTTATCGAGTTTTATTTTTTATCTAATTGCAAAAGATTTTTGGACAGCAATTTTTATTAACTTTTTTATAGGTTTTGCACAGGGTGGTATTTATGGTCCCTCAATCCTTTTGGTATCTGAAAAATTTAAATCAAAAAACAAAGGTTCCGCGATGGGTGTCATGCTTGGAAGTCAATCCTTTGGCTATGCAATCTCTTTAACTTTAAGTTATATCATTACAACTAATTATGGTTATAAAATAAGTTTTTTAACGGCATCACTAATTAGTCTCATTGGCGCAGCTTTCCTTTTGGCAGCTACATACCGAGATTTTTTTAAAAAATACCAATTTATAGAATTAAATAAAAAATTTTCTTTAAATCAAAATAGAAAAACAAAATTTTTAATAACAGGATATACCGCACATGCGATTGAACTTTTTGGTTTATGGTCTTGGTTACCAGTTTTTTTAAGTATTATAATCATAAATAAAATATCTATTACCACCGTTACTGTTGGAATTATTATTGGATTTTCAATTCATTTATCTGGTGTTTTCTCCTCTGTAATTGCAGGATATCTCTCTGATAATTTAGGAAGAAAAAAAATTTTAATTTCTTTTTCTTTAATTAGTGCAATTTTATCTTTTTTTATTGGTTGGACAGCCGAATTAAATTTATTCGTAATTGTTATCATTTCTATTTTTTATAGTTTTTTTGCAATCGGAGACTCTGGAGTTTTAACTGCTGCTTTAACAGAAAGTACTCCAAAATATTGTGTGGGTAGAACAGTTGCTTATCGATCTATTTTAGGAATTGGATTTGGTTCTGCAACACCTGCTATCTTTGGATTTATTATTGATATTACAAATAATCATCAACCCATCAATTCAGAAACAAACTGGGTTTTAGCATTTTCTTTCTTAGGCGTTGCTGGATTAATTGCAACTTTTTGTGCATCTCAATTTAAATCTTAACAAAAACAACTTTATTAAATAAAGCCTGAAACTTTTTATATAAAAAGAGTATTAAAAAGACGATTAATAAAGAAAAAATTACTCTAAAAAATAATACACCAGAAATATGACCTCCAATAATCATCATCAAAATAGTATCTTCAATAACAGCGTGCACTAAATTTAATAAGGATAAAGAGAGTAAAATACTTTGCTTATTAATTGATCCTGATTTTGCCTCTTTAATGAGCAATCCTCCTCCAAATTGTAGTCCAATAGTTAAGCCAACAATAATAATATTTATTGCACTTGAACTAATTCCCATAAGCTTTAATGGATTTGCAAGAAGCCTTTTGATTAAGCTTTCAACGCCAATTTTTTTTAGAATATTTAAAGAGAAAACTAAAATACAAATAATGCAAAATATATAAATTAAGTTTTCAATCTGTCCTAAAATCCAAGAATAATAATCTGTCGCAATAACGCGCTGCTCAAGAACTAAACTAAATTTTTCCTGTAAAAATCCAAAGTAAAAATAAATTCTATATAAAATAAACCCGGCTAAAAATGCAATTCCTATTCTCAAAAAAGCTGCATAAAAAAATGAAACACCAGCTGCACGAGAGATAGCGCTTTCTACCAATATATTGTGAGCAATTAAAATAATTAAAGTTAAAACCGTAACCTGCGCAATGGTTAAATCTAATGAGGGAACAATATTTATAAAAAGAATAATCGCTGCATAAACATTGATAATAATTGCAGTAACCCAAACTATACCTAGCTCAGCAGGAAGACCTAATAACTGAACCATAGGTTCAAAAAGATTTGAAATAATTTTTACTATTCCAATTTCTTCAAGAATTTTAATGATAAAAATAAAAGGAATTAATATTTTGTATAAAGGAATACAAATATCTTTAATCTCAGAAAAACTATCTTTAAAAAATTTAATCAAATTTTTTTCTTAAAAAATTTTTGTTTTATAAAGTTAACTACTAAAACCATTATACCAAGGGCTGTTAAGGGTATAGATATTTTTGGATCTGATAGTAAATCTAAATTAAAAGGATGACCCTCCTCAATCTTTGAACTAATTCCAGATACTAAACTTACAGAAATAAATATTCCAGGCGCTACACCAAAAATATTTGAAAGAAATATTTTTTTAAGTTTCATATTAAATAATATTGGTATTAAACTCCCAGCTTGCGAAGGGATACCTGGAACTAATCTTAAAAATAACAAATAAGCAAAATCATTTTTTTTAAAATGACTATCTAAGCGTTTATATTTGTTTGAAAAATATTTAAAAACTAAATCTCTGCAGTAATAGTTTGCAAAAACATACAAAGCAGTAGAACCAAAAGCAAATCCCATTAATAATATAAGCGATCCTAGAAATGAACCAAAAATAAAACCTGCTGCAATAACTACTGGAAAACCAAAGCCAAGTAAGAAAAACCATATTGTACAAAATAAAAAAAATATAAATGAAGAAAAAAAAATATTTTGATTAATATAATTTAGAACTACTTTTCGATCATTTTTAATAAAATCAGAATTCACATAATTGTAAATTTCATAATAAAAAAATAGAAAAGTTACTAAAGCACACTACTAAAAGATAAATTAATCCTAAAATAATTTTAAGCTTTGATAATTTCGTCATTTTTAAAACGTATTAAATAAAAACTTTTGCTGTACATGATTTAACAATTTACCTATAAATAGCAAAATTCTAATTATCACAATGAAAAGAACCTATCAGCCAAGCAAAATAGTAAGAAAAAGAAGACATGGTTTTAGAGCACGCATGTCAACAAAAGGTGGTCGAAAAGTTATTGCGCGAAGAAGATTTAAGGGAAGAAAATCTGTATCCGCCTAAGTCATGCCAAAGACTCTAAAATTTGAAAGTCTTAGAGGCAATCTCGAATTTAAAAAAATTCTATCAGCAAAAAAAATAAGTTCAGACTTATTCACAATCTACTACACTAACAACGATACTAATTTTGAAACAAATAAAATTCATATGAGTTTTGTCTCAGCTAAAAAGCTCGGAAATGCAGTAAAAAGAAATAAAATTAAAAGAAGATTAAAAATGGCTGCACGTAAAGCGATTACTGAGATTGATTCATTTAACAATAAATATAAGTATGCTGTTTTTGCAAAATCAAAAATATATGATGTTGATTTTAGTAAAATTGTAAAAGAACTTGAATATAAATTTAGCTCGTTAAAATAATGATAAAAAAAATGGATAATTTTTTTTCTTTTATTCTTACAAAAATTATTAAACTGTATAAATTTTTATTATCTCCCTTTTTTCATAACGCTTGTCATTATGATCCAACATGCTCTGAATATTTTATACAATGTTTAAAAGAATTTGGTTTTATTAAAGGATGTTTTAAAGGGATTTTAAGAATTTTAAGATGTCATCCTATTAAATTTTTAGGTGGTGGGTTTGGTTACGATCCTGTCATAAATAAGAAAAATAAATAATGGAAAATAGAAACGTCATCATAGCGGTCATATTATCAACTGCAATTTTGATTGGTTGGTCAATGTTCGTTGAAAATCCTAATGAAGCTCAAAAAAAGAATCTAGAGATTCAAGTAAAGACTGAAACACAAACTAACATTCAAAAACCAGAAACTCCACAAACTACAAAAGCAAATCCAACAAAAGCTATTTCTAGAGGTGAAGCTCTAAAAGAGAATGATAGGGTATTCATTGAAAATAGTAATTTATCAGGTTCAATATCTTTAAGAGGAGCTCTAATTGATGATATTATATTAAAAAATTACCGAGAAACACTAGATAAAAATAGTAAACCCATTGTTCTTCTTAGTCCTAAAAAATCTGAAGATGGATATTTTGTAGAGTCTGGCTGGGCAACAGCTAAAGTCGGACATTAAAGTTCCTGACAACAACAGTGTTTGGCAAATTAGAGAGGGAAAAAAATTAACCCCTACTTCTCCTATTACTCTTGAATGGAACAATAAAGAAGGAATAGTCTTTTCAAAAAAAATTGAGATAGATGATAAATATCTATTTAAAGTTACTGAAACAATTAAAAATGAAAAAAATAAAACTGCTGAACTTATTTCATTACTCTCAAATAACAAAAAATACAAAACCTCATACAGATGCTTTTTATATTCTTCATGAAGGTTTGATTGGAGTGGTAGATAAAAATCTAAAAGAAGAAACCTATACTACAATCGAAAAAGAGAAAAAGACCTATAATGGAAAAAGTGGCTGGTTTGGTATTACTGATAAATACTGGATGGCTGCAATTATTCCTGAAAATGGAAAATCTTTTAAAGGAGAATATTCATATGCAAATGCTTATAAAGCAAATTTTATAATATCTGAGCCAACTATAGCAAATCCACAAAAGAGCGCTTCTAGTAGTTTTAAAATTTTTCTTGGTGCAAAAGAAGTTCACACTGTTGATAGCTATACTGAAAAAGAAAAAATTGATCGTTTTGATTTAGCTATAGACTGGGGTTGGTTTTATTTTATTACAAAACCATTATTTTTTGTCATTGACTATATTTTTAAATTAATTGGAAATTTTGGTGTTGCAATTATTATTCTCACTATCATAGTAAGAATTATATTTTTTCCACTCGCTAATTATTCTTTTAAATCCATGGCAAAAATGAAAGTTCTTCAGCCTGAAATGTTAAGAATAAAAGAACTCTATAAAGACGATGTAAAAAGAACGCAGCAAGAAATGATGGCTTTATATAAAAGAGAAAAGGTTAATCCTTTATCGGGATGTCTGCCAATATTAATTCAAATCCCCATTTTCTTTGCTGTATACAAAATGCTTTTTGTAACTCTTGAAATGCGTCATGCACCATTTTTTGGATGGATTAAAGATTTATCAGCGGCAGATCCAACAACTATTTTTAATTTATTTGGTTTAATTCCTTGGAATCCTCCTTCATTTTTAATGATAGGAGTTTGGCCAATATTAATGGGTATCACCATGTATTTGCAGCAAAAATTAAATCCAACTCCACCTGATCCAATTCAAGCTAAAATTTTTGCATTCTTTCCACTAATTTTAACAATTATGTTAGCAACTTTTCCTTCAGGATTAGTTGTTTATTGGACTGTAAGTAACGTTCTTACTATGGCTCAACAATATTACATTATGAAGAAAACTACGGTAAAAACGGTTTGATGGATATAAAGTCTTTTTGGCCAGAACTTGGTCCATCAATTCAAGAGGCATCAGTTTATTTTGACAAATATAAAAATAAAAAAATAATTTTAAAATACGGAGGTCAGGTTATGTCTGACCAAAGTTTATCAAAAGCATTTGCACAAGATGCTGCAATTTTAAGAAAATTAGATATTGACGTTGCTGTTATTCATGGTGGCGGTCCTCAAATCAAAACAAAACTAGAATCTCAAAATTTAGAAAGTAAATTTATTTCTGGATTGAGAGTAACCGATGAGAATGTCATTAAAGTTGTAGAAGATGTTTTATTGAATGAAATTAATCCAGATCTTAGAGATGCAATTATCAATTATGGAGCAAAGGCAGATTCTGTTACTGTTAGAAAGAATAATATAATTCATATTGATAAAGCGATAGATGAACAATTAGGATTTGTTGGAGACCCCAAAAAGATTGATACAAAAATATTAAATAACTTTTTTAAGCAAAAAATTATTCCAGTCATTGCCCCTATGGGAATGGATAATAAAGGCCAAGTTTATAATATAAATGCAGATACAGCAGCTGGGACTATTGCAAATCAAATTAAGGCTGAAAGACTTTTATTAATGACCGATGTGCCTGGGGTAAATGATAAAAATGGTAGTCTAATATCACAATTATCTACAAAACAAGCTCTGGACCTCATTGAGGATGGAACAATAACTGGTGGGATGATTCCAAAAATCAAAACATGCATAAGTGCTATTGAGTCAGGAGTAAATGGGGTCGTTATTATTGATGGAAGAAAATCTCATGCTGTTCTTTTTGAATTGTTTTCAAATCTTGGAGCTGGAACACTGATAGTAAAATAATGGATGAAATTAAAAACGTTAAATTTTGGATTTTTGATCTAGACAATACTCTTTATCCTTCATCGACAAATTTATTTTCAAGAATTGATAAACTGATGGCAAATTTTATCACTGAACATTTAAATGTTAATCCAGAAGAAGCTATTCAAATAAAAAATGATTATTTCCAAAAACATGGAACAACTTTAAATGGCTTAATCAAACACCATAATGTTGATCCTCATCACTTTTTAGAATTTGTTCATAATATTGATTACAGTTTTTTAAATAAAAATGAAAAATTGAATAAAGAAATAAAAAGTTTACCTGGAAAGAAAATTATTTTTACTAATGGATCAAGAAAACATGCAAAAAATGTTGTTAATAATTTACAACTGGATGAAAGCCTATTTTCAATATTTGACATTGTTGACTCAGATTTTGTTCCAAAACCTGAAAGGTCTCCATATGAAAGGCTTATTAAAAAGTACAATATTGTGCCTGAGCAAAGTATTTTTTTTGAAGATATTGCAAGAAACCTCAAACCTGCTCATGAGCTAGGCATGAAAACAGGATGGGTAATAAATGATGATAATTGGGCAAAAGAAGGTCATGATGAAGATCATGTACACTTCAAAATAAAAGAATTAGATCATTTTCTTGAGCAGTGTAATTTGTTAATTAGATAGAAATGAGTCTAGAAAATATTATTTTAAAAGCTTGGGAAGATAGAAATAATATTAATAAAAATTCTGATAAAAAAATTATTTCAGCGATTAATGAAACTTTAGAAAAACTTGATTCAGGTAATATTAGAGTCTGTGAAAAAAAAAATAATGAATGGCATACTCATCAATGGATAAAGAAAGCAATTCTTTTAAGTTTTAAAATTCAAGATAATAAAATTCTTTTAGGTCCATATACCAGTTGGTTTGACAAAGTAGATGGCAAAACAACTCTTTGGAATGAAAAAAAACATATTGAAGCTGGATTTAGAGCTGTACCAAATGGGGTTATAAGAAAATCTGCATACATTGGAAAAAATGTTGTGTTGATGCCATCCTTTATAAATGTTGGTGCCTACGTTGATGATGGAACTATGATTGATACCTGGTCAACAGTTGGCTCATGTGCACAGATTGGAAAAAATTGTCATATTTCTGGAGGGGTTGGAATTGGCGGAGTGCTAGAGCCTCTACAAGCCAATCCAGTCATCATTGAGGATAATTGTTTTATCGGAGCAAGATCTGAAGTAGCTGAGGGGGTTATTGTTGGCGAAGGTTCTGTAATTTCTATGGGGGTATATCTTGGTGCTTCAACAAAAATTATAGATAGAAAAACAAACAAAACTATCTATGGAAAAGTTCCTCCCTATTCGGTGGTAGTTTCAGGATCGCTTGCAAATGAAGATAAAAGTAAACCAAGTTTATATTGTGCGGTGATTGTTAAAACTGTTGACGAAAAAACTAGAAGCAAAACCTCAATAAACGAATTATTGAGAGACTGATATGCTAAAAACTATCAGTGAAGTTTCTTTAGCAAAAGATCTGGTCAAATGTCAGAGCGTTACGCCTAAAGATGATGGTGCAATTAATGTTGTTGCAAAAAATCTAAAAAAATTAGGCTTTAAATGTCAGATTATGGAGTTTCAAGAAAAAGGAACTGTAAAAATAAAAAATTTATATGCAAAAATCGGAAATAGTTCTCCTAATCTTTGTTTTGCAGGACATACTGATGTTGTTCCAGTTGGCGATCTAAAGTCTTGGACGGTTAATCCTTTTGGTGGGGTTATAAAAAATCAAAAATTAATTAGTCGTGGCGTTAGTGATATGAAAGGCTCAATTGCTTGCTTTATTGCAGCTGTTAGTGAATTTTTAAAAAAAAATAAAAAACAAAAAGGCTCAATTAGTTTTTTAATAACTGGGGATGAAGAAACTATTGCAATTAACGGTACTAAAAAAGTTATAGAAAAATTAAAACAAAAAAAAGAAAAAATTGATTTCTGCATAGTTGGTGAGCCTACAAATGAAAATAAGCTAGGGGAAATGATTAAAATTGGCAGAAGAGGGAGTATGACTGGTTATTTAACAATTATAGGTACTCAAGGACATGTTGCTTATCCTCATGCTTCTAACAATCCTTCAACAATTATAGTTGAAGTTTTAAATAAAATAAAAAAATTGAGACTAGATAATGGCAATAAAGATTTTGAACCTTCAAATCTTGAAATTACAAAAATTACTATCGATAACACTGCTGATAATGTTATTCCTGCTGAAGCCAAAGCTTCTTTTAATATAAGATTTAATAATCTACACACTTCAAACTCTCTTAAGAAAAAATTAAATAAAATTTTCTCTTCTATCACTAAAAAATCTAAAGCAAGTTATAAAATTAAATATCATGTTTCGGGAGAATCTTTTTTAACAAGACCCAACAAAACAGTTTATATGATTAAAGATGTCATAAAAAAAAACACAAAAATCAATCCTATCTTATCTACTTCGGGAGGAACCTCTGATGCTCGTTTTATAAAAAAAATTGCACCTTGCATTGAATTTGGTTTAATTGCAAAAACTATCCATCAAGTAGATGAAATGGCTAAAATTTCTGATCTAAAAAAATTAAAAAAAATATACTTAGACATCCTTGTTAATTACTTTAAGTGACAACTTGTATATTTACTGCTGATTCCTCTATTCAACATGACACTGGACTAGGCCATCCAGAATGTCCTGAGCGAATTCCATCAATCATAAATGGTTTAAAAAAAATACAATCTCAAAAATTAATTTGGAAGAACGTTGGATCCTTTGATGCTAAATATATTAAACTTACCCATTCAGAAAAATATTTTGAAAAAATTAATCAATCATTTCCTAAAGAAGGCTTGGCTTTTCTTGATGGAGACACAATTGTTTCTAAAGGTAGCAAAAAAGCAGCTTACGATGCAGTTGGGGCAATTATAAATGCTATCGATGCCGTAATGAATAAAGAATTCGATAATGCATTTTGTGTTGTAAGGCCTCCTGGACATCATGCTGAAAAAGAGCAGGCTATGGGATTTTGTGTGTTTAACAATGTTGCTATCGGCGCAACCTATTTAATGGAAAAATATAAAATGAATAAAGTAGCAATTATTGATTTTGATGTTCACCATGGAAATGGCACGCAGGATATTTTTTATAATGAAAAAAAAGTTTTATATGTTTCATCACATCAATTTCCATTTTATCCTGGAACAGGCTCTAAAGATGAAATTGGTAAATATAATAATATTTTAAATATTCCTCTAAAAGCAGGAACAAATTCTAGAGAATTCTTTGCTAGCTATAATAAAGTTTATGATAAATTAAATGAATTTAAGCCTGAATTTATATTATTATCAGCTGGATTTGATGCCCACAAAAACGATCCCTTAGCTAACATTAATTTAGAGTCTAAAGATTATTACACATTAACTAAAGAAATTATAAAAATTGCGAAAACAAGTATCTAATAATAGAATTGTTTCAATTTTAGAAGGCGGTTACAATCTTGCAGCTATTCAAGAAAGTGCAAAGTATCATGTTGAAGCTTTGTTAGAAGCTTAATCTAATAAATAATATTTTCTAAATATAATCCTGACGCCGGTGCAGGTGGTGCACATTTAGATCGATCTTTAGAATTTAATGCATCTAATAAATCTTTTTTTGTCCACTTATTCTCACCTACAAGCTTTAAACATCCCATCATAGAACGAACTTGATGTTGTAAAAAAGACTGTGATTCAAAATAACTATAAATGTAATCGTCCTTTCTAAAAATATTTATTTTCTCCATCGTCTTTATTGGAGATTTGGCCCCACATGAAGCAGATCTAAAAGTTGTAAAATCATGAGTTCCTATTAAAATTTGCGCTGCATCATTCATTTTAATTTCATCAAGTTTTATTTTTAATTGCCAAGCTCTATCTTTTTCTATGGACAAAGGGGAATCTCGATTAATAATTACATATTTATAAATTCTTAATTTTGCATCTCGTCTTGCATCAAAATCATTATTTATCAATTCTGTTTTTAAAATACTGATAGATTCATTTTTTAAATAAAAATTTAAGGCATCAGTAATTTTTTTAGCATCCATATCTTTATTAAAATCGAAATGAAAAACTTGATGAACAGCATGAACGCCCGTATCTGTTCGTCCGGCTCCAAAAATTGTTATTTTTTTTTCAGCGATCATTCTCGATTGCCTGTTCGATTGCCTCTTGGACTGATCTGCCATTTAATTGTCTCTGCCATCCTACGAATTTAGTACCATCATACTCTACTATGCATTTTAATCTTGGCATTTAAAATAGTTCTGATGCTTTAGGAATTTTATATCCTAATAAAAATTCTTTTACTTTTTGAATTTTTTTACCTGGTCTTTGTATTTCTAAAACTTGAACTGCAAAATCTTTACAGGCAATTAATAAGTTATCATTAAGCGTTGTGCCAATTTTTCCTTTTTGATCTATAACTTCTGCTTTCCAAATCTTAATTCTTTCGTTTTTAAATTTAAACCAGGCTCCAGGTGTAGGATTGAGAGCGTTAATTTGTTGTACAATTTTGTCTGCATTATTATTCCAATTAATTTCTTCATCTTCACTTGTAATTTTTTTTGCGTGAGTAGCTTTTGAATGATCTTGCTCTAAAAATTTAGCTTTATCTTTATCTATTAGATCAATAGCCTTAATGATTAGTTTAGAACCCAAGATCGATAACTGATTGCTTAATAACCCATAATTTAATTGATTATTTATCTCAATTTTTTCAGACAACATCACAGGTCCCGAGTCTAAACCTTTTTCAATTTTCATAATTGAGATACCGGTAAATTTATCTCCATTCATAATTGATCTTTGAATAGGAGCCGCTCCTCTCCAATAAGGCAATAATGATGCGTGAATATTAATAAATCCTTTTTTAGATAAATTTAAAAAATTTTCAGGAATAAGTTGTCCATACGCAACAACAATCGCTAAATCAGGATTTATTTTTTTAAAAAAATCATATTCTTCCTCATTTTTTAATGAAATAGGATGATGAACTTTTAAATTATTTTTTTCTGCTTCTAAATGAACTGGGGTTTTTTCGATTTTTAAGCCTCTATTAGATTTTTTGGGTGGTTGCGTATAAACGTAAATAATATTTAGTTTTTCTTTAAGCAATTCTTTTAATGCAGGAACAGCAAATTCTGGTGTTCCCATGAAAATTATTTTTAATGACATGGATTACCTAAAAATTAATATGATCCGAAACTTCTTCCTTTTTTGCTTTTGAGAGTTTTTTTAAAATAAAAGATTTTTTTAATTTTGATAAATAGTCAATAAATAAGATACCATTTAGATGATCAATTTCGTGTTGAATACACGTAGCAAGTAAGCCTTCTGCTTTTAATAATTGTTCTTTTCCGTTTTGATCTAAATATTTTACATGACATTTTTCTGGTCTTTCAATTTCCGCAAACTGCTTAGGTAATGAAAGGCAACCTTCTTCGAAAGTGCATTTTGTTTGTGATGTCCAAACAATTTCTGGGTTTACAAAATACATAGGATTATTTGGTTCTGGCTCTTTTGCTATATCAATAACAACAACTCTTTTATGTACTCCGATTTGAACTGCAGCAAGACCAATGCCAGGAGCTGCATACATTGTTTCCAACATATCTTTCATAAGATTTTTAATCTCAGCATCAACTTTTTGAACTGGTTTTGATTTAATTCTTAATTGAGGATCTGGTTCTGTTAAGATTTGCCTAATAGTCATAATGAAAAAATACTAAATCTACTTAATTAATCAAGCGCTTGATACTAATCACTACTTAAAGAACTACGATATTTAAATGCGGAAAATAATGTACCGTCATCTAAATATTCAATCTCTCCACCCACTGGAAGGCCGTGCGCTAACTTTGTCACTTTTATATTTAAATTTTTAATGCTGTCTTTAATATAATGAGCAGTTGTTTGGCCTTCGATTGTAGCACTCGTCGCTAAAATCACTTCTTTTACAGAATTAGCTTTAATTCTATTCACTAATGAGCCTATTAAAAGATCTTCTGGATTTACGCCATTAATAGCTGAAAGCGTTCCTCCTAAAATATGATACTGACCACTATAAACGTTTGTGCTTTCAAGAGCCCACATGTCCGCTACATTCTCAACAACACATATTTGTTCATAATTATTTTTATTACTACAGTTACACTCAACTTTATTAGTTTTAAAATTTCCGCAAATATTACAACGAGAAACATTCTGATAAACTTTGTCTAAAGCACCAGACAATGGCTTCATAATATTATCTCTATTTTTAAGAAGATAAAGAGCAATACGCCTTGCAGACTTTGGTCCTAATCCTGGTAACTTAGCAATTAGAAACATTAATGTTTCTAAATCTGGATGAGAATTATTTTTCATTACTAGAAAGGAAGTTTAAATCCAGGAGGCAATTTTAACCCTCCTGTCACTTTTGACATTTCCTCTGATGATCTCGCTTCAATTTCTTTCTTAGCATTATTAGTAGCTATAATAATTAAATCTTCTAAAACCTCTTTTTCTTCTGTCATTAATTTTGGATCAATATTTATTTTGATCATGTCGTAATTTCCATTCAAAACTACTTTCACAGCACCATTGCTTGCAACTCCTTCGGCCTGTATATTTTTTAATGAAGCTTTTGCCTCCATCATCTTTTGTTGCATTTCTTGAGCTTTTTTTAGCATACCACCAAAGTCCATTACTTAACCTCCTCTACTTCACTAAGCTCTGCGTCTGGAAAGTTTTCTTTTATTTTTTTATAAACTTCACTTTCAAGTGCATCTTGTAATAATTTTTTTTTATAAATTTCTTTATTTTCAAAAATTGTATTCTTGCCTGTTTCTTTTGATAAAGAAATAATCCATCTTTCCCCTGTCCAAAGTTTAAGTTTTTCAGTTAAAGATCTTACAAAATTTTTAGATAATTTTTCATTAAAGGAAATATCAATTTTTCCATTTTCGAATTTTACTATTCGGACATTTCTTTCTAAATCAAACTTTAATTCAATTTCCTTTTTTTGATTTGCAATTTCAACTAATTTTTCAAATGAACTAATTATCTCAAGTTTTCCATGTTCTTGTTTTTTTTCTAAAATTCCTAGGTTGTGATCAGCAACTTCTGCTTTTTCTTGTATAACACTTTTGATTTGTGTTTTTGCTGATATTTGTTTGTTAATGATTGTTCCTGGCTTGATGTTGTTTAAATCATCTTTATTTTCGCTAGGCTCTGCTATTACACGTGTATCTGAATTTAAAGCATCCTCGATTACTTGTTCTGGACTTGGTAAATCTTTCAAATGCACTAATCTCATAATTAACATTTGAAAAGAAAGAAAATGGTTTGGAACAAAACTTAATTCCTCAATTCCTTTGAGAATAAATTGCCAGATCATCGAAATATAAGAAAAATCAATATTTTTTGATAGTTCAAAAATTAAATCAGACTCAGATTCAGAAACTGTTAGATCATTTTCAATTTTGCCAAAACTTTTACTTCGAGAAATTAAATAAATAACTTCAAGCATGTCTTGTAAAACTAATTTTGGATCGGCCCCTAAATCAAATATTTCTTGAGCTTCTGCAAGAGCTTTCTCTTTATCCCCATCAATTACAAAACGTACAAGATCAATAATCCTTGAACGATCTGCTATACCCAACATAGTTCTAATTGATATTTCGGTTATCTCTTTCCCTAAAACATTAAAAGTTGATATTGCCTGATCTAAAATAGATAAAGCATCTCTTACTGAACCTTCTGATGCTTTAGCAATTAACATCAAAGCTTTTTCATTAATTTTTGCTTTTTCTTTCTCAGAAATTTTCTTTAAAAAAGAAATCATTTCTTCAAGTTTAATTCTTCTAAGATCAAATCTTTGACATCTTGAAATAATAGTTAACGGTATTTTTTTAACTTCGGTAGTTGCTAAAATAAATTTAAGATGAGGAGGTGGCTCTTCTAATGTTTTAAGTAAGCCGTTAAATGCTTGTTTTGATAGCATGTGAACTTCATCGATGATGAAAACTTTATACTTTGCACTTGTAGGATAGTATTTAGCAGAATCAATTAATTCTCTGATGTCATCAATTCCAGTTTTAGAAGCAGCATCCATCTCTAAAACATCAATATGATTTGAATTTGTTATAGACTCACAATGGCAAAAGCCTTCGCATTTCTTCTCTGGTGTTTCGGAATTTTTACAATTTATAGCTTTTGCAATTATTCTTGCAGTCGTTGTTTTTCCAACGCCCCTAATTCCCGTTAGTAAATAAGCGTTAGGAATGCGATCCATCTTAATCGCATTTTTAATAATCTGAACCATTACATCTTGACCAATAACTTCATCAAAACTTTGTGGTCGATACTTTAATGCTAGGCCTTTACGATTATTTTCCATAAAAAACGGGAGACTGAGGACAACCTGAAAAATTATCGTTACGGCTGCTTCTTTTCAGACCTGACCGGATTAGCGTAATCTCCACCTGCCACCAATCTCCCAAAATATTATAACAAGATAATTAAAAAAAAACGACAGCTATAATAATTCTAATATCTAAATGAATTAGCAAAATAAACACCTAAAAAATCTAATTTTTCAGTATGTTTTTTTAAAATAGTTAAAGCTTTTTTTACTGCTAAATTTTCAATATGCCCTTCAATATCAAGATAAAAACTTGCCTGCTTAAAAGAATTTCCAGTTGAAAAACTTTCAAGTTTTGTAAGATTAACTTTATTCTCAGCAAATCCACCTAAAGCCTTATGCAGGGCTGATGGCACGCTTTTTAAGCGAAAAATACAAGAAGTAATATATTTCTTATTTTTTTTATATGGTTTAGGTCTTGCAGAAGCTGACATAATTAAAAATCTCGTAACGTTTCCTTTTAAATCCTCAAAATTTTTCTTTAAAATCTTTAATCCATAAATCTTTGCTGCAAGTGCTGAAGCAATTGCAGACTCAGTTTCTATTTGATGTTCTGAAATATATTTTGCAGAACCAGCCGTATCAGCAGCCACAATAGGTTGTAATTTTAACTTATGAATATTTTTCTTACACTGTCCAATAGCCTGCGCATGACTCCTTACTGTTTCTATTTGTTTAATAGAAGCATCTTTTAATCCTAATAAGCAGTGTTCAACTTTTTGAAAATGCTCTCCTTCTATTTTTAATCTAGAAGAAGATAATAAATAATGAACATCTGCAACTCTACCCGCTATAGAATTTTCAATTGGAATTAATAATTTACTATTTTTAGTGCTTTTAGTTTTAATAAAAGCATCCTCAAAGGTCTTACAACATATCATAACCGGCTTTTTAAAAATCTTTACCGCAGCCAAATGCGAGTAAGCGCCTTGTTCCCCTTGTATAATTATTTTATTAGCCATTTTTCATAATATTTCTTATTTCTTCTAAATCTTCAATAGTATCTACTCCTAAGGGATAAGAATCTGTCAAACCTACTTTGATAGATATATTATTATCCATTGCACGCATTTGTTCTAGACTTCTGCTAGTTTCATTATCACTCCTTTTTAACGAAATAAATTTTTTTAATGTCTCATATTGATAACCATAAATACCAACATGATGATAATAAAAATTATCACGATTAATATTTTTTAATCTAAAAAAATCTAAAGCAATTTCAAAATTATTTATCTGCATTTTTTTTTTAGTTTCGACTTTTACAATGTTTTTATTTTCTAAATCTTTTTTAGAATTTAGTTCTGTCGCAAGAGTTACTATTTCATAAGAACTATTCATCATAAATTTATCTAAAAGTTTTATTGCTGCAGGATCAATGTTTGGCATGTCTCCTTGTAGATTAATAATATTTTTTGGTTTTCTGGAAAAATTTTTTTCTATAGCTTCAAAAATTCTATCAGAGCCTGTTTTGTGTTCCTTACTAGTTAAAATACTTTTTCCACCAAAATCTTTTATAACTTTTGCAATTTCTTCGTCAGCAGTAGCAACATACACATCTCCGATTTTGCTCTCGACTGCTTTCTGCCAACAATGAACAATCATGGGTTTATTATTAATCAACAATAACGGTTTGTTGGGTAATCTAGTTGCTCGTAAATGGCTTGGTATTAAAATAACTGTATTACTCATAATTAAAATTATGCGACTGTAAGACGCATAAAATAGATTTTAAAAATTTTTTTTTACTTTAAAGATTATGATGTTATACAATTTAGGTTATAAAAATCACTAGAATATGGATAGTTTTGAATTTAATAAAATTGCTGCAGCGATACTGGTGGTCGCTTTACTATTAATTGGTTTAAATCAAATTGCAGATTCTATTTATCACGTAAAAAAACCTGAAACACCTGGTTATAAAATTGAAGGTGTAGCTGAAACAAAAACTGAAGCTAAGAGTGAAGCAAAAAAAGAAGAAAAATTAGCAGATATAAAAGTTTTATTAGCAACAGCAAACGTTGCTGCTGGAGAAAATACATTTAAAAAATGTGCCGCTTGTCACACGAATGTAAGTGGGGGCGCGGTAAAAATTGGTCCTCCGATGTGGGGTATTGTTGGAAAAAAATCTGGTTCACATCCAGATTTTAAATACTCATCTGCTCTTGCTGCTCATGGAAAAACTTGGACAGTAGAGGAATTAAATGCATTTTTATATAAGCCTGCAGATTATATTAAAGGAACTAAAATGGCTTTTGCAGGTATTGCAAAAGATGATGAAAGAGCAAGTCTAATTGCATATTTAAGTACGCTTAAATAGTTTTCTTTATATTCTCTTTAAAAAAAATAAATTATTACTTAATGAGATTTTCTTATTTAAATCCACTTTTAAATCCTAAATCACTAAGAATGTTGTTTCTCGGCTTTGCAGCCGGTCTTCCTATTCTTTTAATTTTTTCTACATTATCTGTTTGGTTGTTTAAAGCTGGAGTGAATAGAGCGACCATAACTTTATTTAGTTGGGTAGGGTTTGCATACACTTTTAAATTTATTTGGACACCTGTAGTTGATAATTTAAAATTACCAATATTTGGAAAGCTTGGTCATAGAAGAGGTTGGCTACTGTTATCTCAATTAATGATAATTCTTTCATTGATTTTTATTTCTTTCACAGATCCAAAAACTTCTCTGATATGTACAGCAATAGGAGCTATATTTATTGCATTCTCAAGCGCAACTCAGGATATTGTACTAGATGCATTTAGAATTGAGTCTGTCTCAAAAAATCTACAAGGGGCTCTATCTTCGATGTACTTAACGGGTTACCGTATAGCAATGATCGTTGCTGGTGCAGGAAGCTTATGGATTGCATCATTCTTAGGAACTGAAATTTATAGTCAAAAAGTTTGGCAACAGGTTTATCAAATCATGGCATTGCTTATGTTGGTTGGAGTATTAGCTGTTTTTTATTCTTCTGAACCTAAAATAAAAAGAAACATTGAAATTAAATCTAATCAAAAAATTAAATTCTTTATTACTTTTCTATTTGCTCTGGCTGGATTTATTTTAAGCTATATATATTTTAAAGACTTATTTAATAGCAAAGATCCTATTATTAATTTTTTAAATGAATTAATTAAAATTACTTTTTGTTTCCTAATATTCTCTATAATTGTATTTTTATTAATCAAAATAGAATTTATTAATAAAGAATCTGCAAAAAGTGCATACGCAAAACCCGTAATAGATTTCTTAAAAAGATATGGATCAAAGGCAACATCCATTCTACTTCTAATTGGTTTATATAGGATTTCAGATGTAGTCTTGGGTGTCATGGCTAATGTTTTTTATATAGAGAAAGGTTTTTCAGTTTCAGAAATTGCCACCTATTCAAAATTCTTTGGTACTATTGCTACTATTATCGGTGGCGTTATTGGTGGTCTTGCTTCAGTTCATTTAGGCGTCATGAGATCTTTATTTATTGGGGCATTAATTTCAGCTTTAAGTAATCTATTATTTGCTTGGTTAGCTATTATCACTGCAGATGTTAAAATTTTAGCTTTTGTAATTACAGCAGATAATATTGCTAGTGGTTTTGCAGGTGCTACCTTTATAGTTTATCTATCAGCTCTAACCTCAATAAAATTTACTGCAACTCAATATGCGCTTTTTAGTTCTGCAATGTTGTTTTTGCCTAAACTGATAGCTGGCTATGCGGGTGGTTTTGTAAACTTATTTGGATATCCAACATTCTTTATATTCACTGCCATCATTGGAGTTCCAGTTCTAGTGCTAATTATATGGATTAATAAAACTGTTAAAATTAATAAAAAATGATTTACAGAAATAATATTGGGGCATATACCTCGCTTGTGAAAAAAATATTATTATCAACTATTTTAGTTTTGCTAATTTGCAATACAGTTTCTGCTCAGAATTCTCCTTTCCCATTAAAAAGACAAGATTATTTAGATGCAAATAAAAAGGAGTTAGAAAAAATATTTAATAGTATAGATAAAGATGGTGATGGAAAAATTACTAAAGATGAATTCTATGCAAATCCTTTGAAAGACGCAGCAGCAAGATTTGATAATACTGATACAAATAAAGATGGAATTGTGACTTTAGAAGAAGAAAACGCAGCAATTGCTAAATTAAAAAAACTAGAAGCTGATGCTAAAAAGAAGCAAGCTGAACAGAAAAAAGACTCAACGCCAGCACCTGCTCCTAAAAAATAATTTAGTCTAAAATATATTCTATTTATAACGATAACATCTGTTATTATTCTAAGAGACTTATAAGTATATGTTGCTTACAGTTAAAAATCCCGTTGCAAATATTTACAAAAAAAATAATAAAAATTCTGAGATTGTTACCCAAATTCTTTTTGGAGAAAATTTTATTACTAATAGCAAATCTGGAAAATTCTATAGAGGATACAAAGCTTACGACAAATATAAGGGTTTTATTGAAACAAAAGATTTATACATAGATAAAATAAAAAAAACACATAAAATTATTTCTAAAGACTGCCCTCTATATAAAAAACCAAACAATAAATATAAAATTAATAAAAAGATATTTTTTAACTCAAAAATATCTATTTTAAATAATAAAAATAATTTTATTCAAACAAAAATTGGTTGGATTTTAAAAAAAAATGTTAAGCCGTTAAATTTTAAAAGTAAACATTTTCTTGATAATGTTCGATTATTTCTTAACACAAAATATTTATGGGGAGGTAACAGTCCTAAAGGATTAGATTGCTCTGCTTTGGTACAAGAATTGTTAAAATTTAATAATATATATTGCCCACGAGACTCTAAAGATCAAAAAAATTTTTTTAAAAGAAAAATTGGAATCAATAATATTAAAAAGGGAGATTTATTATTCTGGAAAGGTCATGTTGCAATTGCATTAAATAATAAAAAATTAGTACATGCTTTTGGTGCCAAAAAAAAGGTGGTTATTATGGGAATAGAAGAAACTATTAAAAAGAATATATTCAAAATCTAAATTGCCACTATTGTGTGTTAAGCGTATTAAAAAATTATAATTAAAAATATTTGCAAAAATGAGAACATTTTTTCCAGTGATTCGGTCATATTTTATGCCTGCTTTGTTCTTGGCTAATAACAATAGGTAGTATCTCAAAAAAAAATTAATACTAAAAATGTCTTCAGCAGAAAAAAAAATTATCGCTGTTCTTGGTCCAACAAATACCGGCAAAACTCATTTTGCTATTGAAAGAATGCTTCAGTTTGGTTCTGGAATTATTGGATTTCCACTTCGTTTACTCGCAAGAGAAGTTTATGAAAAATGTATTCAAAAAGTTGGGATTGAAAAAGTTGCTTTAATAACTGGGGAAGAAAAAATTATTCCTCCTTACGCAGATTATTTTTTATGTACCGTTGAGTCTATGCCGCTCGATATCAATGCTGAATTCGTAGCAATAGACGAAATACAAATGTGTGCTGATCCTGAAAGAGGTCATATTTTTACTGACCGTTTGTTAAATATGCGTGGAGATAAATTAACAATGTTTCTAGGCTCTAACATTATGCAAAATATAATACAAAAATTTGTTCCTGAGATTGAATTTATATTTAAAGATAGATTTTCTAAACTTTCTTATTCTGGTCATAAAAAAATATCTAGACTTCCTGGTCGAACAGCAATCATTGCTTTTTCTGTTGACGAAGTTTACGCCCTTGCAGAGTTCGTCAGAAGACAAAGAGGTGGAGCGGCAATTGTTATGGGTTCTTTAAGTCCCAAAACAAGAAATGCTCAAGTTGAATTATATCAGTCCGGTGATGTGGACTTTCTAGTTGCAACAGATGCAATTGGAATGGGAATTAATATGGACATTGATCACATCAGTTTTAACAATCTTAATAAGTTTGACGGAAAACGAAATAGACACCTTCGTTTAACAGAAATAGGTCAAATCGCTGGACGGGCTGGCAGATATATGAATGATGGAACCTTTGGTATTACAGGAAAATGTGATGAATTAAGTCCTGAACAAATAGATAAACTAGAAAACCATAAATTTGATAGCGTTATAAATATTTATTGGAGAAATTCTAATTTAGATTTTTCAAATATAGAAAATCTTTTGAATAGCCTTGATCAAAAACCTTATGATCATAGTCTTTTAAGAAATAAAGATTTATTAGATGAAAATGTCTTGAAAACTTTAATAATAAAAAATAATCAAATTAAAACTGATTACAAAAATAATAATCTCTCCACCTTATGGGAATGTTGTCAGATACCTGATTTTACAAAAAGTTCTTATAACGAACATATAGACATTGTTAAAAAAGTCTTTGAATTCTTAGTTTCTGATAAGGGAAAAATACCTAATGAATGGATGCGAGCACAATTAAGCGGACTAGATAATGAGTCTGGAAATATTGATACCATCGCAAATAGAATTTCACATGTAAGAACATGGGCTTATGTTTCTTATAAAAAAAATTGGGTTGAAAATAGTGATTATTGGATATCTAAAACAAAAGATATTGAAGATAAACTTTCTGCAAAATTACACGAAGAATTATCAAAAAGTTTTATTGATAGAAGAATAAGCATTCTATCCAAACACTTAAAGCAGGATGCAAAATTAGAAACTAAGATTTCAGAAAAAGATGAAGTAATTATTGATAAACAATTTATAGGTACTATTAAAGGGTTAAAACTTAACTTAGATTTTTCAAGCACAGCACTACAAACAGATATTAAATCTATAAAAAAAGCTGCACGTCAAGGAGTTGTCGAAGAATTAAAAAAAA
Organism: Fontibacterium meridianamericanum (SeqCode); assembly: GCA_965235635.1. Lineage (GTDB taxonomy): Bacteria > Pseudomonadota > Alphaproteobacteria > Pelagibacterales > Pelagibacteraceae > Fontibacterium > Fontibacterium meridianamericanum. The sequence continues at coordinate 63,977 of CBDDYR010000004.1, forward strand.
GAATTAATAATATTATTCAAGAAAATATTGAGAATGCAGCTCTTGAATTAAAAGAAGATTTTAAAATATTCTGGAAAGAAAACCCTATTGCAACAATCATTCCTGGAAAGGATTATTTAAATCCTAAAATAAAATTATTAATTGATGATTCTTTAGATGTAGATGAACAAATTGAATTAAAAAATTATTTAGAAAAGTGGATTGATAAACAAAAAAATCTTCATCTAAATGATTTAATAAAAACTTCAAAAGTCAATTTAGAAAATGGCTATGCTCGAGCATTATGTTTTAGATTATTCGAAAACCATGGAGTATTAAAAAGATTAGATGCTGAAGATTTATTAAAAAACTTAGATAAAGACCAAAGAGCTAATATTAAAAAAATTGGAATTAAAATTGGAAGGTATCACGTATATCAACCTCTAATGATTAAGCCTAAAGCAGTAAATCTAAAAATAATTTTTTGGAATTGTTTTAATAATAAAATACAGAGAGAAAAGTGTCCTGCTTTTGGACTAAATTTTTTAAAAAATTTTGAAACAAAAAATAAAGATTTTCTATTAATATGTGGATTTGAAAGCTTTGAAAATTATATAGTTAGAGTTGACATACTAGAAAAGCTTTTTATAAAAATCTTAAGTTCAACAAATAATAATCAATTCCCTATATCTTCGGAAATGCTTAATCTACTAGGATGTGGGAAAGAAGACTTTGAAAAATTATTAAAATTAATGAATTATAAAAAGATAGACCAAAACAAAGATATTTTTAGTTATGATTTTAAAAATAAAGATAAGAAAAAAATAAAAAAAGATAATATCAAAAAAAATATCAACAACCCTTTTGCTTCTTTAAAAAATTTATCTTTAAATAACTAAATAATGCCCTGTATTTTTAAAGATAATAATAATATTATAAAAAATATTTTATTCTTATAAAGCCAAAAAGATTAAACATGACATACGTAGTGAATGAAAATTGTATTAAATGCAAACTAACTGATTGCGTTGAAGTTTGTCCTGTAGATTGCTTTTATGAAGGAGAGAATATGTTAGTGATCAATCCAGATGAATGTATTGATTGTGGTGTTTGCGAACCAGAGTGTCCAATTAATGCGATTGAGCCAGATACAAATAAAAATACTGAAAAATTAGTCATTCTAAATAAAGAGATGTCTGCAAAATGGCCTAATATTAATAAAAAAAAAGATCCACTACCTGATGCAGATAAATTTAAAAATATGCCTAACAAACTTGAAAAATACTTTAGCGATAAGCCTGGCTCAGGCAATAAATAATCTTGTAAGCTTGTATTAACTAATCGGATGCTATATTAAGCGCCATGGAATTTTTAAAAAAAATCATGAAGAATAAAAAGTCACAAGATAAGAAAAAAGATTCAAATACAAAAAAAAATAAAAAAATTAAATTAGAAAAAAAAATACAAAAAAAAGAGATTCCTAAAAAAGAAATTCAAAAAAAAGAAAAACCGCCAGTTGAAATTAAACCTAAAGGAAAACGCGGAAGGCCTAAAAATCCAGAATCAAAAAAAATTATTCAACAGCCTTCTTCAGAGCAAAAACCTTTAACGGCTTCTCAAAATGCTGCAGCTGAAATTATAATTACAAAAGTTGCAAAACAAGAATCCGATAAAAAAATTTACAAAGTCAAAGATCACGTTATTTATCCAAAACACGGTGTTGGTCAAATTGTTGCTATTGAGAACAGTGTAATTGCGGACATTGAAATGACTTATTATAAAATTCAAGTAACTAAAGATAAATTAGTCTTAACAATTCCTGTTAATCAACAAGGAAACTTGAGACCTATATCCAGTGTTAACCAAATTAATAAAGCAATATCTATTTTAAAAGGTAAGCCAAAAATTAGAAGAACGATGTGGAGCAGAAGGGCTCAAGAATATGATCAAAAAATTAACTCAGGTGAAATTTATCAAATTGCAGAGGTAGTAAGAGACTTAAATAAAAATACTGAGATTCCGGTCGATCAATCTTATAGTGAAAGACAATTATTTGAAAAAGCCTATGATCGTTTATTAGGTGAGGTGGCGATTGGAATGCAACTTACTAATGAGGATGCTAAAAAGAAACTCGATAAAGCTCTTGGTAAGAAAGAAACCGTAACTGCTGAGCCTATATAAAAAAAACGCCCTTCAAAAAATTTGAAGAGCGTTTTTCTTGAAAACTCAAAAAACTATCTTCTTCTTTTTTTTGCTTTCTTAGCTGGTTTTCTTCTTTTAGAAGATCTTCTCTTCTTAGAAGTTTTTTTAGCTTTTTTTCTTTTCTTAGCCATTTTTTTCTCCAGTTACGTTAATGATCACTTAAATAATTTAAGTGATTCGCAATTAGAAATACTTAAAAACATATCACTTACTAAGTCAAATTGTTATTTGTTCACAAAATTTTTAAAAATAAATTAATTTTTTTTGATTCAAATTTTATTGTTTTACAATAGTTTTTTAATATTTTTTTTAGATTAAATATTATTTATATTTCATTTAAGTGCACTCGTAGCTCAGCTGGATAGAGTACAAGTTTCCTAAACTTGGTGTCAGAAGTTCGAATCTTCTCGAGTGCACCAAATTAAAAATAAAGTTTTTCTAATTGGTCCCCATAAACTTTTTTTATTTGATGTCTTCTTATTTTCATTGTTGGAGTTAACATTTCATTCTCAATGGTGAATGGCACATCAATGATTATAAATTTCTTTATTTTTTCAATAATACTTAGTTCATCGTTAACTTTATCAATTATATATTGTATTTTATTTTTTTTATCTTCTAAGTCTTTCGCAACAACGATTAAACCTACTAAATAATTTTTTTTATCTCCATAGATATAACTTTGAATAATTTCAGGATAATTTGCTAATAAATTTTCAATTTTACTTGGAGCGATATTATCTCCACCAGCATTTACAATAATATCTTTTTTTCTATCCGTAATTTTTAAATAACCTTCCTGATCAATCTCTCCTATATCGCCTGTATATAGCCAATTATTTTTTAAGATTTTTTCAGTCTCATGTTTATTATTCCAATAGCCAAGCATAATATTTTCTCCTTTAACCAAAATCTCACCATCAGAAGCTATCTTAACCTCCACATCTTTAAAAATTTTTCCAACAGTATCTACTTTGATCCTATCAATTGAATTACAGCTAACCACGGGTGATGCCTCTGTTAATCCATATCCTTGAAGGGTGGGGAGTCCTAAAGAATTTAAAAATATCCCAACATTATAATCTAAAGGTCCGCCGCCAGATATAAAGGCTTTTATTTTTCCTCCAAATTGCTTCTTAATTTTTTTTCTAACAATTATATCTAATATAAAATTAATAAATTTTTCAAAAAAAGTCATTTTTTTAGATAGCAATTTTTTTTCACCTAATTCTAAAGTTTTATTAAAAATCATTTTTTTAAAACTGCTCTGATTTTGTAGATTAATTTTAATTTTATTAACAAGATTTGTATAAAACCTTGGCACAGCAGTCATAATCGTGGGCTTTGCGATTTTTAAATTGGTTAATAATTTATCTAAGCTCTCAGAATAAAATATTTTTGCTCCAATACTTAATTGAACAAATTGAACTGTATGTTCATAAGAATGGGATAGTGGTAACCAGGTAAGAAAAGTATTGGATTGTCCTTTAATAAAATATAAAAATTCTAAAGCACCTTCACAATTTTTTAATATACCCCCATGAGACAGTACCACTCCCTTTGGGGTGCCCTGTGTACCAGAGGTATAGATAATGCAAGCTGGATCTTTTCTTATTAAGCTCTTATTAATCTCTTTAAAAAATATTTCTGCTTCTTCAACATCAATTTCTTTTTCTAAAATGTCAGAAAAATTAATAATATTATCTGCTACAGCTTCGCTTGTTTTATTTAAAAGAATTATAAAATTAAAATTATAATTAATTTTCTTTGCTGCTAATAAAATAGTCTTTAATAACTGAGAGCTTGAAACTATTAATCCTGATGGCTGACAGTCATTAATTGTAAACGCAAAATCATTTACCGTGTAGGTAGTATAATTTGGAACTGTAATTGCAGAATTCAGAAGAATTGCAAGGTCAGCAATTAACCATTCTGGTCTATTCTCTGATACTAGTAATACCCTATCACCCTTTTTAATATTTTTGTTATTTAAAAATTTCGCAAATTTTAAAACATTATTTTTAGTATCAGACCATGTATACGTCTGAAATTTTTTTAAATTTAAATTATTAAATAATAAATGATCTTCTTTTTTATATTTTTCTAATTGTAAAAAAAATATTTCATTTAAACTATTAAAAGATGAAATTTGCATAACCATTATTCTACTTTTTTGAAGTATTTATTCTACAATAGTTATTTTGGATGCTAATAATAAAATTAAATATATAACCTTTTTTAAAATGAGATCTTTATATAATAAAATTCTATCTATCTGCTCAAAAAAACAGTCAGAAAAGTTTTTATATTTTATAAGTTTTATTGAAAGTAGCGTTTTTCCAATTCCAATCGTTTTTTTAATGATCCCTGTACAATTAGTAAAAAGACATAGAGCCATGGCTATTGGTTTTTTTGTAACTGTATTTTCAGTACTTGGGGGTGCTTTAGGATATTACTTGGGATATTTTTTTTACGATACGATTGGAGCAAAAGTTATAAGTTTATACGGATATCAAGAGTCTTTTATTAGCTTTACTAATTCAATCACTAAAGAAATGGAGTTTTGGATTGTATTTTTTTATGCATTTACTCCTTTTCCTTATAAACTTTTAACTATCGGAAGTGGTTTTGTTCAATTTAATTTCTGGATATTTATTATTGGTAGCTTTATCTCAAGATCAATTCGTTTTTTGGCAATAAGTTTTTTAATATGGAAGTACGGGGAAGGTATAAAAAACTTTATAGAAAAATATTTAAACATCTTATCGATAATAAGTTTAATTTTACTATTAATAATTTTCTTTATAATAAAGTATTTTAATTAATTGGTGCGGAAGGAGGGATTTGAACCCTCACACTCTTACGAGCAATAGATTTTGAGTCTATCATGTCTACCGTTCCATCACTTCCGCAGATCTTAATTTTTTATTTTTTATTAATAAAGCTAATTTTTATTAATATTGCAATTAACAACCAGATTATAAATGACTCTCCATGTGTAATTTTATAGGACGCTCCAAAAAATTTTGCTATACTAAAAACCACATAAAAAACTATTGGGGAAAGTAAAAGCGATAATATAAATTGTTTAATATCAAATTTTAATTTCATATTTAAACTATATAAATTCAAATATACTTATCAAGATAATGTTAAAAAATTTATTAAAAAAACTTATAAAACTAGCTGGCCATAAATTTGCAAAATATTATTTAGCAGTCTGGTGTTTTCTCGAAAATATTTTTTTTCCTTTTCCGTCTGATGCAATCGTAATACCAATGTCCATATCAAGACCAAAAAAGTGGTTTGAAATTTTTATTATTGCAACATTTGCTGCTTTTATAGGCGCTCTGTGTGCTTACGCAATTGGAAGTTTTTTGTTTGGTAAAGTAGGTATTTATATATTTGAAATTTCTGGAGTTGATGACCCTCAGAAATTTTTGTCAATTTTTTATAAAAAAAAAACTATGATTGCTTTCGCTTTTATATTATTTATTTCTGGATTTACACCGCTTCCCTTTAACTTACTTGCAATTGCAAGTGGATTTGTCCATTTCAATTTTCCACTTTTTGCTTTTACAGCCATATTTACTAGAGGCTCTAGATATTTGTTGCTTACTTATTTATTTTCAAAATTTGGACCTAAAATTCAAAAAGAAATCGACAGACATTTTGCAAAATTTATGATGTGGGTAGTAGGTAGTTTTATAGTTGTCATCTTAGGTATGTATTTATTTTACATTAAATTTCCACATTTCTTCGAAGCTTGATAACTAAAATAAATAAATACTTCACATATATATTTTTTATAAATTTTTTTATAATTTTTTCAGCTTTTTTTATTGAATATGTTTTAAAAGTTAAACCATGTTCATTATGCATATATCAACGTTATCCTTATTATATAATTTTAATTTTATGTTTATTATTCTTCTTTAAAAAAAACTGGAAAGATCAATTAATTATTTTAATTATTTTTTTATCTGCGATAAGTTTGTTTCTTGCAAGTTATCATGTAGCAATAGAACAGGGCCTAATTAAAGAATTATCATCGTGCCAAACCAATATTAATGATAATCTCTCTAAGGATATTTTGCTAAAAAATTTAAATTCTGCAAAATTAAATTCCTGTAAAGAGGTAAATTTTAAAATATTGGGTATTTCTTTAGCTTCAATTAATATGTTAATATCTTTAATACTTACAATTTTTTATTATAAAATATTCATATGGATAAGAAAAATAGCTTAATCGAGGAAATGATTAGAGTTAACCACGCGGGTGAAAGGGGTGCTATTAAAATATATGAAGGTCAATTAAAAGCACTTCAACTATTTAATAAAGATCCAGAATTACAAAATACTATCAAAGATATGCGTGATCACGAATTAGAACATTTACAATTTTTTGAAAATCAAATTATCGAAAGAAAAATTAGACCAACAGCTTTACTTCCGTTATGGGATATTCTTGGTACGGCCCTTGGTTTTGGTACAGCGTTACTTGGAAAAAAAGCCACTGCTTTATGTACTTCTGCTGTTGAAGAAGTAATCGGCGGCCATTATGGAGAACAGATAGATATTTTATCCAAAGAATATAAAGAAGAAAAAGAACTAAAAAAAAAATTTACTCAATTTAGAGAAGAAGAACTTGAACACAAAAATACTGCTGAAGGTTTAGGAGCCAACAATGATGGTTTATATTCTATTTTGGATACTGTAATAAAAAATAGCTCTAAATTAGCTATAGCAATCTCAAAAAAATATTAGCTTTCAAGCTTAACATCCCAATATAAATAATCGAGCCAACTCTGATGTAAAAAATTTGGCGGAAAAAATTTACCATTATCATGCAATTCTTCTACTGTTGGGCGACATGGCTTTGTTTTTGGAATCATTCCGCTAACATGAGGAAGTTTGCCGCCTTTTTTTACGTTACATGTACAACATGCTGATACCACATTTTCCCAACAGGTAATTCCACCTCTAGATCTTGGAATCACGTGGTCAAAAGTTAAATTTTTATTACTCCCACAGTACTGACAGGAAAATCTATCTCTTAAGAAAACATTAAATCTTGTAAAATTTGGAAACTCCGAAGGTTTTATATATTTCTTTAATGAAATTACACTTGGTAATTTCATAGAAAAAGAGGGACTTCTAATTTCACGGTCATATTCTGAAACTATTGTCACCCTATCTAAAAAAACATCTCGAACAGCGTCCTGCCAACACCATAATGATAATGGGTAATAACTTAAGGGTCTGTAGTCTGCATTTAATACAAGGGCTGGACACTTATCCAAAGGCACTGAATTAGATTCTTTAATAATCATTTAATAGATAATTGATATATCAATTTTATTTTTAATCAAAATATTTATTTTTTATTAATGTTAATAAATTCTAGACCTAAACTTAATCCTTCGACCGGAATAGAATGACCACAACCTTTAAAAATTTTAGTTTTTAAATTAAATTTATTTTCTAATAAAAAATTTTTTGCCTCCATCATTTCTTCTAAAGGAACAATACTGTCGTCATCTCCATGCATTAAAAAAACTGCAGGTTTCGATTTAATATTTTTTGCTAAATAATTAAGGTCATAAATTTTTCCTGAATATCCGACCACTCCTGCAATTTTATTAGAATTTGTTAAAGCATAATGTAATGACATCATGGTTCCTTGACTAAAGCCTACTAAAAATAATTTTGAATAATCTAAATTTAATTCTTTAAGTTTTGCATCAATAAACTGCGTTAATTTTAATATTGAGTTTTTCAACTCTAAATTAATTTTTTGAACATCATGACTCATAAGATCAAACCATTCAAAGCCTCCTGGATTTACTGAGCATATATTTGGAGCATTAGGTGAGGTAAAATAAAAGTCTGGCAAAAATCTTTGCCAATAATTTCCAATATTAATTAAATCTTTTCCATCAGCCCCATATCCATGACAAAAAACTATTAAATAATTTGCCTTAGAAGAAGTTTGCGACAAAGAAGTTGTCTTTAAAAATATATTTTCTTCGACTAGTTTCATTAATATTTTATTTTATATAATTTTAATCATTTTATGATAATTATTTATCAATGTCAGATTTAAGTCGTATTATTGCTATAATAGCATTGATTGTTGTTACCGTAATTCTTATGCGCGGATTAAAATCTTTTTTTCTTGGTAGCAATATCGACGATAAAAGAAAAAGTAATAAATTGATGCAATTAAGAGTTTTTGCTCAGTTTATTGCGATAGTTATCTTGATGACACTATTTTATTTTCATAAAAAATAGATCTAAAGACTCCTTAACCAACTAATAAATTTTTCATCAGCAAAATCAATTGAGCCTATAACTCTTGCTATCTCTTTACCTTTATTGTCTACAATTAAAGTTGTCGGCAAACCTCTGAGTCCAATTTTATTAGCCAAAATATACTCCGGGTCATAATAAGTATAAAAATTTTTAATTTTTAAATCTGTAAAAAATTTATCAGTTTTTTTTTTATTTATTTTTTCAAGATTAATCGCAAATATTTTAATTTTATCTTTGCCTACAATGTTAACCAATTTATCAATGGAGGGCATCTCTTCTTTGCACGGCACACACCAAGTAGACCAGAAATTAATTAGATTTATTTGATGATCGAATTTATTAAATTTTAATTTTTTTCCAGAGAAATCTCTAAATTCTTCACCAATGATTTCTTTTGGCACCTCATGCACAACTATGTTCTTAAAGGGAAGATCTTTAATAGGTTGTGATAAAGAGTGATTAGTAATAAATAATAATAAACTAGTTAAATAAACTAAATATTTAAAAAAATTACGTAAAAAAAACATAGTTTAGTTTTATATATTATTAAACATATGACTAAAGGAAATAAAAATAAAGTTTGGGGCACAAGAGTTAAAGCACCCACATCAAAACTTTTACAATCAATTAATTCTTCAATTGATGTAGATAAAAGACTTTTTAATGAGGATATTGATGCTTCTATAGCTCATTGCGAAATGTTATCAAAACAGAAAATTATTAAAAGCGAATCTGCTAAAAAAATTATTTCTGGATTAAAAAAAATTAAATTAGAGATACAAAAAAATAAATTCGAATTTAAAAAAGAACATGAAGATATTCATCTTAATGTTGAAAAAAGATTATTTGAAATTATAGGTGATCATGCTGGATTTCTTCATACAGCAAGATCGAGAAATGATCAGGTAGTCACTGATTTCAAACTTTGGGTTAAAAAATCTGCAAGTGTTATTGATAAAAATTTAACACTACTTATTAAAAGTTTTTTAAATAAAGCTAAAAAAAATATTGATGTCATTATGCCTGGTTTCACGCATCTTAAAAATGCACAACCAGTTCTTTTTTCTCATTATTTATTGGCTTATGTAGAGATGTTTAAAAGAGATAAAAAAAGAATTAAAAGTTTTTTAGAAAATATTAATGAAAACCCTTTAGGATCTGCCGCTCTTGCTGGAACGTCATATAATATTGATAGACACTTTACTTCAAAAAAACTTGGATTTAAAAAACCTACTGACAACTCTATTGATTCAGTTTCTGATAGAGATTTTGCTATAGAATTCTTATTTATAGCTTCTTTGTGTTCAGTTCACCTTTCAAGACTTGCTGAAGAAATTATCATTTGGAATTCAGATCTTGTGAATTTAATCACCCTTGAAGATAGTTTATTAACGGGATCTTCAATTATGCCTCAAAAAAAGAATCCTGATTCTGCAGAATTAATTAGGGGTAAAACTGGAAGAATATTTGGACAATTATCTTCCATGTTAACTACCATGAAAGGCTTGCCGCTTGCTTACTTTAAAGACATGCAAGAAGATAAGGAAAGTGTTTTTGATTCATACGATAGTCTTTTGTTAAATATTCAACTTGCTACTGAATTAGTAAATGGAATGAAACCTAACAAAACTAAAATGTTAGCTGCAGCAAAATTAGGTTTTACTACTGCAACAGACTTTGCAGATTATTTAGTTAAAAAAGGAATGTCTTTTAGAGATGCTCATAAAAAATCTGCAACTCTTGTAAATATTGCTGAAAAAAATAATCAAACACTAGATGAGTTAGATTTTTTAACGATAAAAAAAGTTGAAAAAAGCGTAGAAAAAGATGTCTTAAAAATGTTTGACCTTAAGAATTCAGTAAATTCAAAAAAATCTTATGGCGGAACGTCACCGTTTAATGTTAATAAAATGATAAAAAAATATCAAAAAGAGTTTAAATGATTAGAATTTTATTAGTTTTATCAATATTATTCTTAACAGCATCCTGTGGCGTGAAGAACAATCCTGTTTACCAATCTTTTAATAATAATTTTGAAAAACAATCTTTAGAAACTAAAATTGATATCAAAATCATTTAATGAATTTTCTAAAATTCAAAAATAAAAAATTATTTTTTGAGAATACTGCTATATCAAAAGTAACAACAAGAATTAAAACGCCTTTTTATCTTTATTCTCTTAATCAACTAAAGTTTAATTTTAATAATTTTAAAAAATCTTTTAAAAAAATTAATCCTATCATCTGTTTTTCTGTAAAATCAAATTCTAATCTAAAACTTATTTCTGAGTTAAAAAAGCTTGGCTCTGGAGCAGATGTTGTATCAATGGGTGAGTTAAAAATTGCTCTTAAAGCAGGAATTTCTCCAAAAAAAATTGTTTTTTCAGGAGTTGGTAAAACTGAGGAGGAGTTAGATTTTGCAATAAAAAAAGGCATTCTTTTAATTAATGCAGAGTCAGAGTCTGAAATAAAAGCTATTAATAAAATTGCCCAAAAAAATAATAGAATTGTTTCTGTTGGAATTAGAATTAATCCTAATATTTCTGCCAAAACAAATAAAAAGATATCTACAGGAAAAAAAGATAACAAGTTTGGTATTTCAATGAATGCTTGTTATGAAATATTTAACAATCAATATCATTTCGATTATATAAAATTTGAAGCAATTAGTGTTCATATTGGTTCTCAAATCATGGAGATTGCTCCTTTCAGGAAAGTTTTAAATGTACTCTCAAGCTTTAATAAAAAAATTAATCTAATTGGAATAAATTTAAAATATATCGATCTAGGGGGAGGAACTGGTATTCCATACTCTAACGAGAAAAAATTTAATCTACAACAATACTCAAATCTTGTACTTAAATTTAAAAAAATTAATAATGTAGAAATTATATTTGAACCAGGAAGATCTATTTGTGGAAACACAGGGGTTTTGATATCTAAAATTATTTATTTAAAAGACGCACCTAGAAAAAAATTCGTAATAATTGACGCTGCAATGAACGATCTAATTAGACCTGCTTTATATGGTGCAAAACATCAGATTCATCCTTTATTAAAAAACAGCTCTATTATTAATAAAAATACTGAATTTGTCGGTCCAGTATGCGAAAGTTCAGATACATTTATTTCATATAAAAAATATCAAAAACTTAATGAAGGGGATTATATTTGTATTAATAATGTTGGAGCTTACGGAAGATCTTTGGCCTCAAACTATAATACAAGACCTTATTGTGCAGAAATTTTAATTAATAAAAATAAGTATCAAATAATAAAACAAAGACAAAAATTAGAGTCTTTGATTAATTAAATGCATTTTTTAAGATCACTGGTATTTAATTTTGCAACCTACTGTGGCTCTTTTTTTTCAACATTACTAGCTTTGCCAACTCTCATAATGCCAAAAGCAGCAATGCAATGGTTAGCCCGAATGCTAGGTTTTTATATTATATTCTGTGTAAGATTTATTATTAATACAAAAATAATATTTAAAGGTTTAGAGAATATTCCAAAAGATAGAAAATTTTTTGTGGCTTCTGCACATCAATCGATTTGTGAAACTTTTGTTTTTAATGCTGTACTTAATGCTCCTATTTTTATTGTTAAAGCTGAGTTGTTTAAAATTCCATTTTATGGCTGGTGTATAAAAAAATTAGGTTTTATAGGAACCCATAGAGAAAAAGTTACTAAAGATCACCTTATTTTTTTAGAAAAAACTGCAGAAACTATTAATAAAGAAAAATCTCCTTTAATTATTTTTCCTCAAGGAACAAGAGTTAAAAACAATGAAAGAGTTCCTCTGAAAAAAGGTGTTTCAAGAATTTATGAAAAAGCAAATGTTGCCTTGTATACCTGTTAAATTAAATACTGGCGATGTTTGGCCTAGAGATAGTTTTTTAAGATTTCCAGGAGAAATTTGCATTGAATTTAAAAAACCGATTGAACCTGGTTTAAACATGAACGAATTCATGAATAAACTTGAAAAAGAAATTTACGATTAATTTTTTCTGCCAAAATTAGGACGGTTAATATCCTGTCCAGCCTTAACAATAGCCTGTCTAATTTTTCTAGTTTTAGAAAATAACTTAAATAATTTATTTCCATCTTTTCTCATAATTGCACGCTTTAAATTACTTAAATCTAGATTAAATTTTTCTAACATATGAAGAATTTGTTTACGATTATTAAGCGCAATATCTCTCCACATAATTGGATCTGAAGATGCAATTCTTGTAAAATCTCTAAACCCACTTGCACTATATTTTATAACTTCTGACTTTGTATCCTTCTCAAGATTAGCTGCTGTTCCTACGATATTATAGGCTATTAAATGTGGGATATGACTCGTAATTGCCATAACTTTATCATGATGCTCGGCTGACATTTGCTGAACTTTACTGCCAATTCTTTTCCAAAAATTATTTAATTTTTTTACAGAACTAGGGTTCTTTTTATTAACTGGAGTTATGATGCACCATCTATTTTTAAATAAATCAGCAAAACCTGCTTCTGGACCACTTTGTTCTGTGCCTGCCACTGGATGAGCAGGAATCCATATAGTTTTTTTATTAATTAATTTACTGACTGTATTAGTTACAAAAATTTTAGCTGAGCCCACATCAGTTAAAATACAACTCTTTTTTAAATTATTTTTAATAACAGAGACTATATTTTTATAAGTTCCTAACGGAGTACAAATGATTACTAAATCAGAGTCTTTAACGCTCTTTTTGAGATTTGGTTCTATATGATTGGTTATTTTAAGTTTAGAAGTTTTTTTTAAAACTATTTTAGATTTGTCATGAGCAACTAAAATTTTACATAAATTATTTTTTTTTATTGCTCTTGCAATCGAAGATCCTATTAGACCCAATCCAATTATAGTAATTCTTTTAAACATTAAAAATTTTGTTAAGAGTTTTTAAAAATAAAGTGTTTTCTTTATTATTGCCTATAGTCACTCTTAGTGAATTGGATAATCCATACCCTTTCATTTTTCTTAAGATAATCTTAGATTTAATAAATTGATCATAAACTTTGTCTGCTGTTATTTCTTTATTATCAAAATGCATTAAGAAAAAATTTGCTACAGGAATATTTGTTAAAATTCCTAAATTTATAAAATTTTCAAAAAAAATATCAGCCCACTTTCTATTGTGTTCTATATTTTTTTTTAGCCAATCTTTATCATTCAAGGCTTCTACGCCAGCTACTTGTGCTGCTGAATTAACATTAAAAGGGGGCTTGATAAGTTTCATTGCAGAGATGATATTTTTTGGTCCATAACCCCATCCAAGTCTTAAGCTAGCAAGACCATATATTTTAGAAAAAGATCTAGTAATAAGAACATTGCTGTAACCTTTAAATAAATCTAAACCAGATACATAATCCTTGTTAATCACAAATTCAAAATAAGCGTCATCAACTACTAACAAAATATTACTCCGTAATTTTTTTCTAAGTAATAACATTTCATTTTTATCTAAATATGTTCCTGTTGGATTGTTTGGATTAGCTAAAAAAACAATCTTAGTTTTGGGAGTTACTTTGGCTAATATAGAATCTATATTTGCCTTAAAATCATTTTCTGGTGCTATAATAACTTTACCACCGTGAGTTTTGGCATAAATTCTGTACATTAAAAAACTATACTCAGTAACTATAACCTCATCATTAGGTTTTAAAAATAATTGACAGGCTAAGCTAATAATTTCATCAGAACCATTACCAATAATAATGTTATTGGGATTTAATTTTAAATTTTTTGATATGGACTGAATTAAAATATTTGAATTTCCATCTGGATATCTCGATAATCTTTTGCTGTTTGCAATGAATGCTTTAATAGCTCTTTTTGAAGGGCCTAAAGCAGACTCATTGGCAGATAATTTTATTGGATTTTTAATATTTTTTATCTGAGATAACCCTCCTACATATTTTAAATTATTAAAATTTTTAAATCTTAAAACCATATTTTTATAAATATTTACTGATTTTATTTTTTAATTAACACAATGCTATTATGGTTGATACTCTTTATAAAAATAAATCTTATAAAATTTTTAAAAATGACATTAAGACATTCAATAAAACTGATTAAATTGACAATAAATTATGCCTAAGATAAAAACCATTTGCGCTGATTTACCGAATTGCGAGCGCACATAAACAGCTAAAGAGGTAAAAATCACTTTAAAGTGTTTTTTAATTAAAATGAAATTAGAGTCAAAATTAGTAGTAGATTTTATAAAACCATTTTCAAAAGTTCTCGATGTAGGTTGTGGTGATGGAAGCATTCTTCTCCATCTAAAAAAGGAAAAAAAAATTGACGCTCGAGGTATTGAAATTGACCATGAAAAAGTTAAAGAAAGCCTAAGCAAAGGTCTTTCTGTTGTTGAGGGTGACGCCGAAAAAGATTTAATTAATTACCCAGATCAATCTTTTGACTACGTAATTCTAACACAAACTCTTCAAGCTTTTTATAAACCTAGAAAAGTTTTACATGAACTCTTGAGAATCGGAAAGAATGCGATTGTTTCTATTCCAAATTTTGGATACTGGAAAGTTAGATTCAGCCTTCTACTCAAAGGAAGAATGCCTGTTACAAAAACATTGCCTAATACATGGCACGATACCCCAAATTTACATATGTGTACTATTAAAGATTTTTTTGATTTATGTCTTGCTGATAAAATTAACATAATAAAATCAATTGCAGTTACACAAAATAGATCTTCATTAATTTCTAATTTCAATTTAGAAATAAAAAATCTTTATTCGGAATTTGGTATTTTTTTAATTAGCAAAAAAGAATAATTTTTTATTATGGATATTCATATTATTCCATGTCTAAAAGATAATTACGCTTATATCATTGAAAATAAAAATACTAAAAATGCATGTGTTATTGATCCATCCGAGTCAGAACCTATTATAAATTTTATAAAAAAAAATAAATTAAATTTAAAATATATTTTAAATACACATCATCATGCTGATCACATTGGTGGCAATTTAGAACTTAAAAAAGAATTTAATTCTCAAATATTAGGTTTTGAAAAAGATAAAAGTAGAATTCCTGGTATTGATATTTTTTTAAAGGATAAACAGATTTGGAATTTTGAAGGCTCTGATGTTTTAATAGAACATGTTCCAGGTCATACATCTGGTCATATATTTTATTATTTTAAAAATGAAGAATCGGCTTTTACAGGAGATACTTTATTTTCTTTTGGCTGCGGAAGATTATTCGAGGGTTCTTATTTAGAAATGCTTAATTCTTTAAAAAAAATCAAATCTTTGCCTTCTAAAACAAAAATATTTTGTGGACACGAGTATACTGTTAATAATTTAAAATTTTGCATAGAAATAGATAAGAATAATTTAGAGTTAAAAAAAAAATATAATCAGATCATTAGTAATATAAAAAATAAATTGCCAAGTATCCCTTCTAATCTAAGTGATGAAATGAGGTTCAATATCTTTTTAAAATTTGATGATTTAAAATTTAAGGAAAGAATTGGATTTAAAGATCTAAATGAAGTAGACTTTTTTAAGAAAATTAGAGATCTTAAAGATAATTTCTAAAATCCAATACACTTAAGCATAATCACAATCTTGACAAGCTAAGGTGGCTATATATATTGCCCAGACCTAAAAGAAATTACATATGACTTTTGCAGTAATCAAAACCGGTGGTAAACAATATAAAGTGTCAGCTAACGATACTATCAGAATTGAAAAGCTTAACGATAAAGCTGGAAAAACATTCGAGTTCAAAGAAGTTCTTTTAACAACTGATAACTCAACAACTGAGGTGGGCTCTCCTATGGTCGATGGAGCTTACGTTGAGGCTGAACTTATTAAACAAACTAGAAATGATAAAGTTATCATTTTTAAAAAAAGAAGAAGACAAAATTCAAGAAGAAAACGCGGACATAGACAACATGTTTCAGTAGTGAAAATTTTAAAAATTTATGGTAAAAGTGGAAAACTTTTAGCTGAAGCTAAAAATGCAACAGTAGAAAATAAAGCTTTAGAAAAAAAAGTTGAAGCTAAAAAAACTGTTAAAAAATAAATAAAAAAATGGCAACAAAAAAAGCTGGTGGATCGACGAAAAACGGACGCGATAGTGCTGGAAGGCGACTGGGCGTTAAAAAGTTTGGCGGTCAATCTGTAATTGCTGGAAATATTATTATGAGACAAAGAGGAACAAAGATGTTCCCAGGAGACAATGTTGGTATGGGGAAAGATCATACCATTTTTTCAAAAGTAAACGGCGTAGTAAAATTCGAGACAAAAAAACTCGGAAGAACTTACATTTCAGTAATCCCTCAATAAACTCAGTTTATTTTTAAACTGAGATTTTTATTAATAATCAATAATATGTTTGTATGAAATTTTTAGATCAAGTTAAAATTATGATTAAGGCTGGGGATGGAGGAAATGGTTGCGTTGCATTCCGAAGAGAAAAATTTATTGAATTTGGAGGTCCTTATGGCGGCGATGGTGGTGATGGGGGATCTATAATTGTCAAAGCGGTAAATGGTTTAAACACTTTAGTCGATTATCGTTTTGCTCAACACCATAAAGCTCAAAATGGATTTAATGGTTCTGGAAATAATAAGAGAGGATTATCAGGAAAAGATTTGATTTTAAGAGTTCCTGTTGGAACCCAAATATATGAAGAAGATAAAAAAACATTATTATTTGATCTAGTTAAAGAAGATCAAGAATATGTCATAGCCAAAGGAGGTAAGGGTGGACTGGGTAATTCAAAGTTTAAAAGTTCTACTAATAGATCACCAAGAAAATTTACTTTCGGAAAAAAAGGTGAAGAATTTACTGTTTGGCTTGAATTAAAACTAATTGCTGATGTTGGAATTATTGGTTTTCCAAATGCAGGAAAATCTAGTCTGCTCTCAATATCAACTAGGGCAAGACCAAAAATTGCAAATTATCCTTTTACAACTCTAAACCCAAATCTTGGAGTTGTTTTTATTGATAATAGAGAAATAATTATTGCTGATATACCTGGTCTTATTGAAGGTGCTCATAGCGGCTCTGGTTTAGGTGATAAATTCTTAAAGCATATAGAAAGATGTAAAAGCATAATTCATATGATTGATATTAATGAGGATGATTTAGTTGAAAAATATAAGATTATTAGAAACGAACTAAAAGAGTTTAACCCTGAATTAATAAAAAAAAGAGAACTTATCGTATTCAATAAGATTGATTTAGTAGATGAGAAAGAAAAAAAAGAGAAAATAATGAATTTTACTAAAAAAATTAAGAAAAAAGTTTATGATATATCTGTTGAAAAAAATATTAATATAAAAAATTTATTACGAGTTATTTAAATGGATATTTTAAAATATAAAACTATTGTAATCAAAATAGGCTCTAGTCTTATTGTTGATGGAAAAAATAAAATAAAAAAAAATTGGTTTAATAAACTAATTGAAGATATTAATTTTTTAATTCAAAAAAATAGACAAATTATTATTGTCTCTTCAGGAGCAATCGCTCTTGGGTGCGATTTACTAAAAATAAATAAAAAAAATACAAAATTAAGCCAATTTCAAGCAATTGCCGCTATTGGTCAAATTGAATTAATTAATCTTTTTAAGAAAGCATTTGAAAAGAAAAAGATCAAAATTTCTCAAATATTGCTTACATTAGAAGATACTGAAGAAAGAAGAAGATCATTAAATGCTAAAGAAACAATAAATAACTTATTAAAAATGTCCGTAGTGCCAATTGTAAATGAGAATGACACAGTTGCGACTTCAGAAATAAGATATGGTGATAACGACAGACTAGCTGCACGAGTTTCTCAAATATGCAATGCTGATTGTTTAATCATGCTTTCAGACATTGACGGTCTTTATTCCGCAGATCCAAAAAAAAATAAAAATGCAAAAATAATTAAAAAGGTAACAACTATAGATAAATCTATAGAAGCGCTTGCATCTGAAAGCATTAGTTCTTATGGGACGGGTGGAATGATAACTAAAATTAAAGCTGCAAAAATTTGTATGCAGTCTGGTTGTGACATGATTTTAACAAGCGGGATGATTAATAATCCAATAAAAAATATTATTAAAAATAAAAATTATACTTTGTTTGCATCTCAATCATCATCTTTGAATGCAAAAAAACAATGGATTTTAAATTCAATTGTAACCAAAGGTTCGATTATGATTGATGAAGGAGCTGAAAAAGCATTAAAAAACGGAAAAAGTCTTTTACCAATAGGAGTAACTTCGGTTGAGGGAAATTTTAATCGCGGTGATGCTATTTATATTATAAATTCTAAAAATAAACGTATAGCAACTGGCATAAGTGCTTACTCAAGTTTAGATGCTAAAAAAATTATTGGTTTTAAAACTGATAAAATTAAAGAGATATTAGGCTATGTTAGTCGAGGAGAAATAGTTCATATAGACAATTTAGTTTATCAAGCTGAGTAAATTTATGGGTAATAGTTATTTAGATAAAATAGGTTTAAATGCTTCAAACGCATCTAAAGATCTATCACTATTAAATGAGAATAAAAAAAATAAAGTTCTTACAGATTTTTATAAAAATTTAAAATCAAATAAAAAAAAAATTTTAAATGCTAATAAGATTGATATTTTTAAAGCTAAGAGAAAAGGTCTTAGTCAAAATTTAATTGATCGATTAATTCTAAATGACAATAAAATTAACTATATCATCAAGTCAGTCCAAGAAATTATTAAACTCAAAGATCCAACCCAAAGGATAATAGCAAAATGGAAAAGACCTAATGGAATGGTAATTAATAAATATACAGTTCCAATTGGTGTCATTGGAGTAATATATGAATCTAGACCAAACGTTACGTCAGATGTTGCAACCTTATGTTTTAAATCTGGCAATGCGGTTATTTTAAGAGGCGGAAGTGAAGCTATTCAGACAAACAAAATTATTTCTGAATATTTCAGAAAATCTTTAAGAAAAAATAATATTAATGAAAATTGTGTTCAATTAATTAACAACGCAAATAGAAAGTTCGTTGATTATATGCTTTCTAAAATGGAGAGGTTTATTGACGTTATTATTCCAAGAGGAGGAAAAAACTTAGTCAAGAAAGTTCAAACAATGTCTAGTGTTCCAACGATTGGTCATCTAGAAGGATTGTGTCATGTCTATATCGATAAATTTGCAGATTTAAACATGGCAAAAAAAATTACACTCAATGCTAAAATGAGAAATACAAGTATATGTGGTGCTGCTGAAACTTTATTAATTCATAAGGCATGCATAAAAACTCACTTAAAACCAATATTGCAATTATTAAATATTAGCGGATGTAAGATTATTGGCGATAAAATTACTAAAAGAAATTATATAAATTCTAATATTTCTTTAGCAAAAGAGAAGGATTGGAAGACAGAATATCTAGACTCTATAATATCAGTAAAGGTTGTTAATGGGGTCGATGAGGCGATTGACCATATAAATAAATACGGAACTCATCATACTGATAGTATTGTTACTAATAACAAAAAAAATGCTATGTTATTCTTGTCGAAAGTAAATAGCGCAATCGTGTTACATAATGCTTCTACTCAATTTGCAGACGGAAATGAATTTGGTTTTGGAGCAGAAGTTGGAATATCTACTAATAAATTACATCCTCGAGGACCTGTAGGACTTGAACAACTAGTAACTTACAAATATCTAGTAAAAGGTAATGGACAAATTAGACCTTAATCTTTTTATTAAATTATAATGAAAATTGGGATTCTAGGAGGAACTTTTGATCCACCTCATATTGGACATTTAAATGTTTCGTTAGAAGCAATCAAAAGATTTCGGTTAAATAAAGTCCTTTGGCTTGTTACAAAAAAAAATCCATTAAAAAAAAATAATTCATCTAATGATGTTTTCAATAGAATAAAGTTATGTAATGAATTTATAAAAAAAAATAAAAATATAATAAAAGTTAAATATATAGAAGAAAAAACTAAATCAAATTTCTTATTTGATAATATCAGCTACTTAATTAATAAATCTACAGAACATAAATATTATTTTATTATGGGCGCTGATAGTTTTATTAAATTCAATCAATGGAAAAAATATAATGAGATCTTAAATAAATTATCTATTATTGTTGTGAATAGACCAGAATTTTCAATAAAATCATTAAATTCTATAGCTGCGAAAAAGCTCGAAAAATATAAATCTTTAAATTTGGTTTCAAAAGACAACCAACATAGATGGTATTTTTTGAGTACAAAAGGTATGAATGTTTCATCATCAAAAATAAAAAAAACAATTAATGCAAATTAAAAAAAAAGAAGTTCTTCTAAAAGAAATAATTAAAATTCTTGATGATAATAAAGCAAAAGACATCGTAACTATTAATCTTGCAAACAAGAGTTCTATTGCAGATTATATGATTGTCGCTAGTGGGACTTCTTCTAGGCACATTCAATCTGTCTCTGAAAATACAATTGAAGAATTAAAAAAAATGGGAATCAAAGGATGCAAAGTTGAAGGCAAAGATAGTGACAACTGGAAACTTATTGATGCGATGGACATTATAATTCACATTTTTCATCATGAACAAAGAAAAAATTATGAGTTAGAAAAAATGTGGGAAGATATTATCCCAAATCAAAAAATCTTTGTTTAATGAAAATTAAAATCCTTTGTTTAGGAAGACTAAATAAAGATGAAGAAAATGAATTGTGCAACAGATATGAGAGCAGACTTAAAAGTTTAAAAAATAGTGGAATTACTAACTTTGCAATCGAGCATATCTCAAAAAAGGAACTTGAAACTATAATAAAAAATAAAAAAGAAAAAAAAATTATATTTCTTAGTGAAAATGGACAAAATTTTAATACTGATAACTTTTGTAAAAAATTAAAAAAATTAATTAACGATTCTATTAAAGAAACATTATTTATTATTGGAGAGCCTGAAGGTTTTAAAAAAAATCTTAACAAAGATAGTTTTGAAGAAATATGTCTGAGTAAACTTACTTTTACGCACTCTTTAGCTAGAGTAATACTCGCTGAACAAATTTACAGATGCGCTACAATTATGGTAAACCATCCCTACCATAGGCAATAATAATGAAAAAAATTTACTTATTACTTACTCTTTTATTTTTAAATCTACTTTCGCAAAATGCTTTTTCACAAAAAAAAGATGTTCTTTATGAAAAATTAGATTTGTTTGGAGATATTCTTGAAACAATAAATAAAGAATATTTCAAACAAATTAATGAAGGCGAAGTAATTGATGGTGCAATTAATGGAATGCTTCAATCGTTAGATCCATATTCTTCTTACATGAGCCCTAAAACATTTAAGAATATGAATACAGAAACCAAGGGTGAGTTTGGGGGTCTTGGTATTGAAGTTACAATGGAGGCAGGACTTGTAAAAGTAATATCGCCTATTGATGATACGCCTGCTGATAGAGCTGGAATAAAATCGGGAGACTATATTATTAAGCTAGATAACAAACAGGTTAAAGGCTTAACTTTAGATGAAGCTGTAAATACCATGCGGGGCAAAAGTGGAACTCCAATAACGTTAACAATTAGAAGAATAGATGTTGATGATCCAATAATTGTAAAGATAGTTCGAGAAACAATTAAAACAAAGTCTGTTGTTTCAGAGATTAAAGAAAATATTGGTTATTTAAGATTAAGATCTTTTAATGAAAAAAGTGGTGATGAATTAATTGATAAAATTAGAGAGATAAGCAGAAGTAAGCCAAACATAACTGGCTATATTTTAGATCTTAGAAATAATCCTGGTGGTCTTCTTTCGCAAGCAATTAAGATATCAGATGCTTTTTTAGATAGTGGAGAAATTGTTTCTACAAAGGGAAGAGATCCGAAAGATATAAAAGTTTACAATTCTAAAAAAGGCGATGAAATCAATGGAAAACCCCTAATCGTACTGATTAATAAAGGCTCAGCTTCAGCATCTGAAATAGTGGCTGGGGCCTTAAAAGACCACAAGCGAGCAATTGTTATTGGTGAAAAATCTTTCGGAAAAGGATCAGTTCAATCTATTATGCCTTTATCTAATGGTGGTGGATTAAGATTAACAACAGCTAAATATTATCTACCAAGTGGAGAAACAATTGAAGAGATAGGTGTGCAGCCAGATATTAAAGTAGAACAACAAAAAGATAATTTTAAAATAAACGATCCTACAAACGATAACCAATTAATTTACGCCCTTAAACTTTTAAAAGTGTCATGAAAGATTTAAGCAATCTTCCTTATAGAAAAGGTGTTGGGATAATGCTTATTAATCAAGAAACTAAAGTTTTTATAGGAAAAAGAATTGATAGTACTAAAGCATGGCAAATGCCTCAGGGCGGTGTTGATCAAAAAGAAGATGTTGAGAGCGCTGCTAAAAGAGAACTTAAGGAAGAAACAGGAATTACTTCAATTGAAATTATAAAAAAATCGGAAAAAGAATTTATTTATGATTTACCTAATGAACTTCTTGGAAAAATTTGGGATGGAAAATATAAAGGACAAAAACAAACTTGGTTTCTTGCAAAATTTCTTGGAGAACATGATGAAATCAATATTAAACAAAAAAAAGCAGAATTTTATGATTGGCGTTGGGCAGAACCTTTAGAATTACCTAGATTAATAGTTCCTTTTAAAAAAAAGCTATATCAACAAGTTATAGAGGAGTTTAAAAAATATCTTTAAGATTTTAAATTATTAATCTGATCTATAATTTGATTATTAAGATAAATTTCTTCATCAGAAATTTCTTTATTACTTAATTTTTTTTCTGCATTTTGTTTCAATTTAATTAATTCTTCACTTTGAAACTCTGAACTATTAAAAAAATTATCTAATAAAATACTTAGTTTATTATTAGAAAACTCCATAGTGCCTCCGGTAGAAAAAAATGTATCTTCATTGCTACCAGTTTTTGCAATAATTTTTCCTGCTTTAAGAAAAGTAATTAAGGAAATATGATCCTTGAATATTTCCATATCTCCTTCAATTCCTGAGATAACAACGCTATCAACTGCTTTTGAATAAGCTACTTGTTTTGGTGTTACAATCTCTAAATGAATATTATCTGCCATTTAAATTAAGCTGCAGCTTCTTTTGCCATTTTTTCAGCTTTTGCGACTGCCTCTTCTATTGTTCCTACCATGTAAAAAGCAGACTCTGGTAAATGATCATACTGACCTTTGCAAATTGCATCAAAGCCTTTAATGGTTGATTGAAGATCAACTAATTTTCCTGGTGATCCCGTAAATACTTCAGCAACAAAGAAAGGTTGTGATAAAAATCTTTGTATCTTTCTTGCTCTTGATACAACTAATTTATCTTCCTCAGATAACTCATCCATACCTAAAATTGCTATAATATCTTGTAAAGATTTATAGTTTTGTAAAATTTTTTGAACTTCCCTGGCAACTCTATAATGCTCTTCACCAACAATTCTTGGATCAAGAATTCTTGACGTTGAATCTAGAGGATCTACGGCAGGATAAATTCCAAGTTCAGCAATTTGTCTTGATAAAACGGTTGTTGCATCTAAATGAGAAAATGAAGTTGCAGGAGCAGGGTCTGTTAAGTCATCGGCAGGAACGTAAATCGCCTGCACAGAAGTAATTGATCCTTTACTAGTTGTTGTAATTCTTTCTTGTAAGTTACCCATATCTGTTGCTAACGTTGGTTGGTATCCAACGGCTGAGGGAATACGACCAAGTAATGCTGACACCTCTGATCCAGCTTGTGTAAATCTAAAAATATTATCAACGAAGAAAAGAACGTCTTGACCTTCTTTGTCTCTAAAATATTCAGCAAGTGTTAATCCTGATAAAGCAACTCGAGCTCTTGCTCCTGGTGGTTCATTCATTTGTCCATAAACTAAAGCGGCTTTAGATCCTGGGCCATCAGTTTTAATAACTCCGGACTCTATCATCTCATGATACAAATCATTTCCTTCTCGTGTTCGTTCTCCAACTCCTGCAAAAACTGAATATCCCCCATGAGCTTTTGCAACGTTATTAATTAATTCCATAATTAAAACTGTTTTTCCAACTCCAGCTCCACCAAACAATCCGATTTTTCCACCTCGAGAATATGGCGCTAACAAATCAACGACTTTAATTCCTGTAACAAGAACTTCTGTTTCTGTTGATTGCTCTACATAAGCTGGTGCAGATCTATGGATTGGCCAATTTTCTTTTGTTTTTAAAGGTCCTTTTTGATCAATTGGCTCTCCTATAACATTAATAATTCTCCCTAATGTTTCTGGACCAACTGGAACAGTAATAGCCTTGCCCGTATTTATGACTTTATCGCCTCTTTTTAATCCTTCTGTTGTATCCATCGCGATAGTTCTAACTGTATTTTCTCCAAGGTGTTGTGCAACCTCTAGAACGACTCTTAATCCATTATTATCACACTCAAGAGCTGTTAAAATTTCTGGTAGATCTTGATCAAATTTTACGTCTACAACCGCACCAATAACCTGAACTATTTTTCCAAATTTATTTTCCATAATTCTCCTATAAAGACTCAGCTCCAGAAATAATTTCTATTAATTCCTTAGTAATCACTGCTTGTCTTGTTCTGTTATAATTAATTGTTAGTTTTGCAATTAAATCTCCAGCATTTCTTGTTGCATTGTCCATGGCTGTCATTCTTGATCCTTGTTCACTAGCCTGATTTTCTAAAAATGCAGTATAAATTTGAGTTGCAATATTTTTTGGCAAAAGATTTTCTAAAATATCGTTTTCATCTGGTTCGTATTCATATTCGCTATTATTTGTCAAAGACTGTTGATTTGATTTTTGTTCAATTGAAACTGGGATTAATTGCTGGTTTTGAGGAATTTGAGAAATAACACTCTTAAATTTATTATAAAATAAAGTACAAATATCAAATTCATTTCTAGTAAATAGATTTAAAATTTTATCAGTAATTTCTTGAGCTTTGCCAAAAGAAACAACTTTTTCATCTTTTAAACTTATTCTATCAATAATGTACTGATTGTACTTTCTCTTTAGTTGATCATTCGCCTTACTACCAACAACTATAATTTTTAAATTTTTCTTCTCATTCAATATTTTTTCAAAAAATACTTTTGCTTTTCTACAAATATTTGTATTGAAGCCACCACATAGTCCTCTATCAGAACTTAAAACTACACAAAGATGAGTCTCATTTTTTTGATTGCCCACTAGTAATTTTGGTGCTGAATCCATGTCAGTTACTGAATTTTTTAAATTTGATATTATAGAGTTTAACTTCTCAGAATATGGTCTCGCATTTTCTGCGTTCTGCTGAGCTTTTCTAAGTTTAGCGGCGGCAACCAT
The DNA here is from genome assembly GCA_965235635.1 of Fontibacterium meridianamericanum (SeqCode). GTDB lineage: Bacteria > Pseudomonadota > Alphaproteobacteria > Pelagibacterales > Pelagibacteraceae > Fontibacterium > Fontibacterium meridianamericanum. Next base: position 89,836 of record CBDDYR010000004.1, read on the forward strand.
TTTCATAGCTTTTGTTATTTTTTGTGTCGATTTAACACTACTAATTCTGTTTCTTAAGAATTTTAAACTAGCCATTATTTTTGAAAACCTTTCTTAAAGTCAGCAATAAACGTTTTTAACTTTTCTTCATTAGATTCATCAATTTTTCCTGAAGATTTAATATTGTTCAATATATCTGGAGCTTCTGATTTTATTTTTGATAGAAGTTTCTTTTCAAAAGACTTTATTTGATTAAGCTCAACATCATCTAAGAAACCTTTTACACCTGAAAAAATTGATACGACTTGTTCCTCTACTTTTAGAGGTGAGTACTGATCTTGTTTTAACAATTCAGTTAATTTTGATCCACGATTTAATAATTTTTGAGTAGCAAGATCTAAATCAGATCCAAACTGAGCAAATGCAGCCATTTCACGATATTGAGCAAGTTCTAGTTTGATTGAACCAGAGACCTGTTTCATTGCCTTAATCTGTGCTGAGGATCCCACCCTAGAAACCGATATACCTACGTTAACGGCAGGTCTTACACCTTTATAAAAAAGTTCAGTTTCTAAAAATATTTGTCCATCGGTGATAGAAATAACGTTTGTTGGAATGTAAGCAGAAACGTCACTCGCTTGCGTTTCAATAATTGGTAGTGCTGTAAGAGATCCTCCGCCATGCTTGTCATTCAATTTTGCTGCTCTTTCAAGTAATCTACTATGAAGATAAAATACATCTCCTGGAAAGGCTTCTCGTCCTGGGGGTCTACGTAAAAGTAGTGACATCTGTCTGTAAGCAACAGCTTGTTTTGATAAATCATCATAAACAATAAGAGCATGCATTCCATTATCTCTGAAATATTCTCCCATTGTACATCCTGTGTATGGAGCTAAAAATTGTAATGGCGCAGGATCAGAAGCTGTTGCTGCAACAACAATTGTATATTCCATTGCTCCAGCTTCCTCTAATGTTTTTACGATCTGAGCTACACTTGATCTTTTTTGTCCAATTGCAACATAAATACAATAAAGTTTTTTACTCTCATCATTAGATTTATTAATTTCTTTTTGATTAATAATTGTATCAATAGCAATTGCTGTTTTTCCAGTTTGTCTATCACCAATAATTAATTCCCTTTGTCCTCTTCCAACAGGAATTAAGCTATCAATAGCTTTTAATCCTGTTTGCATCGGTTCATTAACTGATTTTCTTGGAATAATACCAGGCGCCTTAATCTCAACTCTTTTTCTTTCAGCTTTTTTATCAATCGGACCTTTTCCATCTATTGGATTACCTAATCCGTCAACCACACGACCTAATAAAGATTTTCCAACAGCAACGTCAACGATTGAGCCTGTTCTTTTTACAATGTCCCCTTCTTTAATTTTTGAGTCATCACCAAAAATAACTACTCCGACATTTTCAGTTTCAAGGTTTAAAGCCATACCTTTTGTGCCTTCAGAGAATTGAACCATCTCTCCAGCTTGAACATTATCTAATCCGTAAACTCTGGCTATACCGTCTCCTACTGTCAAAACTTGACCAACTTCTGAAACTTCAACTTCAGCTCCAAAATTCTTTATTTGATCTTTTAAAATATTAGTAATTTCAGAAGGATTAATTTTCATTTTTATTTATTTAATAAATTATTTAATCTTGTTTTAGCAGAAGTATCAATCATAGTACTTCCAATTTGAAGAATTGAACCAACTAATAAAGATGGGTCTACAGAAAAAGAAATGTTGATTTTTTTCTTTAAAATATTATCTAATTTTTTTGCTATATCTGCTTTATCGCTATCTGAAATTGTGTGAGATAATTTAAGAGTTGCTAGAACTTCCCCCTTTTCATTTAATAATAAGTCAAAAAAATTATTTACTATTTTCTCTAAAAAGAAAAATCTTCTATTTTTGTTTAATACTCTTAAAAATCTTGAGAATAAATCTGAAAAAGAAAAATTTTTAACCAAAGCATCAATAACATTATTAATAACTGAATATTTATGTGTAGGATTTTTAATAAATTTTTTTAAATCTGAACTTTGATCTAATATTTCTCTTAACTTTAAAAAATCTTTTTCAAGAATATCTATGCTTTTAGCTTCATAAGCCAGTCTATATACTGCTTTAGCATATCTTTGAGTTTCACTAAAAGTTGTCATAGATTTTTTTACTATTAACTTTAAAAGAAAAAAGGTCTCGTAACATGCAAAATTACACTAATCAAGTGTGATATTTTGAACTTTTTTAAAATTATTTAAAGTTTACGGGATCAACGTCTACAGTTAGTGAAATATTTTTTTTAATTTTAATAGTTTTTAACCAATCTTTTAAAAATTTTTGTGGAAATGCTTCTTGAGGATATTTTAATAATAACCTAGAACGATATTTTCCCTTTATAAGCGAAATGGAAGCACTCACGGGACCCAACAACAAAGCATCTTTCATTTTTGGAATTTTATTTTTTAATATTCTTGCACAATCATCAACGTCAAACTTATTTTTTCCTGAAATTATAAAAGCAATAAGCTTTGTAAACGGAGGTAAATTAGATCGCTCTCTAAAATTAATTTCGTTTTCATAAAAAGCTAAAATATTCTGATCACATATTGATTTTAATGTTTCGTTTTCTGGCTCAAAAGTTTGAAGATATACTGTTGAATTTTTAACTTCTCTCCCCGCTCTCCCGCTTAGCTGATTCATTAATTGATATGTTTTTTCTGAACTACGGATATCATTTCCTAAAAAACTCAGATCAGAATTAACAATAACTATGCAATTTAACTTTGGAAAATGAAAGCCTTTAGAAATTAATTGGGTTCCTACAATAATATTGATTTTTCCATTCTGGATACTCTCAAACGTTTTTTTAGTAGTATCATCATTATGAATAAAATCACTTGAAAATAATTCAATTCTTTTATCAGGAAAAATTTCCTTAACTTCCTCAAATATCTTTTCAACACCCAAACCATAAAAAGAAAATTCACAATTATCTCCATCTTTACATTTTCTCTCTAGTGTAGCTACATGATCACAGTAGTGACAAATTAATTTGTTAGTTTCCTTGTGATAAATTAATGAAACTGAACAATGTGGACAATTAAATCGATAACCACATTTTGAACAAATAACAAAAGTTGAATATCCTCTTCTATTTAAAAAAAATAAAATTTGATTTCCTTTATCCAGGATATTTTTAAGTTCAGAAATAATAGAGGGCGAAATAAATTTAGATTTTACAGGAGGATTTTTTTTCAAATCCACAAATTTAACTTCCGGCAACTGGGCATTGCCATATCTTTTATCTAAACTAATGTAAGAAAACTTTTTATTAATCGTGTTATAGTAAGTCTCTAATGAAGGCGTTGCTGAAACTAAAATAACTGATATTTTTTTAATTGAGGCCATTAACACAGCCATGTCCCTAGCATTATAAATTACTTGATCTTCTTGTTTGTAAGACTGATCATGCTCTTCATCTATAATGATTAAACCTAATTTTTTAAAAGGAAGAAATAAAGATGATCTGGCCCCTAAAACCAAATTAATTTTATGACTAGCAATTCCATGCCAGATCTGTCTTTTGTTTTTTTCAGAGACATCAGAGTGCCACAACGCAGGATAGCTTCCAAAATACTCTTTAAATCTTTCTTTAATTTGGTTTGTTAATGCAATCTCCGGGAGCAGAACCAAAACCTGATAACCTTTTTCTATAAAATCTTGTATTTTTTTAAAATATATTAATGTTTTTCCTGATCCTGTAATTCCATGTAATAAAATTGTTGAAAATTTATCAAATAAAATTTTATCATCTAAAATCTTAATAGCTTTCTTCTGACCTGCATCAAAACTAATATTTTTTTTTAATGAACATTTTTCAAAAGTTTCTTCTGTTTTGCTTTTTTTTGATGTTTCTTTAAAAGCCTTCTTAAAAATAAATAATTTTAAGGCAATTCCTAAATCTACCAAATTGTATCGAGAAAATTTTTCTAAAAAAACTAAAGTATCTTTAGATAAAGAAGCAAAATCAAATTTCTTTTTAATATCTTTAATTTTAATTGATTTCTTAATAGGACTACTCTTGCCCCAAACAATACCTATAATATCTTTATTTTGGAAAGGAACTAAAACAAAATCCCCAACTTTCACATCAATATCTTTTGGGACGTTATAGGTAAAAGGATGATCAAATTTTAGTGGTAGTAATACATCTAAAGTCATCAAAAAATTTTATTAATTGTTTATTTCTTACTATAAATTTTATAATCTAAATCCATGGAAATTTTTCTAGACTCATCAGATATTAAAGAAATTAGAGGATTAAACAAAGCTAATTTAGTAGACGGCATCACAACAAATCCCTCTCTACTTGCAAGTGCAAAAACTGATTTCAAAATTTTATTAAAAGAAATTTGCAGCGAAATAAAAGGACCAGTAAGCGCTGAAGTAACAGCTCCAGATGTTCCTTCGATGTTAAAAGAAGCTGACGTTCTAAGAAAAATTGCAAAAAATATTGTAATTAAGGTTCCCTTAACTTGGAATGGTTTACAGGCTTGCAGTATACTTTCTTCTAAAAAAATTAAAGTAAATGTCACTTTATGTTTTTCTACATCGCAAGCTCTCCTTGCTGCTAAAGCTGGAGCAACTTACGTTTCACCTTTCATTGGAAGATTGGATGATATTGGAGAAAACGGAGTTCAGTTAATTGAAGATATTAAAAAAGTTTTTAATAATTACAAAAATATAAAGACAAAAATTTTATCAGCCTCTATTAGATCTGTTGAACATTTTAACGCTGTTGCAGCTATTGGTTCTGATGTTGCTACAGTTCCTGTTAAAATTTTTAAAGAACTTCATAAACATCATCTTACAGATAAAGGTGTAGATATTTTTACAGCTGATTGGAAAAAATCAGGAATGAAGATTTAAAATTAAAAGTGGATAGCTCTCTTATCTACCGCTAAAGCAGCCTCTTTAATTGCTTCAGCTAAAGTAGGGTGCGCATGGCACGTTCTCGCTATATCTTCTGCACTTGCTCCAAATTCCATAGCTAAAGCCATCTCTGCGATCATATTACCAACATCTGGTCCAATCATATGTACGCCTAAAACTCTATCTGTTTTATCATCAGATAAAATTTTAACAAATCCATCTCCTTCATCATTAACTTTTGCTCTAGCATTTGCTGCGAAAGGAAACTTACCAACTTTATAAGATATTTTTTGCTCTTTTAACTGTTCTTCTGTTTTTCCAACTGAAGCAACTTCTGGAGAGGTATATACTACACCAGGAATAACATCATAATTTACATGTCCATATTTTCCACTTAGCAATTCTGCAACAGCAATTCCTTCTTCTTCTGCTTTATGTGCTAACATTGGACCAGTAATTACATCTCCGATTGCATAAATATTATTTAAGTTAGTTTTATATTTATGATCTGTTTCCACTCTTCCTTTTGAGTCTAATTTTACTCCAATTTTTTCAAGATTTAACCCTGCTGTATTAGGTTTTCTTCCGACAGACATTAAAACGATGTCGCAATCTATATCACTCTTAGCACCATTCTTTTCAACCATAACAGTTGCGCCAGTTTTATTCTTTTTAACCCCAATTACTTTTGTTGATAAACTAAATTGCATTCCTTGTTTTTGTAGTATTTTTAAAAAAGCATCTGATACTTCTCGATCCATACCTGGAGTGATGTAATCTAAGTATTCTACAACTTGAACTTCTGATCCTAATCTTGACCATACAGAACCCATCTCCAAACCTATATAACCAGCTCCAATAACAACCAATTTTTTAGGTACTGAAGACAAAGCTAACGCGCCTGTTGATGATACAACTATTTTTTCATCAATTTCTATATTCGGAAGAGAGATTGGAACAGATCCAGTCGCAATAATTGCATTTTTAAATTTATAATCCTTTTGATTATTAGACTGATCAGTAACTGAGATTGTATTTTTATCTTTAAAAGATCCAAAGCCTTTAATGTAAGTAACTTTATTTTTTTTAAATAAAAATTCTATTCCTTTAGTAAGTCCTTCTACACCTTTTGCTTTATGACTCATCATTTTTGCAAGATCTAGTGATGGCTCATTAATATTAATTCCTATATTTTTAAATTCCGTTTTTGCCTTTTTATAAAGGTGAGATGAGTGCAATAATGCTTTCGAAGGTATACATCCAACATTAAGACAAGTGCCGCCTAAGGTTCCTCTAGACTCGATACATGCAGTTTTTAATCCTAATTGAGCAGCTCTAATTGCTCCAACATATCCTCCTGGACCTCCGCCAATAACTAAAAAATCAAACTCTTCCATGAATTATAAATTTAAAAAAAGTCTTCTTGGATCTTCTAAGTATTCCTTAACTCTAACCAAGAATGAAACAGCATCTTTTCCATCAATAATTCTATGATCATAGGACAGTGCTAAATACATAATAGGTCTAACTTCAATTTTTCCATCAACAACTACTGCTCTTTGAACAATATTATGCATTCCTAATACTCCTGATTGTGGAGGATTCAATATTGGAGTTGATAACATCGAGCCATAAATCCCACCGTTAGTGATTGTAAAAGTACCCCCCTGAAGTTCCTCAATAGATAATTGTCCAGTTTTTGCTTTTTCACCAAGGACAATAATTTGCTTTTCAATATCTGCAAAAGACAGTTCATCGGCATCTCTAACTACTGGAACAACTAATCCTTTCTCTGTCCCAACAGCAACGCCTATATTGTAATAATTTTTGTAAACAATTTCATCTTGTTGAATTTCTGCATTAATAATTGGAAAAGCTTTTAAAGCCTCAACACAAGATCTTACAAAGAATGACATAAATCCTAATTTAACCCCATATCTTTTCTGAAAGCCGTCTTTATATTCTGCTCTCATTTCAATAATTCTCGACATATCAATTTCATTAAATGTCGTAAGCATTGCTGCATTATTTTGAGCTTCTTTTAATCTTTTAGCGATAGTTGCTCTTAATCGAGTCATTTTAACTCGCTCTTCATCTCCTTTGCTAGCTCTTGCTGCGGAAGGAGCAGAAGGTAAGCCCATCGATTCTAATAAATCTCCTTTTAAAATTCTTCCATCTTTTCCTGATCCACTGATCGTGCTGATATCAATTCTTTTTTCTTCTACTATTCTTTTTACTGCAGGAGATAATATTTCTTTTTTACTTCCTGGAGCTTCTACTATTTTTTTTACAGGGGCCTCGACTGATTTTGGCTTTGCTGGCTCTGGTGCTTTAATAGGTTCTTTTTTTATTACACTTGCAGTTCCAGCTCCTACCGTGCCTAGTACCGTTCCAACATTTACTGTATTACCGGCTTGAATTTTAATTTCTGATAAAATTCCTGATTCTGGAGAAGGAACTGATACACTAACTTTGTCAGTTTCTAATTCAACAACTGGTTCATCTGCTTTCACTGACTCACCAACTTGTTTAAGCCACTTAGAAACTGTCGCTTCCGTTACTGACTCTCCGAGCGTGGGTACTATTAAATCTTTAGCCATTATTTTATAAAAGTACTTTTGATATTATTTCGTCCTGCTGTTGTACATGTTTTTTCAAATATCCGGTAGCCGTTGAAGCTGAAGGTTTTCTGCCAACATACTGCACTTTTTTAGATTTGGCCCCAATCAAATTTAAAGTCCAATTGATATATTTTTCAACAAAACTCCAAGCTCCCATATTTTCTGGTTCTTCTTGGCACCAAATAAATTCATCGGCATTTTTAAATCTTTTTAAAAAACTAGCTAATTTTTTTACAGGGAAAGGATATAATTGTTCAATTCTCAATAGTTGAACTTTAGGATTTCTTATCGTTTCTCTTTTTTCAGAAATATCAAAATAAACTTTTCCTGAACAAAGAACTACGCGCTTAATTTCTTCATCTTTTACTAATTTAATTAAATTATATTCAGGAAAATCTGCATGATCCGGTAATATTCTATGAAAAGAATTTTCAGGTAAAAAATCTTCAATTTCAGAAACACATTTTTTATGTCTCAATAAAGATTTTGGAGAAAATACTATAAGTGGTTTTCTAAATTTTCTATGAATTTGTCTTCTTAACAAATGAAAATAGTTTGCGGGAGTAGTACAATTTACTACCTGCAAATTTTCCTGAGCACAGGATTGGAGATATCTTTCAATTCGCGCTGAGGAGTGTTCAGGCCCTTGTCCTTCATAGCCATGGGGAAGAAGCATGACTAATCCACTTGCTCTTGTCCATTTTTTTTCTCCAGAGGTAATAAATTGATCAATTATAATTTGAGCACCATTTGCAAAATCACCAAACTGCGCTTCCCATAAAACTAATGTCTCGGGGGATGATAATGAATATCCATACTCAAATCCTAAAACTCCAAATTCTGATAAAAAACTATCAATAATTTCAAACTGAGCTTGTTCTGAGCTAAGATTTTTTAAAGGGTAATATTTTTCTCCAGTATTTTGATCAAGAACAGCAGCATGTCTTTGGCTAAAAGTTCCTCTTGATGAATCTTGTCCAACAAATCTTACTGGGTATCCTTCTAACAATAAAGTTCCAAAAGCCAAACTTTCTGCTGTCGCCCAATCGAAACCTTTTCCAGTTTCAAACATTTTTTTCTTTGCCTCGAAAAGTCTTTTTATTGTTGAATGAAAATTAAAATTTTCTGGAAGGTTACAAATTTTTTCTCCAGCTTGATGAATTAATTCTAAATCAACTCCAGTTACCCCTCTACGATCAGAACCAATTTCAGTTGTAAATTTTGACCAGCTTCCTGTAAACCAATCTATCTGATTTGGAATATAACTCTTTGATGAATCAAACTCTGTGTCTAAAAATTTTTTAAAATTATCTTTTTCTTTTTGAAATTCATCATCTCTTAAAACTCCTTCTTGAATAAGTTGGTTTCCATAAATTGTTAACGTTGTGGCTTGCGATCTAATTTTTTTGTACATTAAAGGTTGAGTAAAAGAAGGCTCATCCCCTTCATTATGACCAAATCTTCTGTAACAAATGATATCAATAACGACATCTCGTTTAAATTTTTGTCTATATTCTGTTGCAATTCTTGAACAATAAACAACAGATTCTGGATCATCTCCATTTACATGGAATATCGGAGCTTGAACCATTTTAGCTACTTCAGATGGATAAGGTGAAGATCTTGCAAATGAAGGACTCGTAGTAAAACCAATTTGATTATTAACAATAATATGAATGGTTCCTCCGGTATTATGTCCTTTTAAACCAGACATGGCAAAACATTCGGCAACAATTCCTTGTCCTGCAAAAGCTGCATCTCCATGTAAAAGAATCGGTATCACTTTTACTCGCTGTGGATCGTTATGAAAAAATTGTTTAGCTCTAGTTTGCCCTAATACTACTGGATTTACCGCTTCAAGGTGAGAAGGGTTTGCCGTTAAACTTACATGAACGCTGTTACCATTAAAATCTCTATCTGCAGATGCTCCTAAATGATATTTAACATCACCAGAAACACCTGCAGCATCAGGGCCTGGATCACCTGAAAATTCTTTAAATATTTTTTTAAAAGGCTTTTGAATTACGTTCGCGAGAATATTTAATCTACCTCTATGAGGCATTCCTATTTTAATTTCTTTTACTCCTAAATTACCTCCAACTTTAACTATTTGTTCAAGTGCAGGAATCAAAGACTCACAGCCATCTAACCCAAATCTTTTTGTTCCAACAAACTTAGTATGGCAATAATTTTCAAATCCTTCTGCCTCTATCAATTTTTTTAAAATTGCTTTTTTACCTTCAGTAGTAAAATTTGCCTCTTTGCCTTTTCCTTCGATTCTTTCTTGGATCCATTTTTTTTCTTCTGGATCTGACATGTGCATAAACTCTATTCCAATTTTGGCACAATAAGTTTTTAATAAAATTTCTAATATCTCGTTAACTGTTGCATATTCAAAACCAAGAACATTATCTAAGAAAATTTTTCTATTTCTATCTTCTTTTTTAAAACCATAAGTTTCTGGATTTAATTCAGGATGATAGTGTTTTTCTTGTAGTTGTAGTGGATCTAAATCAGCAATAAGATGACCTCTAATTCTGTAGGCTCTAATCATCATGATTGCTCTAACAGAGTCAATTGTAGATCTTTCTACATCAACTTTTTCATCACTTGATAAAGTTTTATTTTTTTCTGTTATTTTTTCTTTAATTGAATTTCCATTTAAATTTTTTGGAAGATATTTTTCATAAACATCTAAATCTCCATTAGAAATATATTTAATATTTGATGGAGCCCAACTAGGTCCTTGATTTTCTATAATATTATTTTTTTGATCACCAAGACCTTCAAAAAATTGTCGCCAACTATCGGGAATACTTGCAGGATTTTCTACATATTTAGCGTAAAGTTTTTCAATATAAGATGAGTTTGTTCCTGATAAAAAAGATGTTTTTTGAAAAATAATATTATTCTCTTGCGACGACATATAATTTTATAATCTTAATAAAATACTAAGTCTTAAGTTTGTCAAATAAAGTTTTACCAATATCTGCTGGGGAATTTGCAACGGTTATGCCGCAAGATTTCATCGTTTCAATTTTATCTTTAGCAAGTCCTTTCCCTCCAGAAATAATCGCCCCGGCATGACCCATTCTTCGTCCGGGAGGTGCTGTGACTCCTGCAATAAATCCAACAACAGGTTTTTTAATTTTTGAGGATTTTATAAATTCAGCAGCTTCCTCTTCTGCGCTTCCACCTATTTCCCCTATCATAATGATTGATTTAGTTTCATCATCTTTTAAAAATAAATCTAAACAATCAATAAAGTTAGTTCCATTAATAGGGTCTCCTCCAATACCGATACAAGTGGACTGTCCAAGGCCCAATGCCGTCGTTTGTGCAACTGCCTCATAGGTTAAAGTTCCTGACCTTGATACAATTCCTACAGATCCTTTTTTGTGAATATGTCCTGGCATAATTCCAATTTTACATTCATCCGGTGTAATAATTCCTGGGCAGTTAGGTCCGATCAATCTACTTTTAGACTTAATTAATTTTTCTTTCACTTTAACCATATCTAAGACTGGAATTCCCTCTGTAATACAAACAATTAAAGGTATTTTACTATCTAAAGCTTCAATAATTGCAGCTGCTGCAAATGCTGCAGGAACATATATCATTGTTGCATCTGGTTTTAATTTATCAACTGCATCCGCAACTGTATTAAAAACTGGAAGACCTAAGTGAGTCTGTCCACCTTTTTTAGGAGTTATTCCACCAACTAGATTTGTTCCATATGCAAGAGCTTGCTCAGAATGAAACGTTCCATGCTTACCTGTAAACCCCTGACATATAACTTTAGTTTTTTTATTTACTAGAACAGACATAATTAAGATGTAGCTTCTACAATTTTTTTTGCTGCATCAGATAAATTATCAGCAGAAATAATTGTCAACCCAGATTTTTTTAAAATTTCTTTACCTTCATCAACTTTTGTTCCCGCTAGTCTAACCACTAGAGGAATTTTGAGATCAACTTCTTTAGCTGCTTCTACGACACCTTGTGCAATAATATCGCAACGCATAATTCCACCAAAAATATTTATTAAAATCCCCTCAACATTTTTATCTGATAAAATAATTCTAAAAGCAGCAGAAACTTTTTCTTTTGTAGCTCCGCCTCCTACATCTAAAAAATTTGCAGGTTCTGAACCGTAAAGTTTAATAATATCCATTGTTGCCATAGCAAGACCAGCCCCATTGACCATGCAACCAATTTTTCCATCTAATTTAATGTAAGCTAATTCATACTTACTTGCTTCAATTTCCATTGGATCTTCTTCATTTAAATCTCTAAGCGCTTTAATTTCTGGATGTCTAAAAAGAGCATTATCATCGAAACTTATTTTTGCATCTAAACACTTAATTTGATTTTCCGTCGTAAGAATTAACGGATTAATTTCGATTAAACTTCCATCTGCATTTATCAAAGTATCATATAAAGATTGAGCAACTTTCTTTGCCTGATGCTTTTGCTCTCCACTTAAGTTAAAAGGTTTTACAATTTGTTCTAAATCCTCATCTTTTAATTTTGTCGATAATGAAACACGCGTTGTAATAATTTTCTCAGGAGTTTTAGCTGCAACTTCCTCAATATCCATTCCTCCTTCAGCACTAGAAATAAAAGCAATTTTTGAAGATGCCCTGTCTACTAAACAAGATAGATAAAACTCTTTTTTTATATCCGATGCTTCTTCTATATAAATTCTTTTTACTTCTCTGCCTTGAGGTCCTGTTTGGTGTGTGACAAGAACTTTTCCAAGTAAATCCTTGCATTTTTGCTTTAATTCATCAATGTTTTTAACTAATTTTACTCCTCCAGCTTTTCCTCTTCCACCCGCATGGATTTGAGCTTTAACCACGTACATCTTACTATTTAACTGCTTAATCTTCTCATCAATCTCATTTAAATTAAAAATAACAACACCCCTTGAAACTGGTGCTCCAAATTTTTTTATGACTTCTTTTGCCTGATGTTCGTGAATATTCATGAAAAATTAATACTGAGGCTTTTTAGTTTTAATTTTTGCAACCTCTGGATCAAGTTTAAAGAGATCTTGAGTTAATTTTTTAACTGAATCGACAGATTTTAAAAACATCTCTTTTTCTTGAGGATTGAATTTAATCTCAATAATTTTTTCAACTCCTTTTGCACCAATAATAACGGGAACACCTACATAAAGATCGTCCACACCATATTCACCATCTAAATAAACTGCGCATGGCAAAATTTTCTTTTTATCTTTCAAAAATGCCTCTGCCATTTCAATAGCTGAACTCGCTGGAGCATAATAAGCGGAGCCTGTTTTTAATAATTTTACTATTTCAGCTCCTCCATCTCGAGTTCTTTGTATAATTTTATCTATTCTTTCTTTAGTCGACCATTTCATATCTATTAAATCCGGTATCGGTATTCCTGCAACTGTAGAGTACCTAGCAAGTGGAACCATTGTGTCTCCATGACCACCTAAAACAAAAGCCGTTACATCTTCTATGGAAACTTTAAATTCTTCAGATAAGAATAATCTAAAACGAGAAGAGTCTAAAACTCCTGCCATCCCAACTACTTTTTCAGCAGGCAGCCCAGAGTATTTTTGTAATGCCAAAACCATAACATCTAAAGGATTAGTAATACAAATTACAAAAGCATTTGGAGAATATTTTTTAATTCCTTCACCAACTTGTTTCATAACTTTTGAATTTATTCCTAAAAGATCATCTCTACTCATTCCTTCTTTTCTCGGAACGCCTGCCGTTACAATAATTACATCTGAATTTGCAATATCAGCATAACTTGTTGTGCCTTTAAGATTTGCATTAAAACGTTCAACGGCTCCAGATTGGGCAATGTCTAAAGATTTACCTTCAGGCAATCCTGCGGCGATATCAAAAATAACTACATCCCCTAATTCTTTTAAAGAAACTAAATGAGCTAATGTTCCGCCAATTTGTCCTGATCCTATAAGTGATATTTTTTTTCTCATATAATTAATTCATTGTTGGCATTGTAAAATTTGAAGTTGCCTTTATACCAGAAGGCCATCTTGAAGTAATAGTTTTTAATTTAGTATAAAATCTCACTCCTTCCATTCCATGTACATGTTGATCACCAAATAAAGATCTTTTCCAGCCCCCAAAACTATGAAAAGCCATTGGCACAGGTATTGGAATATTTATTCCAACCATTCCAACTTTAATATGGCTTGAAAATGTTCTTGCGCTATCTCCATCTCTTGTAAAAAGAGTAACTCCATTACCAAACTCATGTTTATTAATTAAGTCTACTGCTTCATTAAAATTTTTTGCTCTTACAACTGAAAGGACAGGTCCAAATATTTCTTCTTTATAAATTCTCATGTTTTCTTTTACATGATCAAATAAACAACCTCCTAAATAGAAACCCTTTTCATGTCCTTGAGGTTTTTTTATTTTTCTTCCATCCACAACTAATTTTGCTCCTTCTTTAACTCCCAAATCTACATAACTTGTAACCTTTTCTAGATGTTGAGCGGTAACCAATGGACCCATATCTATTCCTTTATCAAGGCCAGGTCCTACTTTTAAATTATTGAGTTCTTTTGTAAGCTTACTTACTAACTCATCACCAATATTTCCCACTGCAACTGCTACCGATTGGGCCATACATCTTTCGCCGGCTGAACCATACGCGGCACCCATAAGCCCTGCAACGGCTTGATCTAAATCTGCATCTGGCATCACAACACAGTGATTTTTAGCGCCTCCTAATGCTTGAACTCTTTTTTCAAATTTTGCTGCGTTCTCATAAATATATTTAGCGATAGGAGTTGATCCTACAAAACTAATTGCACAAACATTTGGATTCGAAAGTAATGCATCTACAGATTCTTTATCGCCATTTACAACATTAAAAACTCCATCTGGTAAACCAGCTTCTTTTAACAATTCTGCTAATCTTAAAGAGCAGCTTGGATCTTTTTCAGATGGCTTTAAAATAAAAGTATTTCCACATGCAATTGCTAAAGGAAACATCCACATAGGGACCATTGCTGGAAAATTAAAAGGGGTAATACCAGCACAAACTCCTAGTGGTTGTCTAATTGACCAACTATCAACATTGGTTCCAACATTTTCTGTAAACTCACCTTTCAATAAATGGGGGATACCACAGGCAAACTCAACAACCTCTAAACCTCTTGTTAAAGATCCTTTGGCATCATCATAAACTTTACCATGTTCTGAAACGATTATTTTTGTAAGTTCATCTGAATTCTTTTCTATTAATTCTTTGAATTTGAATAAAATTCTTGCTCTTTGTAATGGTGGTACTTGAGACCATGTTACAAATGCTTTATTTGCAATTGCAACTACATCATCAACATCTTTTTTTGTAGCTAGATTTACTTTGGCTGAAACTTCTCCTGTGGCTGGATTAAAAACATCAGAAGTTTTTTTTGAAGATCCAAGAAAAGACTTTCCGTTAACAAAATGCTCTATAATTCTCATTTAAATTAATAAGAAAATATAAGGATAAAATTAAGCTGTCAAATAGTGAAGTAAAAAAAATTAAAGATCTTTACTATGTTGAACTAACATTTTTTTTATTGAACCAATCGCTTTTGCTGGATTTAATCCTTTAGGGCAGGTGTTAGTACAGTTCATGATTGTATGACATCTAAAAAGTTTAAGTTCATCTGCAACTTTTTTTAATCTTTTTCCTCTCTCCTCATCTCTGCTATCAATAATCCATCGGTAAGCCTGCAATAAAACAGCAGGTCCTAAATATTTTTCACCGTTCCACCAATAACTTGGGCAAGATGTTGAACAACATGCACAAAGAATACATTCATATAAACCGTCTAACTTTTCTCTGTCTTGTTTTGATTGATATATTTCTTTATCGCTACCATTGCTTTTCTTTTCAACCTGCAGCCATGGTTCAATGGACTGATACTGTTTATAAAGTTGATTTAAATTTGCTACTAAATCTTTAATTACCGGCATATGCGGAAGCGGGTAAACTTTTATCTCGTCTTTAATATCTACTGCAGATTTTGTACAAGCAAGTCCATTAACTCCATCAATATTCATTGCACAAGATCCACAAACACCCTCTCGACAAGATCTTCTAAAAGTTAATGTCGTATCAATTTCATTTTTAATTTTAATAAGGACATCAAGAACCATAGGTCCACATTCATCCATATTGACTTCGTAGGTATCAACTCTTGGATTCTCTTTTTTTTCAGGATCCCAGCGATAAACTTTAACTTTTTTTAAATTTTTTCCATTAGTCTTGTCTTTAAAATATTTTCCCTCAACAATTTTTGAGTCTTTAGGTAGTGCAAACTGAACCATTAATACACTCTCGCTTTCGGAGGAAAATATTGAACTTCATTAGTGAGTGTAAAATTATGAACATTTCTGTAATCAATTTTTACTTTCTCACCATCTTGCCAAGCAAGTGTATGCTTCATCCAATTTTCATCGTCTCGATCTTTAAAATCTTCTCTAGAATGCGCCCCTCTGCTTTCTTTTCTATTTTCTGCAGACGCCATCGTCACAAGTGATTGTCTTATCAAATTATCAAATTCTAAAGTTTCAATTAAATCAGTATTAAAGATTAAAGACTTATCTGAAACTGAAATATCATCCATTCCTTGCCATGGTTTTTTAATTTCTTCCATGCCTTCTTTTAAAATTTTAGCATCTCTAAATACCGCACAATTTTTTTGCATTGTTCTTTGCATTTTATCTCTAAGTACAGAAGTAGGGGTACCTCCATTTGAATTTCTTAATTTATCAAATCTTGAAATTGATTTTTCAGTTTCACTTTCAGGAATTACTTCATGTTTAGAATTTGGTTGTACTATTGTTGCAGCTCTCATAGCTGCGGCTCTACCAAATACTACAAGGTCAATTAATGAATTAGATCCTAGTCTATTTGCACCATGAACAGAAACACAAGCTGCTTCGCCGACTGCCATTAAGCCTGGAACAATTACATCTTTGCCATTTTCAGTTTTTGATACTACTTCACCGTAATAATTAGTAGGAATGCCACCCATATTATAATGAACCGTCGGAACAACTGGGATCGGTTGTTTTGTTACATCAACACCAGCAAAAATTTTTGCTGACTCAGAAATCCCTGGAAGTCTTTCATGTAAAACTTTTGGATCTAAATGATTTAAATGAAGATAGATATGATCTTTATTTTTACCAACTCCTCTGCCTTCATTTATTTCAATTGTCATAGATCTTGAAACCACATCTCTTGATGCAAGATCTTTTGCAGATGGAGCGTATCTTTCCATAAATCTTTCTCCTTCGGAGTTAACTAGAAATCCTCCTTCTCCTCTAGAACCTTCAGTGATTAAACATCCAGCTCCATAAATTCCTGTTGGATGAAATTGAATAAATTCCATATCTTGTAATGGTAAACCCGCTCTTAAAACCATCGCGTTTCCATCTCCGGTACAAGTATGTGCTGAAGTTGCTGAAAAATATGCTCTTCCATAACCACCCGTAGCTAAAATTGTCATATTCGCTCTGAAACGATGAATAGTTCCATCTTGTAAATTCCAAGCTGTAACTCCATGACATTTTCCATTATGCATTAATAAATCTAATGCAAAATATTCTATAAAAAATTCAGTATTCTTTTTTAGTGCCTGACCATAAAGCGTGTGAAGAATTGCATGTCCCGTTCTATCCGCAGCAGCACAAGTTCTTTGAGCAATACCATTTCCATAATTAGCTGTCATTCCGCCAAATGGTCTTTGATAAATTTTTCCCTCTTCAGTTCTGCTAAAAGGAACTCCATATTTTTCAAGTTCAATAACTGCTCTTGGCGCTTCTTTGCATAAATATTCAATAGCATCTTGATCGCCCAACCAATCAGCACCTTTTACCGTGTCATACATGTGCCAACGCCAATCATCCTCTGACATATTTCCTAATGCAGCAGAGATTCCGCCTTGTGCAGCAGCAGTATGACTTCTTGTTGGAAATACTTTTGAAATACAAGCTGTTTTAAGTCCAGCTTCAGCTAAACCAACAGCTGCTCTTAATCCTGAACCGCCAGCTCCTACAACGAGTACATCATATTCATGATCAATAATTGGATAACTGCTCATAAAATAATTATTATTAATGATACAATGCCAACAACGGGAAGTATAGCCGAGTATAACATTATAAGTTTATTTAAAATTCCTTTGACACGTTCATCTTGGATGTAATCTTCAACAATTTCACCTAGACCTAATTTTAAATGCAGGCCTGCAAATATTAAAAATAAAGTAAAAATAGTTATTGATAAATAGTTATCAAAAAAATCTAATGCCCCCGTGTAATCTTGATTAACTAAATCAACTAAGGAGTATAAAAAAAACAATAACAACGGTATTAGCACAACTGCGCTAACTCTTTGTATTATCCATTTATTTAAAGCATGATTTTTGATCATATAATCCAAATAAAAAATGTTGTTAAAATAGATAAAAATAAAACAATGATTCCAGAGAGATTTGCAGTTTTAATTTCATAACCATAACCAAAATCCCACGAAAGATGTCTGATGCCATTAAACATGTGGTAAACGAATGACCATGTAAAACCCACCAAAATAAATTTACCTATGAAGCTTCTTAAAAATTTTTGATAAAAATTATAATATTCAGGTCCTAAAGCTAAAAATAAAATCCATAAAACTATTAAGAAAAATCCAGCAGTATTAATGACTCCTGTCAGTCTATGGGTGATTGATAATAAAGAAGAAAACTGCCACTTATAAATCTGAATATGAGGGGATAACGGACCAGAACTTTTTTCCATAAAAAATATTAATTATTTTTTATATACTTTTTAACCAAAACCTCCGCTATTTGCACTCCATTAAAGGCCGCACCTTTTAATAAGTTGTCCGAAACCACCCATAAATTAACTGCATTTTTTGTAGGATCTTTTCTAATTCTGGAAATATAAGTTAAAAAACTTCCAGTGCACTCAGCTGGAGTTGCATAGCCACCATTTTTTTGCTCGATCTATAACTTTGCAACCTGGGGCTTTTGATTAAAATAGATCTAATTTGCTTTATATTAAATCTTTTTTTTGAATTCAATATTTACAGATTCAGAATGTGAAACAAGAACAGGTACACGAACGCAAGTAGCTGTTAACTTTAATATTTTTATCTAATATTTTTTTAGTTTCATTTTCCATTTTCCACTCCTCTTTAGTGGAACCATCTTTCATAAAAACATCAATATGAGGAATAACGTTAAAAGCTATTTGTTTTGTAAATTTAATTGGTTTAATCTTTTTTTTTGCAAGATAATTTTTAGTCTGAGAAATAAGTTCATCCATTGCAGCTTTTCCAGCTCCAGATACAGATTGATAGGTTGAGGTAACTACTCGAGTTATTTTAAACTTATCATGAAGAGGTTTTAAAGCTAACACCAATTGTGCTAGTCGAACAATTTGGATTTGAAATAATATTTTTCTTTCTATAATATTTAAGTGCATTTTCATTAACCTCTGGAACTACTAAAGGGATATCTTTTAACATGTCTAAATTGTTTAGAATGCTCAATAACCGTTGAATACTTTGCAATCTTTGGAGCTAAAGTTTTTGCAAGCTTTGATCCTGCGCAAAAAAAAGTGATATGCGCTTTTTTAAAATCAAAATCTATCTAAATTTTTGAACTCTAATTTTTTTATTTCTAAAATTTATAAAACTCCCAGCACTACGTTTTAGAAGATAATAAATATAAATATATTAACTGGAAATCTCTCTTCTTTCTAAAGCTTCTACCGTTTTCCTTCCCACATTACCGGTGCTGCCTACAATTGCGATATTAACTTTCATTTATTTTAATTTAGAAATTACCAAATCTCCCATTTGTGAAGTTGAAACTTTTTTCTTTCCCTCTTCCATAATATCTGCTGTTCGATGGCCATCTTTTAAAACATCTTTGACTGCTTTATCAAGCATGTCGGCATCTTTATCCATATCAAAAGAATATCGGAGTGCCATAGAAAAACTTAATATTGATGCAAGCGGATTTGCAATATTTTTACCTGCTATATCAGGTGCTGAGCCATGACAAGGTTCATACATTGATTTAAATTTTCCATCTTTATTTTTTCCACTTAATGATGCGGATGGTAACATCCCAAGTGAACCCGTTAACATCCCAGCCTCATCTGAAAGCATATCACCAAATAAGTTATCCGTTACGATCACATCAAATTGTTTAGGATTTCTAACTAATTGCATCGCGCAATTATCCGCTAACATATGGCTAAGTTCTACATCTTTAAATTCTTTTTTGTGGAGTTCCTCTACTTCTTCTCTCCATAATAAACCCGCTTCCATAACATTAGATTTCTCACATGAAGTCACTTTGTTATTTCTCTTTCTTGCAAGTTCAAAAGCAACTCTTGCAACTCTTTGAATTTCGCTTGATGTATAAGTATGAGTATTTATTCCTTTTTTCTCGCCATTAGATAATTTTTCAACCCCTCTTGGAGTTCCAAAATAAATCCCTCCGGTAAGTTCTCGAACAATCATAATATCTAAATCAGAAACAACTTCCGGCTTTAAAGTTGAAGCATTCGCAAGTTCTTTAAAACAAATTGCAGGTCTTAAATTTGCAAATAACTCTAAATCTTTTCTAAGTCTTAAAAGAGCTCTTTCAGGTTTTTTTGAAAATTCTAATTTGTCCCACTTTGGACCACCCACCGCTCCTAATAAAACTGCATCACTTGCCAAAGCAATATCCATTACTTTATCAGTAATTGGAGTGCCATGTTTATCAAAAGAAATTCCTCCGGCTAATTCTTCGGTGATATCAAAATCTGCAGATTTATTTTTATTAAACCAAACAATAATTTTTTTAACCTCATTCATTACCTCTGGTCCAATTCCATCTCCAGCAAGAATAAGAAGTTTTTTTTTCATTAATAAAGCCAAGGAGTTAAATTTTTCTTTTTTTGTTCAAAGGTATTAATTTTTGCATCTTTTTTTAAAGTAAGAGCAATATCATCATAGCCATTTAATAAACAATCTTTTCTAAACGGCTCAATTTCGAAATCAAAAGGTCTATTGTCTCCTTTGTGAATTTTTTGATCAATCAAATCTATCTCAATCTCTTTATTTTGTTTTGCAGCCTCCGATAATTCTTTGACCTGATTTTCTGGAAGAATAATTGGTAAAATTCCATTTTTAAAACAGTTGTTATAAAAAATATCTGCAAAACTTTCAGCAATAATACATCGAATACCAAAATCTAATAATGCCCATGGCGCATGTTCTCTTGATGATCCACAACCAAAATTTTTACCTGAAATCAAAATTTTAGCCTTATTGTAAGGCACATTATTTAAAATAAAATTTTTTATTGGGTTGCCTTTTTCATCATAACGCATCTCATAAAATAGAGCTGATCCAAGACCGGTTCTTTTAATAGTTTTTAAAAATTGTTTTGGAATAATCATATCCGTATCTACATTTGTGATCGGAAGATCAGCGGCAATACTTTTAAGCTTGGTAAATTTTTCCATTAAATAATCTTTCTAATATCTACAAATTTACCCTCGATTGCCGCAGCCGCTGCCATCACTGGGCTAACAAGATGTGTTCTTCCTCCTCGTCCTTGTCTTCCTTCAAAGTTTCTATTTGAAGTCGAAGCACATCTTTCTTTTGGTTTTAATTGATCCGGGTTCATTCCAAGACACATTGAGCATCCTGGTTCTCTCCAATCAAATCCTGATTCTTTAAATATTTTATCTAAACCTTCTTTTTCAGCTTGTAATTTTACAAGTCCTGAGCCTGGAACAACAATTGCATCCACACTTTTATTTACTTTTTTTCCTTTAACTATTTTTGCAACTTCTCTTAAATCTTCAATTCTTCCATTAGTGCAAGAGCCAATAAAAACCTTATCAATTTTGATGTCCTGAATTGCGGTATTTGGTTCTAAGCCCATATAATCTAATGATCTTAATATAGATTTCTTTCTATCTTCATTTTTTTCTAAATTTGGATCAGGAACTTTCCCATTAATAGAAGCTGTATCTTGAGGACTTGTTCCCCAAGTGACAGTTGGCTCAATATCTTTTCCTTGTAAAAAAAGCTCTCGATCAAATTTAGCATCTTTATCAGTATATAAAGTGCTCCAATATTTTACTGCTTTTTCCCAATTATCTCCCTTAGGAGCCAAGGGTCTTCCTTTAATATAATCAAAAGTTTTTTGATCAGGAGCAACTAATCCAGCTCGAGCACCCGCTTCGATGCTCATATTACAAACTGTCATTCTTTCCTCCATAGAGAAATTTCTAAAAACCTCTCCACAATATTCAATAACATACCCCGTTCCACCTGCAGTGCCGATCTTTCCAATAATAGATAAGATGACATCTTTAGCAGTTACTCCTAATGGTAATTTACCATCCACACTAATTTTAAAATTTTTTGCTCGACTTTGAATTAAAGTTTGTGTTGCAAGAACATGTTCTACTTCAGAGGTTCCAATTCCAAAAGCTAATGCACCAAATGCACCATGAGTTGAAGTGTGGCTATCTCCACAAACAATTGTCATACCAGGTTGCGTAAATCCTTGTTCAGGACCAATAACATGAACAATACCTTGTCGTTTATCTGTTAAGCCAAAAAATTCTATACCAAAATCTTTACAATTTTTAGAAAGTGTTTCTACTTGGATTGCAGATTCTTTATCAGATATTCCTTTTGATCGATCAGTTGTTGGAACGTTATGATCAACGACTGCTAATGTTGAACCAGGTAATTTTACTTTTCTATTAGATAAACGTAAGCCCTCAAATGCCTGAGGACTTGTTACTTCATGAACTAAATGCCTATCAATATATAAAAGTGAAGTTCCGTCATTTTGTTCATCAACTAAATGACTCTCCCATATTTTGTCGTAAAGTGTCTTTGCCATTAAATAAAAACTAGTATTACTTCTTTTTATTCTGAGCTTCTGTCTTTGGCGCTGAAGCTTTTTCCACATTTTTTGGAGCCTGTTCAACAGCTATATCTGTTTGTGCTTCAATATTTTGGACAGCCTCTTTTTTAGGTAAAGGTTGAATAATATCTACACCGATTTTTTTTCTAATTTTTTCAGTAATTCTAGCTGATTTACCAGTTCTTTCTCTTAAGTAATAAAGTTTTGCTCTTCTTACTTTTCCGCTTCTGATAACTTCAACTGATTCTACATTTGGACTATGAACTGGAAATAATCTTTCAACACCCTCACCGAAAGAAATTTTTCTAACTGTAAAAGTAGAATTAATTCCTTTATTTTTTTTAGCAATACAAACCCCTTCATAAGCTTGCACTCTTTGTCTTTTTCCTTCAATAATTCGAACGTTTACTTTTAAAGTATCTCCCGGAGAAAATTCTGGAAATTTTTTTTCTCCAATTTTCTTAATATGAAGTTTATCTAATTCGTCTATTCTCATTGTAGAAATTTGCATTAAAATTTAGTTATTTATGATATTTTTCCCATAAGTCTTGTCTCTGGCGACGTGTTATATCCTCGGATTGTGCTAAGCGCCAGTCCTTAATTTTAGCGTGATTCCCAGACAAAAGTACTTCTGGAACAGTTCTTCCTTTCCACTCTTGGGGTTTTGTATATTGCGGATATTCTAATAAATTATTTTCAAAACTCTCTTCATTCAAAGAAGAAGAATTGCCAAGAACGCCCGGCAACAATCTAAGTATGGTGTCTAAAAAAACAAACGCAGCTGTTTCACCACCGGATAAAATAAAATCACCAATACTTATTTCTCTTATCTTTCTTTCTTCTATAACTCTCTGATCAATTCCCTCAAAGTGTCCACAAATAAGATCTACTCCATTTTTTTGTGATAATTCTCTTGCAACTTTTTGAGTTAATAATTCACCTCTAGGACTTAGATAAATAAGTTCATTTTTAGAGTTTTTAATATTCTTATCCAAACAATGATCTATTACATCGGCACGCATAACCATTCCACTTCCTCCACCAAAAGGAGTGTCATCCACACTTCCGTGTTTATCTAAAGCATAGTCCCTGATGTTAACAACATCGAGTGACCAGATTTTATTTTCTCTAGCTCTTTTATAAAGCCCGATATCTAAAATCCCCGGAAAAAATTCTGGGTATAAAGTGAATATTTTCGCAGACCACATAATAGTTAATTTGCTTTTGGAGCCTCCGCTTCTGGTGCTTTTTCTTCAGCTTTTGGAGCTTGTGCTGGAGCTGCTTCCGCTGCTGGAGCTGCCGCTTCTGCTGCTGGAGCCGCTGGTGCTTCTTTTGGAGCTTGTGCAGCTTTTAATCTTTCTTGAGCTTTCTTTTTAGGCAAAGCTTTAATTGGATTATTTCTTTTTTCAGGAACAGGAGCTAGATTTGCAGCACCTAAAAACTTTGCAACTCTTAAGGTAGGCTTAGCTCCTATTTTAAGCCAATGAGTTATTCTTTCTGACTCTAAACTTAATCTTTCTGGTTTGCTTTTTGGTAATAACGGATTGAAGTATCCAAGTTTTTCAATAAATTTTCCATCTCTTGGGTTTCTAGAATCTGCAACTACGATTTGATAAAAGGGTCTTTTTTTTGTTCCCCCTCTAGATAGTCTTATTTTTAACATTTGTTTTCCTTTCTATTTTAGATTGTTAAATAACTCTGGAGGTATTCCATCTAAACCGCCAAAATCTCTTCCGCCACCTTGTGACATTCTTTTCATCATGCCTGTCATCATTTTATGTTGTTTTAGAAGCTTGTTTACTAAAGCGATGTCAGTTCCTGAACCATTCGCTATTCTTTTTTTTCTAGAACCATCAATAATTTTTGGATTGTCTCTTTCTTTTGGAGTCATTGATAAAATAACTGCCTCTTGTTTGCCAAGAAGACCTTCATCAATATCTGCTTCTTCTATTTGTTTTTTAATCTTAGAAATACCAGGAATCATTCCCAGAACCTTTCCCATGCCACCAATTTTTTTCATTTGTCTAAGCTGTTTTAAATAATCATTAAAAGTGAATTGCCCTTTTTTAAAATTTTCTTCTAGTTCTTCAACTTCTTCTTTTTTTAAATTTTCAGATACTTTTTCAACAAGAGAAACCACATCTCCCATTCCTAAAATTCTGTTTGCAATTCTTTCCGGATGAAATATTTCAAAATCGTCAATTTTTTCACCCACTCCTAAAAATTTAATAGGACAATTAGCAACTGACTTCATACTAAGAGCGGCACCACCTTTTCCATCGCCGTCTATTCTTGTTAAGATTATTCCAGTTAAATCGACTGTTTTTTTAAACTCACTCGCAATATTTACAGCGTCTTGTCCTGTTAAAGAGTCGGCAACTAAAAAAGTTTCAATTGGATTAATTATTTTTTTTAAATTATTCAACTCACTCATCATCATGCTATCAATTTGTGTTCGTCCGGCCGTATCAAAAATGATTACATCAGATCCTGATAAGGAAGCCGCTGCTAAAGTTCTTTGAGTAATTTCTATTGGAAGTTGTCCTTCTATAATTGGAATTGTTTGAATATTATTTTGACTACCTAATAATTCTAATTGTTTTTGAGCTGCTGGACGATAAACGTCTAAGCTCGATAACATCACTTTTTTATTAAAATTCTTTTCAATAAATTTTGCAATTTTTGCTGATGTGGTTGTTTTTCCTGAACCCTGCAAACCCACAACCAATATTTTTGCCGGAGGAACTGTATTAAGATTAATTTCTGATTTTTCGCTTCCTAAAATTTTAACAAGTTCATCAAATACAATTTTTACAAGAAATTGTCCTGGAGTTATGGATTTTAAAACTTCTTGACCGATTGCTTTTGGCTTAACATTTGCAATAAATTCTTTAGCAACGGAAAGAGCAACGTCTGACTCGAGAAGGGCCTGACGAATTTTACGTAATCCTTCATCAACTTGTTTTTCATCTAATTGAGTGCTTTTATTAAAAAAAGAAAAAGCGGACTCAATTTTACTTGTTAAATTTTCAAACATTTTTTTTCTCCAGCAGCAATCGCACTAGTGGGCGAATATCGCTGACTAGTGTTGATCTCCTTCATCAGAAGGACACCACAAAACCTGCTTATTTTTGTGGAAAATTTTATTAAAAGTATATTTTACTATTTTAAAAGTCAATAATTGAGAATATTTGTAAGATACAACGACAAAATAGATGACCGAAATACAAGCTTATAAAATGGATGGCCTAGGCAATGACTTTATCATCATTGATAGAAGAAAAGATAAAATCGATCTTTCAAAACAACAAATTATAAATATTGCCGACAGAAAAAAAGGTCCAGGTTGTGATCAAATTATTATTATTGATAAAGACAAAGAAAAAAAAACCAACGCTAAAATAACTTTTTATAATTCTGACGGCGGAGAAACGGGAGCCTGCGGTAACGGTTCTAGATGTATTTCATATTTTTTAATGAACGAGAAAAAATTAAATAAATCAAAAATTTATACTGAAAGTGGAGTTTTAAAGGCAAAACTTACCGGAAAAACTGAAGTATCGGTTGACATGGGAGTTCCAAATTTCGATTGGAAAAAAATACCCTTGGTTAAAAAAATGAACCACACAAAAGTTAAAATTAAAACGAAACATTTTGGAGTTTTATCCGGTTATACTTTGAGCGTTGGTAATCCTCATATTATTTTTTTTAAAAATATAACATTTGAATTACTTAAAAAAATTGGTCCTCAAATTGAACATCACGAATTTTTTCCAGAAAGATGCAATGTTACATTTGCTGAGGTAATGAATAAAAAAAATATCGCAGTTAAAGTTTGGGAAAGAGGAGCTGGTTTAACCCTTGCTTGTGGCACCGCTGCTTGTGCTACTGCTGTGGCAGCAAATAAATTAGGTCTGACTGGAAAAAAAGTTAATATTCATTTTAAAAATGGTACGCTCCATATTGAATGGACAAAAGACAAACATATTATAATGACTGGATCTGTCTCAAATATTAATAATATTAGTCTTAAAATATAATTCTTAATGAATTTTTTTAAAAAACTTCAAGATAGCCTAAAAAAAACTTCAGAAAAATTTACAAAAGGAATTAACGAAGTTTTTAACAAGTCTAGACCCCAAGCGGAAATTCTTCAAGATATCGAGGATATTCTTATTCAAGCTGATGTGGGTATTGGATTTGTAGAGGAATTTAGAAAAAATATAGCCAATAAAAAATATAGCAAAGAAGAATTAACAAAGGAAAATTTCTTTCAAGCGATTGCTAAGGAAATAGAAGAAATTTTAATACCCCTTCAAAAAGATTTTTTTGCAAAAAAACATAATAAGCCCACTGTTGTATTAGTGTGTGGAGTGAATGGCGTTGGTAAAACAACAACGATTGGAAAATTATGCAAAAAACTCAAAACTCAAGGAAATAAAATTATTGTTGGAGCAGCAGATACTTTTCGTGCTGCAGCCATCGATCAATTAGAACTTTGGTGTAAAAAAATTAATGTAGAAATAATAAAATCAGATATTGGCTCAGATCCAGCCTCTGTTGCATTTAAAAGTTTTGAATATGCAAAACAAAATAATGCTGATTACTGCGTGATTGATACAGCAGGACGACTACAGAATAAAAAAAATCTAATGGAGGAATTTTCTAAAATTATCAGAGTTTTAAAAAAAATTGACGCAGAGGCACCTCATGAAACTATTTTAGTTCTTGATGCAACGACCGGACAGAATGCAATTAATCAGATTGAAGAATTTAAAAAAATTACTCCAATCACTGGAATTATAATGACCAAATTAGATGGGACTGCGAAGGGCGGTATTCTTGTTGCTATTGCAAAACAATTTCAAATTCCGATTTATGCAATTGGGGTTGGTGAAAAAGAAGAAGACTTAGATAATTTTATTGCAAAAGACTTTGTGCAAGCTTTTATTAAAAGCTAATTCAGTGTTTTTATAAATTTTTGTAATTCAAGCTTAAGTTCAGAATTATAAGTCATCATATGACGATCAAACTGTGGGAAGTATCCGTACTTTTTTACCTGAACTTCATCGAACAATTTTTTTCCCATAGCAATAGGGATTATGATATCTGCTCCACCATGCATTATTAGAGTTGGTGATTTTATATTTTTAATTTTTTTTAAACTTAAATATTTATCTTTTAATATTAAATCCACAGGTAAATAGGGATAATAAATCTTTGCAGCATCAACTATGGAAGTGTAGGGAGACTCTAAAATAATTCCTGCAAATTTTTGATTTTGAGCAACTTCAATTGCAACGCCTGTGCCTAAAGATTCCCCATATAAAATAATTTTATTCTTTAAAATATTATTCTTTTCTAACCATTCTACTAGCGCTTCTGGCATCACTATATAAGCCTTGCTCTGTTGGACTTCCTTTATTTCCGCTAAATCCTCGCCAAGAAATTATTAAATAATTTAAATTTAAATTTTTTAATTCGTTTAGTTTGTAAATTCTATTTCCTAATTCTCCGGCATTTCCATGAAAAAATAGAACTGTATATTTATTCTGCGGATTTTTATAAAACCACGATTTTAAAGTAATTCCCTCTGTTGAAGGTATAGATACTTCTTTAATTTCTGCATTTAATTTTTCACCACGTAAATAATTGTTTTTATACGGATGGTATAAAAAATTTCTCTGAAAAATGTACATATAAGTACAAACAGAAACATAAAGGGTAATTAAAGATAAAAAGACGTAAAAAAAAATTCGTCTTAATTTCATTATTTACTAAGTGCTTTGATAAATAAATATAGGGCGCTGTGATCTAAATTAGCTCTTCCAGATTTTACAGTTTT
Source organism: Fontibacterium meridianamericanum (SeqCode) (assembly GCA_965235635.1). Taxonomy (GTDB): domain Bacteria; phylum Pseudomonadota; class Alphaproteobacteria; order Pelagibacterales; family Pelagibacteraceae; genus Fontibacterium; species Fontibacterium meridianamericanum. The sequence continues at coordinate 118,189 of CBDDYR010000004.1, forward strand.
TGCGTAAAGTTCTTGTACTTTTTTTGCGATAGGTAAATGAAGTTTATATTTTTTTGCAGTTGCAATAATATTATTCATATCTTTAAGTTGAGTAGATGCTTTTCCACCAGGTTTAAAATTCTTAGTTAATATTCTCAGTCCATGATTTTGAAGAATTGGACCACCTGCAAAACCACGTAACATAATTTCTCTAACCGCTTTAGGATCGGCTCCTGCTGCCTCAGCTAAAATTAATGCCTCCGATACAGCCCCAATACTAATTCCAACGATAGTTTGGTTTGCTAATTTTGCAACTTGTCCGCATCCTGTTTTACCAACATAAATTGCAGTTCCCATACTTTTAAATAATGACATGACATTATTAAATATTTTTTTGTCTCCACCTACCATAATTGCAAGCGTTCCCTTTTCTGCTCCTATGGTTCCTCCAGAAACAGGTGCGTCTAGAAAAAATGCCTTTTTCTTTTTTAAAGCTTTACCGATTTCTAAAGCTGTATTTTGTGTTGTTGAACTCATATCGATTACAATCTGACCTTTTTTTAAATATGGCTGAATTTTCTTTATAAGAATTGCTTTACAAACATCATCATTTGCAAGCATCGAAACAATTACTTTAGAATTTTGAACTAAATCTTTTATATCTTTAAAAACTTTTGCTCCTTTCTTCTGAAGCTCTAACGTTTTACCAGGAGTTCTGTTCCAAACATTTAATTTGAATTTTTTAGATAAAATGTTTTTTGCCATAGGCAAACCCATCAAACCTGTTCCGATAAACCCGACTGTTTTAATTGAACTGCTCATTTAATTTTAAATAAATTTTTATTAGCTAGAATTATACCAGTTAATACAAACAAACCACCAAACCAATGAAAACTTTGTAATTTTTCATTGAATAAAAAATAGCCATAGAGCGCACTATAAATTGGCATCAAATAAACCACCAATCCAGTTATTGAAGCACCCACAAACTTTTGTAATTTTGAATACATTAAAAAAGCAATAATACCTGGAAAGATTGCAGCAATCACAGTCCAAAAGACGAAGTCTTTATTAAATGAAGTCGTATAAAAAAAAGTTTCTTCAATATAATACATGGGTAATAGGCAAATAACTCCAGCGATTGCCATAAGACCAAATCGAGTTAGAAGATCAAATTTACTTTTCCAGTTCATTAAAAATACTGAATAAACTGCCCAACTAATCATCGCTCCTGAAATCCAAATATCTCCTTTAGTAAATTGTAGTCTCATTAATGTTTCAAGCTGACCTTTACAAACTACAATCATAATTCCAGATAAGCATAAAATCGTTCCAAATATCTGCAATTTGCTTAACTTTTCTTTATAAATAAAAACTGAAAATAAAATAATAAATATAGGAGAGGCTGAGTAAATAATTCCCATATTTACAACGCTCGTTGTAAGTCCGCTGATGTATGGAAAAGCTCCACAAAATGCAAATCCGGTAAGACCCAGAATTAATAATTTAGGAAACTCAATTAATATGTCTTTCCATTGTTTTTTAAGCGAAGGGAATATGAAAGGAAAAAGGATTATTGCTGCAAGAACCCATCGCCAAAATGCCAAGGACACAGGAGGAACTAATCCCGCTGCACCACGTGCAACAGCAATATTTCCGGTCATAAAAATAGGCTGAATAAATAAAAATAATAGAGGTAAAAAAGTAAACTTATGATCTTTCAAAATTAATTTTATATTTGGTTAAATATTATCTTTTATTATTTTTACTTTTGCTAACTAAAGATAACATTCTTATGAAATCATAACCCAGCATAATTATACTTACAGCGACAATAATTAAAACTGGTATAGATGCTGAGAAAGAAATAATAGATGACTTTAAAACTGAATGAACAATTGAACCAAGATAAACGATAAAACCAATTGCTCCAATTACTGCAGAAAATTTCCCAATCATTTTTTTATTTGTTTAATTTTTTAAGGAGCCAATTAGCTGAACGTAAAAATCTGACATCATCAAACTTCTCTCCTACTACCTGAACCCCAATCGGCATTTTATTAGATCCCTCAAGTATTGGCAATGAAATAGATGGCATACCCAAATAAGTCCAAATAGTACAAAATTCCGGGCTTCCTGTATAAGCTAATCCTTTTGGTGCCTCACCTGTAGTTGCAGGTGTAATAATAGCGTGGAAATGGTGAAAGAGCTCACTCATATTATCATAAATAGTTTCTATATTATCAACTGCTTCTGCGTAATCTTTTGATTTATAAGATTGTCCTCTTTCTATTGCTTCTTTTAATTTTTTTCCGATTTTATTTTTGTGAGCCTGATAAAAATAAGTTAAATTGTGGGCCATGTCTGTTTCCATAATAACTTGCTGATACTCGAAAATTTTTTCAAAAGAAGATGGATCTTGAAATTCAACAATATTTTTTTCTAATTTTTTTCTTAATTTATCAAATGCTTTTTTTGAATCGCTGTCTAAATTTTTCCATTTAGGAGTTTCTACAAAAACAAACTTTGGATCAAAAGGATGATCTTGCAATACAGAATGTTCCATATTTTCTGTTGGATAAATTCTTGTAGATTTATCTTTTGAATCTTTATTTATTATAACTTTGGAAATTAAACCCATATCTTCAATAGTTCTTCCAAAAATACCTACTTGATCTAATAAAAAAGATAATCTTAAAACTCCACTTCTAGAAATTAAACCATAAGAAGGTTTATAACCAATAACACCGCAGTAAGATGCGGGTCTAATTACTGATCCATTTGTTTGCGAACCAATTGCTACTGGGGCCATAAATGATGCAACGGCAGCGGCGGAGCCGCTTGAAGAACCTCCTGGAGTTCTTGAATAATCATGTGGGTTTGTAGTTTTTCCTGGATCAAAATATGCAAGTTCTGTCGTAACAGTTTTGCCCATAATGATAGCGCCTGCATTTTTAAGTAATTTTACAATCTCTGCTTCATTTATTGAAACTTGCCCTTCTCTTAATGGCGTGCCATATCCTGTTGGCATATCGTCAGTTTTAAAAATATCTTTAATTGCAACCGGAAGCCCATGCAAAGGTCCAAGTGGCTTCCCTAATAATCGCCAATCGTCAGCTTCTTTTGCTTTTTCTAAAAATGCTTTTTTATCAAAAAATGCCCAGGCATGAACATGTTTTTCAAATTCTTCTATTCTCTCTATAAAACTATTTGCTACTTCAACTGAAGAAAGTTCACTTTTTTTAACTTTATCTATGAGTTGTTTCGCAGATAAAAGATATGGCTTCATCTACTTACTGTTTTTGATTTTTTATTTTTACTAACCGCCTTGGCCAAATAAATAGTTAGGTAACCAAGTGGATAAAGGTTGAAATAAATATAACAACACCATTGAAAGTATCACCATATAAATAAAAGGATATCCCCCTTTAAAGATTTCTTTTAAACTTACTTTATCGCCCTGAACTCCTTTAAGGTAAAAAGCTGCCATGGCCATTGGAGGGGATAGGAAAGAAGTTTGCAAATTTAGTCCAATAAGAATTCCAAAGAAATATGGATCAATTCCATAAAATTTTACAAGTGGTAAGAATATTGGAACAAAAATAATTATAATTTCAGTCCACTCTAAAGGCCAACCAAGTACAAATATTAGAATTTGGGTAACAACTAAAAACTGCCAAGGTTCTAGGTTTAATGATTTAAAAAAAGCATCAAAAATATCTTGTCCACCAAGATATGCAAAAACTGAGGCAAATGAAGACGATCCAACAAATAACCAGATGATCATTGTTGAGGTTCGAGCTGTTAAATAGATGGAGTCTTTAAACATGTTCCAATTCATAGTTTTATAGAAAAAAGCAAGACCGATTGCGCCCACAGCACCCACCGCTGCAGCTTCAGATGCAGTGGCAAGTCCTCCTAGAATAGTTCCTAAAACTAAAACTATAATTAAAAATAAAGGTAAAAAAGAAACTGCTAAGTCTTTATATACTTTTGCTCTTGGTGGTATTTCGCTCATTTTTGGTTTTGGAGCGAGTTTAGGATTTAATGAAGCGGCAATAATAACATAAATAATATAAAGTCCAGCCAACATCAAACCAGGTAACATTGCAGCAGCAAATAGTCTTAGGGGAGATAATGCTGCAACTACAGCATAAACAATAAACATAATACTTGGTGGAATTAAGATACCCAAACAACCACCGGCAGTAACAACTCCTGAAGCAAAAGTTTTATTGTAACCATTATTTACCATGGCAGGCCAAGCTAATAATCCCATTAAAGTAACAACTGCCCCAACAATTCCTGTTGCTGTTGAAAAAATAGCGCAAGTAATTAAAGAAGCGACTGCTAATGAACCTGGAAGTTTATAAGTTGCCACTCTTATTGCGTTAAATAATCTTGCAACGATTCCAGCTTTTTCAACCACATAACCCATAAATAGAAATAAAGGTATAGCAATCAACACATGGTTTTCCATTGTTGAAAAAGCGTTTTTAACGATTAAATCAAAAATTCTATTTGCAAAAATGCCAGACTCTGCGAATAACTTGGCATCAAAAAAGGCGTAGTAACCAAAAATAACAGACATGGCAAGAAGGGTAAATGCCATTGGAAAACCAAGTAAGATAATAAAAACGAAAAGAGTTACCTGTAGTAAACCAATCCAATTAGCGGTTGTTATATTTGCTGCCCATTCCATTGTATTAAGATACTAACCCTTTCACATTTTCTCCTTTTTGTACTTTTCTTAAAATCATTTTTTCTGTTTCTTCCACATCATTAATTCTCTCAGGCCATTTTCCCTCTTTGATACAGATTAAACATCTAAAAATTTCTGAAATACCTATAATTAATAAAAGTAAACCAGCAATCGGAATTAAGCTTTTGCTAAAATACACTTGAATTTGTGCTGGGCTATTCCAGCTTACCTCATGAACTATCCAAGCTTTTTTAGCATAAAAATATCCAGCATAGGTTAGTGCGAATACCCCTGGACCGTAAAAACAAATAAATAAAATTAAATCTAAAATTGCCTGACCTCTTTCAGAAAGTCTATTATAATACATATCTGCCTTAACATGTGATTTTGTACTAATTGCTGAGGCGCCCCCCATCATTATTACTGCGCCATACATTTGAATTGTAAAATCAAAAGCCCACAGAGTTGGGGCATTAAAAAAATATCTCATTATTACTTCGTACATTACGGCGGCTGTTAATATGAATATACTCCAAGCAAATGCTCTTCCTATCCAAACAACAAATTGATCTGCGAAGTTTATATACGATCTCAATTAAATCCCCCCTTAAACTTAAAGTAACACTTAAAAATTTTTAATCAACGTAAATCAAAGATAAGCGTGAATAATATTCACGCTTATCTTCCAATATGAATTAACTTTTATGAAGAAATAGCTTTAGCTGGATCACCAAAAGTATTTCTAAATCCAATTGTATAATCAGGCTGATTCATTAATAAATATGCCATAACTACTTTTGCATATCTTTTTTGAGAATCAATGATTTCTTTAAACAAAGGATCTTTTGCGCTGAATTCAGCAACAACTTTATCCCAAGATTTCATTTGTTCAGCCAATATATCTTTTGGAGTTACAACAACTTTTACACCTGAGTCTTTAATCAACTTCACTAGATCATCGGCATAACGTTTTGTCATTTTCCAATAGTTATCTGAGTTAGCAGCTTCAGCAGCAATTCTCAAAATATTCTGATGATTTTTAGATAAACTATTAAATTTTTTCTTATTAAAAGTTATCTCAAACATCTCTTGAGATTGATGGAAACTTGCTAAGTGATAAAATTTAGCAACGTCTTGCATACCAAAGTTTTTATCAGATGAAGGGTTGTTAAATTCCGCCGCATCGATAAGACCTGTTTTCATCCCTGGCTGAATTTCTCCGCCTGGTAATTGAAGAACAGTCATACCAATTCCTTGTAGAACGTTTGTAGCAAGTCCTACTGTTCGGTATTTAAGACCTTTAATATCTGCTATAGACTTCACCTCTTTTTTAAACCAACCAAATGGTTGAGCTGGCATTGGCATTGCGAAGAAACCAACAACATCTAATTTTGTCGCTGCTAAAGTTTTTTCGTATAATGCTCTTCCGCCACCGTATTCGATCCATCCCATTAGTTCTTGTGAAGAGAAACCATAAGAAGGTCCTGTTCCAAATAATGAAGATGAAGCATTTTTTCCATACCAGTAGGCTGTAACAGAGTGACCGGCATCAACTACACCTGTACTAACTCCATCGGCAATCTCAGCAGTTTTTAAAACTGAGTTAACGGCTAACACTTCTAACTTTAAAGATCCGCCTGAAAGTTCTTCAACTCTCTTACCGTAATCTTTTGCCATCTCAAAAAATGGGTCTGCATCTGCAGGGCCCCAAGCCGTTTGCATTTTAAGAGTGACAGTTCCCTGCGCAACCGAAATATTTGGCATCGCAAGAGAAGCAGCAGCAACAGCACTTGTAGCTGCAGCAGCTTTGAAAAACTTACGTCTTGAAGTTTTTTTAGACTCCAATGGCGTAACTTCGTCTTTTAGTTTTGTCATTTATTTTCCCTTATTTAGTTAATTAACTGGCGGCGATTAAAGCAAAAACAAATGTGAGAGTCTCTAAAAAAAACATCTTAAAAATATATATAAATGATCAATTAATACTACTCATAGTTGTAATAAAAAATATAAATTTACTTTTATTCTTTAATACTAAATTAATTAAATAAAAAAGGGATCATCAAATAAAAATGAATATTTTTTCTCAAGAAACTTTAATCTTTCTAGAAATAATTTTGGTAAATGTAATATTGTCTGGTGACAATGCCATTGTAATTGGGATGGTCGCTTCACAATTTGAAGGTTCTTTAAGAAAAAAAATTTTAATTTACGGAACTCTTGTAGCCATTCTGATGAGATTGGTATTTACAGGAATAGTTACTTATTTACTTCAATTCCAAGGGGTAAAATTAATTGGTGGATTATTATTACTTTGGATTGTCTACAAACTTTACCAGGACGTCATTAAAGAAAAAGAAAGTGAAGATAATAATAAGTTTGTAATTAAAGAAACCGAGAGATCTAAATTGAGCAAAGCAATTTTAACGGTTGCTTTAGCTGATATCACTTTAAGTTTAGATAATGTTTTAGGAGTTGCGGGTGCTGCTAAGGGTCATTACTGGGCACTTATGTTTGGACTTACTCTTTCAATTGTTATTATGGCAACACTTGCAAATCTAATTTCTATTTATATAAAAAAGTTTAAATGGATTGCTTGGATTGGACTACTTGCAATCTTGTGGGTGGCTTGTGAACTTATCTATGAAGACTCAATAGTCTTAGCCGCTAAATACTTTTAATTCACCTGATCTTTAGGTCTTTTATTGTTAAAGAAATTTTCTAAGTTATCGATTGCTCTATTTCCCATATCAATTCTCGTTCTAAAAGTTGCGCTTCCCAGGTGAGGTAGTAAAAAAAGATTATTTAACTTTAAATATTCAGGATTAATTTTAGGTTCTCCATTATATACATCGAGACCTAGGGCAAAAACTTTCCCACTTTTCATTGCTTTAATCATAGCATTATCATCAATGATATCGCCTCTTGCAGCATTCGTAACGACAGCCCCATCAGGTAAATAATTAATTGATTGTTCATTAACTAAATTTGTAGTTTCTTTAGTTGCAGGACAATTAATTGATAAAAATTCGCTGTTATTAAATAATGACTTTATGTTGTCATGATAAATTGCTCCTTCTTCTAAGTTTGCAGCTAATTTAGTTCTATTGTGGTAGTGAATTTCCATTCCAAAGCCTCGAGCACGTTTTGCGACCGCTCTACCAATTCTGCCCATGCCAAGAATTCCTAATTTTCTATTAGACATTTGTTTACCAAGTAAAAAATCAGTTTTCCAAGTCCAACTCTGTTGTTCAGCAAATTTTCTACCCTCATAGGCTCTTCTTGAGGCTCCCAATAAAAGCAAGATAGAAATATCAGCAGTTGCCTCTGTTAAAACTTCTGGAGTATTAGTTACGACAATTCCTTTTTTTGCTGCAGCATCAACATCAATATTTCCAAATCCAACTGCATAGTTTGCAATAATTTTTACTTTATCTGAAAGTTTAGCAATGGCTGCTCCATCTATTTTATTCGTTCCAAAGCATAAGATCCCATCACAATCTTTTGATAACTCAACAATATCCTCTGTTGTGTAAGGTTTTTCTTCTTTATTGAGTTTTGCATCAAATAGTTTTTGAACACGTTCTTCGGTTTCTTTTAATAAATTTTTTGTAACTAAGATTTTCTTTTTCATCATAAATTAATTGCTTTAGGTTTTTCTCCGCCTGTATACCAGTTTAAAATTTCTATGGTATGAACAATTGGAATTTTTGTACCAGATGATATCTGTGTAATACATCCTATATTTCCCGTTGAAATAAAGTCAGGTTTTACTTTATCAATATTTGAAACTTTTCTTTTTAAAAGTTCTGCAGCCATTTCATCTTGCAGTAAATTATAAGTCCCAGCTGACCCACAACATAAATGACCGTCGGGTATCTCAACTATTTCATTGCCAGTTTTTTTTAATAAATCCATTGGTTGATTATGTATTTTTTGCCCATGTTGCATTGAACATGCAGAATGATAAGCAATTTTAAATTTTTTATCTTTTTTTACATAATTTAGTTTAATATTTTTTCCTAAATATTCAGTCACATCCTTTGCAAGCGATGAAATTATTTTTGCTTTTTTTCTAAGTTCTTTGTCAGGATGATCTCTAAATATATAGCCATAATCTTTCAAAGTAGTGCCGCAGCCAGAAGTGGTTACTAAAATTGCATCAAGTTTTTTTTCTTCATACCATTTAAACCATGAATTAATATTATTTATAAAGGACTTATGAGCAATCTCTTCTTTACCTAAATGATGGTTTAATGAACCACAACAGTCCACTTTTTTTGGCACAATGACTTCAACACCATGTCTGTTTAAAATATCGATCGTTGCATCATTAATTTGCGGAGAAATAACTCGTTGAACACAACCTGTTAATAAAGCAACTTTTGCATAGATCTTTCCTGTGGGCGAATATATCTCCTTATTTTCCTGTTTAGACGCAGGAAAAGAATTTGGCATATATTTAAGCATATTTTTAATCTTTTTTGGAAATAAGAATCTAAATGGATAAATTAGTCTAGAAGAGTAACCAATCATTCTAAATAAGGTTGGACTTGGCAAAATCTTGGAAAGTAAATTTCTTATTATTCGATCAAAAAAAGGGCGAGTAAAAGTTTTTTCAATATGATTTCTCGCATGATCAACAAGGTGCATATAATTTACACCTGATGGACAAGTAGTCATACAAGAGTAACAGGATAAACAGCGATCAATGTGTTTTGCAATTTTTTCATTAGCTGGCTTTTCATTCTCCAGCATATCTTTAATTAAATAAATTCTACCCCTTGGGCCGTCTAGTTCATCGCCCACAATTTGGTAAGTTGGACAAGTAGCATTACAAAAACCACAGTGAACACATTTTCTTAATATTCCTTCTGCAGAACTAATGTTGCTATCCTGAAGCTGTTTTTTTGTAAAATTAGTTTGCATTATGCTCCTGAATACATCTTTCCTGGATTTAAGATTTTTTTTGGATCAAAACTTTCTTTGATCTTTAACGATAAAACTCTAATATTCTCATCAACCGTTGTCAAAAAATCTTCTTTAATACGTACATGGTTAGGTGCTTTAATTACGGTCATATGTCCTCCAAGCTTTATGGCTTCCGTTCTTAATTGTCTAAATAACACGCTATCGTTCTCAGGGATCTCAATCCAAATCAAGTTACCTGCCCAATCTACAACATATTTTAATTCATCATTTTCAAATTTATTAAGAAACTGATCTGTATGGATTGGTGGTAAAATTATTTTTAAAACTACATTCGTACTATTATTAAAAAACTGTAAATCAGTTGTATCCTTCCAAAAAATTCTAGATTGATAATGTTCAAGAACTGATATTGTTTTTTTATATTCATCAAATACTTTTTTTAAATTATTAATTCTCTCTAAAACTGAAATTCTTGGTCCCTCAAGCCGAATTGCTGTAATGGACATTGATGTATCTAGGTCATTAAGTTTAAAAAATTTTAATACTTTTGCTGGATAAAAACATGCGCCAGAAATCTCAACAGATGTTTGCATAGCTTTTGAAAAAATATCTAAAGCCCTCTTTAAGTTAATATTATGAACAATTAATGTTTGTGTTTCCTCATTCTTGGGCTGAACTTTTAATACAATCTCTGTTAAAGCAACCAAAGTTCCATAAGATCCAGTAATAAGTTTACTAACATCATAACCTGTTACATTCTTAACCACTGTTCCTCCTGATTTTACAATCTCACCTTTTCCATTAACTCCCCTAAATCCTAGAATGTGATCCCTTAAAGCGCCCGCTCTAAATCTACGTGATCCTGATAAATTGCAAGCAACAGCTCCGCCTACAGACCCTTTATTACTTCTCCCATTATATAAAAATCCCATGTCTGAAGGTTCAAATGATAATTCTTGATTTTTTTTATCAAGCTCAGCTTCAATTAACTCAAGAGGAGTTCCTGCTTTGACTTTAATATAAAGTTCTTCAGGAAAATATTCGATAATTCCGCTTAAATTTTTTAAATGTAAAGATTTAGCACATTGGATCAATCTACCAATTGATTTTGTATTATGTCCTTTAATTTCAATTGGAATTTCTTGTGAGTTGCAATCTTTTATAAAGTCAACAACTTCACTTTCGCTTGTTGGCGAATAAATTTCAGACATTAAAATCTTGGAATATCTTTAAATTTTATATCTCCCTTATGAACATGCATCTTTCCGCTCTCTGCACAACGATGTAAAATTGGATAAACTTTTCCAGGATTCAAAAGAGATTTGTCGTCAAATGCTTGCTTAATATGAAGTTGCTGTTGAATATCTTCATCATTAAACATTTCACACATTAAATCTCTTTTCTCTATTCCAACTCCATGTTCGCCGGTAAGAACACCCCCCACTTTTACACAATATTTTAAAATATCGGCTCCAAATTTCTCAGCTCTTTTTAATTCACTTTTTATATTTGAATCAAACATAATTAATGGATGTAAATTTCCATCACCGGCATGAAAACAATTTGCAACTCTTAAGCCATGCTTTTGTGAAAGTTTAGTAATTTCTCTTAAAACTTCTGGTAATTTTTTTCGAGGAATAGTTCCGTCCATACATAAATAATCTGGCGACATATCACCAATTGCTGGGAATGCCGCTTTTCTTCCAAGCCAAAATCTTAATCTCTCTTCATCATTTTTACTGATGCGTAAATAGGTTGCTTTATTTTTCTTTGCAATATCTTCAACTTTTTTTATTAGAACGTTCACTTCACTTTCGGTTCCATCTAATTCAACAATTAAAATCGCTTCAACATCCCTAGGATAACCTGCTTTAGAATAATCATCTGTTGCTTTAATCAAAGGCTTGTCCATTACCTCCATACCACCAGGAATAATTCCTCCTGAAATAATATCTGAAACACATTGTCCTGCGTTTTCAACACTTTGAAAACCTAAGAGCAAAGCTTTAACTGACTGAGGTTTTTTTAAAATTTTTACAGTTACTTCTGTTAACACGCCTAGCAATCCCTCTGATCCAGTAATAATTCCTAACAAATCGTAACCTTCGGACTCTAATTTTTTTCCGCCAAATCTCATAACCGTTCCATCCATCAAAACTATTTCAACACCAAGAACATTGTTTGTTGTTGTTCCATATTTTAAAGAATGAACTCCTCCAGAGTTTTCGGCAATATTTCCACCTATTGAACAAGCTATTTGACTTGAAGGGTCAGGAGCATAGTAAAAACCTTTATGTTCAACAGCTTTTGTTAAAGATAAATTTGTAACCCCAGGCTGAGTCACAACACATCTATTTTCAAAATCAATTTCTAAAATTTTATTAAATTTGCTCAATCCTAACAAAACACAATCGGCAAGAGGCAATGCTCCTCCTGATAATCCTGTTCCAGCACCTCTTGGAACAACTTTAATATTATTTTTATGACAATATTTTAAAATATCACTAACTTCAGCTGTACTTTCTGGAAGAACCACTACCATTGGTTTTTGCTTATAAGCTGTTAAAGCGTCTGTTTCGTAAGGAACTATTCCTTCTGCATCCGCAATAACATTTATCGGGTTGGTAAATCTTTTTAAATCGCGAACAATTTTTTCTCTATCATTCAAAACTGATTGATCAATCTGCGGCATTGCTAGCGTGGACATATTTAAAACTTATATTATTTTAATTGATATATATAGGTCTTTGAGATCGAAAAAAAAGACTTTATTTGACAACAGTTTTTTTAATTTTTTCTAAAGCTTTTTCTATATTCTCGTAAGAATTAGCAAAACTAAATCTTACAAAATCTTTTGCAGATTTACCAAAACTAACACCTGGAATAATTGCAACTCCTGCCTCATTTAAACATTTATCTGCAAACTCATTACCATTCATTCCAGTCCCGCTTATATTAGGAAATACATAAAAAGCGCCACCAGGATTATTGCATGTAATCCCTTTAATGCTGTTTAAACCATCCACAATTAATTTTCTTCTTCTATTAAATTGACTCATCATTTCATCTAAAAAATCATGTGGACCATCTAATGCTGCAAGACCTGCAATTTGAGTCGAGGCACAAGGGCATGAGTGATCATTCACACATAATCGAGTGATATCTTCAATAATTTTTTCTGGCCATACGCTCCAGCCCAAACGCCAACCAGTCATTGCATATGTTTTGCTCCAACCATCTAAAACAATTAATCGATCAAAAATTTCTGGATAATTAAAAAAAGATGGCATTTTTTTATTATCATAAATTTGTCTACTATAAATTTCATCGCTTAAAATCGCGACCTCTGGAAATCTTTTTAATCCTGCAACAAGTTTATCAATTTGTTCTCTTTCAATGAGACCCCCGGTTGGATTTTGTGGATTATTAATTATAATTAAGCGTGTTTTATCATTTATTAATTTTAAAACCTCTTCAGCTTTAAAAGAAAAATTATTTTTTTCACTTAAATACATTGGAACTGCTTTTGCTCCTGAGTAATTGATCATGGATTCATAAATTGGAAATCCTGGTTCAGGATAAATAATTTCTGTACCAGGCTGACCAAACATTAACATTGCAAAGAACATTGTTGGTTTTCCTCCTGGCATAATAACCACTCGTGAAGCATCTACATTTGCTCCGTACATTTTTTTAATGTGACGTGAAACTCCTTGTCTTAATTCTAAGAGACCATTTGCCGGCGTGTAACCATGAAAACCGTCATCTAAGGCCTTTTTTGCAGCATCAACAATGTGTTTTGGTGTTCTAAAATCTGGCTGACCTATTCCTAAATTAATTATTTCTCTTCCTTGCGCTTCTAATGCTTTTGCTTTTGCAAGAACAACAAAGGCATTTTCAGTGCCAAGTTTAAAAAGACTGTCGGCTAATTTCATTTTTTTCTAAAAATTACTTTATCTCTAGTAATTTCTTTAACATTTCTGCAGCCCATTAAAGTCATTCCTCTTTTTATTTCAGCATGCATAATTCTAAGCACTGCTTCAACGCCTGGTTGGCCTCCTGCGGATAATGCATATAAATAACCTTTGCCAAATGAACACGCTTTTGCACCAAGTGCTAAAGCTTTTAAAACATGAGTTCCTCTTCTTACTCCACCATCTAAAATAACATCTACTTTATCTCCAACAGCATCAACGATATCTGCAAGAACATCAAATGGTGACATAGAGGCATCTAGTTGTCTTCCACCATGATTTGAGATCATGATTGCTGTTGCGCCTATATCCACTGCTTTTTTTGCATCCTCTACTGATACAATTCCTTTTATAGCAAAGGCACCTTTCCATTTTTTTGCAACATATTCAGCATCTTTCCAGTTCATTGTAGGATCAAATTGGCTATTAATATAATTGATCACTGAAGTTTCTATAGATTGTCCATCTTTTTCAGTATGTGGAAGATTAGGGAGTTTAAATCTTTCGTGCATTAAATAATTTAAAGTCCACTCAGGATGTAGTGCAAAACTTATAAGGCTTGCTAAAGTTAATTTTGGTGGCGTTGTAAATCCAGTTCTATGATCGCGCTCTCTATTACCCGCAACAATAGTATCTACTGTTAAACATAACGCTTTAAAATTTGCTCTTTGACATCTCTCAATTAAATTATCTGTTAAGCCTCTGTCTTTATGAATGTACAATTGAAATAATTTTGGACCGCTTGTTAAATTACCAACCTCTTCAATGCTAGTTGTTGCAATTGTCGACATTCCAAAAAAGGTTCCAAATTTTTCTGCTGCTCTCGAAGTCGCTTTCTCACCATCATGATGATACAATCTATGCATTGCTGTTGGCGCAAGAAATAATGGCATATCAATTTTCTGTCCAAAAACAGTTGTGGACATATCGATAGAACTTATATCTCTAAGAACGCTTGGAACTAAATCACAATCATTAAATGCAGAAGTATTTCTTTTTAAAGTAACCTCATCGTCTGCGCCGCCATCGATGTAATTGAAAATTGGTGAAGGAAGTCTTCTTTTTGCTAACTTTCTAAAATCATCAACATTAAAGCATCTAGCTAATGACATTATAAAGTTTTAGAAATTTTTTTGAAAACTAATGCTGTAATTATTTGCGCCCGGATTTTTATCGCCTAAGCTAGCGTTTGAAATATGACTGTACGAAATACCAATATTAGATGTTGAGCTTAAATTTAAAGCTGCTCTAACTTGTGTTTTAAATTCAATATTATGACCTAAATCTTTTCCATCACCTTTGCCAAAAACTCCAGGTGTAAAACTTGGACTTATCAAAACTGAATTATTAGCTAATTTATAATCTAATCTAACACCTGCATAACCATACTTTGCATTATCGTCTGTCACTAAAAATCCAACAACAGGTTTAAAATCTCCAATTGGCGAACCAAAAAGAGTTTTGTCAAAATCATAATCTAATTGAAACATCCCAGCATTCGTTCTGTCATCACTATGATCAAATTTTCCAACTGAAAAAGTAAAGCCCTCTGATCTAGCTGTTGAGACTAGAGAGACAAATAATAAAGAGATTATTCCAAAAGATTTTATAAATTTTGAATTCATTTTTATGAGCCTTTATTTAATAAAATTGATGGAAATGCAATAAAGATTCTACTTTTTTTTATTATTATTTAATCTGAAGATTAAAAATCCACCAATCATAAAGACAATTAAAGGTAATAACCACAAGGCCAAGCTATTTAAATTTAAACTTGGATTAAAGACAATCCAGTCTCCATAACGACTTATTAAAAATTCATAAATCTGTTTTTCGTTCTCTCCACTGTCCAATTTTTTAGAAATTAATTTTTTTAAATCAATTGCAAAATCTGAATTTGACTCATAAATCGACTGTCCTTGACAAACAATACACCTAATATTTTTATAAATTTTGTTTTTTAATTCTTCGTTTGTAGAAAAAACATTGGAGGATAAAATTAAAAAAATAAATATAAAAATAAATTTTTTCATTTTTTTAACTCTAATATTTTATTAACAGCATCTTCATTAAGTGGGCCAATGTGTTTTAAAATTATTTTTCCTTTTTTTAAAACATATGTCTCTGGTACTCCATACGCACCCAATTGAATTGCGACTTCTCCTTTTTTATCAACTCCTATTAAGGAGTAAGGATTTCCATAATTTTTTAAAAAATTTTTTGCGTTCCCACTTTCATCTTTATAATTAAGACCAATAATATTAATTTGATTTTTATTTTTTAAATCCATTAAAAAAGGGTGTTCAATACGACAAGGAATGCACCAAGATGCCCATATATTTAAAACACTAAAATCTTTACTTGATAAAATCTTACTATCTAGCTTGGTATTTTTATTAAAAAGATCATCTAAAATAAAATCTGGAATCTTTTTACCAATCATTTGATTGGGTTGGTAAGTTTTATTGGAATTTAAAACCTTTAAGAAAAGAATAAAAATTATAATGATTGTTACTCCAAGAATTATAATTTTATATTTATTATTCATTTCTCAATCTAAAAGTTTGATAAACTCCCCCAAAAGCAATTAACAATATAGAAAGCCAAATCCAAAACATGAATGGCTTATAATAAAATCTAACCATAATTTTATCTTTTTCAAATTCAGATAAATTAATTGCAAAGTAATAATCTACAATAAAATTAGTCTTAATACTTGTCTCGGAGGTAAACTGAATTGGCTGATTATATTTTCTAATCGATGGAGTTAATTCAACTTGTTTTTGTTTATTAGTTACTAAAAAATTTCCAAAAACTTCCTCATAATTCTCTTTATTAATTTTATTAATACTTTTAAATTTAATAATAAATTCTTGAATTTTAATTTCATCTCCCACTTTCATCGCTGCGTTAATTTCCTTTGATAAATAAGCATTAATAAATATAGAAAAAATCAATATGCCAAATCCTAAATGGGATACTAATCTACCAAAATTTAAGCTTAATTTTTTTTGTGAAATCCAATCAAATATAACAGAGACAATTAAATACACTGAGAACAACAGGCCTAATATTAAAATAATGTCTTTATAATTAAAAAACCAAAAAATAATTATTAAAGAAATTACAACTGAAATTGGAAAAAAGATTTTAAAATTTTTAATTTGTAAAAATTTATCTTCTTTATTCCAACTAAGAAGAGGTCCATGAGACATGAAAAATAAAAATACAAATAAAAAGGGAGCTAAAATAGTATGATAATAAATAGGACCTACTGAAATACTTTTCCCAGTAATAGCATCCAAAATAATAGGATAGACTGTTCCAACCAAAACAACTGAAAGAAAAAATAATAAAAAACAATTATTTATTAAAATAAAATTATCTCTTTGGAAAAAAGAGTATTTTCCGTAAAAAGATTTTTTCGGACTCTTTATAATAAAGATAGTTAATGAAAAAAAAGTAATTAGCAAAATTGTGCTTAAAATATATACGCCTCTATACGGATCATTTGCAAAAGCATGCACAGAATTTAATACTCCAGACCTCACTAAAAAGGTTCCAAGCAAACTCATTACAAAAGTAAAGATAGAAAGCAATGCCGTCCAAGAGTGTAATTTATCTTTTTTAAAAGTTACAATGTTAGAGTGAATTAAAGCCGTTGCGGCAAGCCAAGGCATTAATGATGCATTTTCAACTGGATCCCAAAACCAATATCCACCCCAACCTAATTCATAGTAGGCCCAAAAAGATCCAAGACCAATTCCAATAGTCAGCAAAGACCAGGGCAGAATAATCCAAAAATTTGCAATCTTACTCCATGATTGATCAAAATTATTAGTGACTAATCCTGCAAGGGCAAAACTAAAAACTAAAGAAAAACCAACATAACCAAAATATAAAAATGGGGGGTGGATCGCAAGTAACGGATCTTGCAGAATAGGATTTAGACCAAGACCTTGTGATGGCGTTGGATCCATCTGATCAAAAGGGTTCGAAGTCAAAATTAAAAAAAGTAAAAAAATTAAGATTAATATTGCTTGAAAAAAAACTGTATAAAATTTTAATTTTTCACTAACCTTTGTTCTAACAAATACGAATGAAAATAATGATAATATTAAAATAAATAAAACCATACTGCCTTCGTGGTTACCCCACGCTCCTGATATTTTATATATTAAAGGCTTAGTCGTATGAGAATTTTGATAGACAGCTACATTGGAAAAATCAGAGACAATAAAACAATATATTAGAGTTAAAAATGAAATTAATAATAAAAAAAAAATACTATTATTAAAAAAATTAATTGTTTTAGAATTTTTAAAATTATTTTTTATTCCAATAATGAATGAAAAAATTAAAAAACAATTAAATATTAAAGATAAAAATAAGGCTAAATTACCTATATAACCGGCCATAATTATTTATTTGATTTATTTTTTTTCAAACTATTTGCCACTTCTGGCGGCATATAATTTTCATCATGCTTAGCAAGTATCGTAGTTGCGATAAAATATTTTCTATCTTTTAAAAGACCCTCTACAACTGCGCTTTTACCTTCCACAAATAAGTTGGGCAATAAGCCATTATACTCAACAAAAATTTCATTTTTTAAATCAGTAATAATAAAAACATAAGTATTATTATTTTTTTTTAATGAACCTTCTTTAACTAAACCTCCAAGCCTAATCTTGCTAACAGGAGTATTTGTTAAATTTTTTATTTCTTGAGGTGCATAAAAATACACCACATTTTTTTGTAAATTATTATATATAAAAAAAAATATTATTAATGCCGCTATGGCTATTAAAGAAAAAATTTTTAATCTATTTTTTGTAGATTTGCTAAAAATCATAATTGTATTTAAACAAATTTTTTAAGAAGATATCGGGACTTAATTAGATATGAAACTAAAATCTATTCGCTTGCGCTGAAACTGAAGCTTCATCAATTTTTTCTGATTGATAAAGATGTTCGTATGTTTTTAATAGAATTTAATTTTTTAACTGAAACGTAATAAAGGGAAATTAAAGATAAAGCAGCAAATGCATATGATAACCATATGTACAAACCATAACCACCCATATTTAAAAATTCTAAAATCATTTTTTATTAACTTTAAAATTTATAATTTCATATTTATATCTAATCAAGAAAATAATCAGTGATAAAATACAAAAGCTAAAAAACATTATAAGTAATGGCGCCAGCATTGAACTATGTATAGTGGGTGCGGCAGTTAGTGTAATGCTTGCGGGCTGATGAAGGGTGTTCCACCATGCAACTGAAAATTTAATAATAGGAATATTTATTAATCCCACGATACCAACAATATTAGTAATTTTTTCAGCTGAATTATAATCTTTTATCAACGACCACAAAAAAACATAAAGAATATAAGTTAACACTAAAATGAACATTGAAGTTAACCTACCATCCCAGCTCCAAAAAGTTCCCCACGTTGGATAACCCCAAAGTGATCCTGTCACAACAGATATTAAAGAAAAAACTAATCCTATCGGTGCTAAACTTTTTGCGTAAACTGAAAAAACTCTAACTTTAAAAATTAAACTTATGAATGATGAAATTCCAATAATTAAAAAAATAAATAAAGAAATCCAAGAGGATGGTACGTGAACATACATAATTCTGACCGTATCTTTTTGTAAATAATCAATTGGGGAAAAGACTAAGGCTAAGATTAAACCAAGAATAAGTGCTAAAACAAAAATTATCTTTAACCAAAATATACTGGTATTCGCTAAGTTAAAAAAAGTTCTTGGTTTAAATATTCCAAACATTTAATTAGATTTTTTTACTACATGTTTGGAAAGATTAGAAGTTTACCTAACTGAGATAAGGGAGATTGGGGATCAAAAATAACTCAGTTAGGTATTAACTAAAATTTAATAAATTAATCTGTCTATCTTTTGCGTTAAAAATGTTTGAATTAAGGCAGTAAAAATCTACCTAGTTTGATGGCTTAAAGTAAAGATTTCCTCTTTTTCCTTTAAATATTTCGTTAACTAAAGGATGTCTTACAGGCTCATTTGGATCATCAACAACTAAATTTTGTTCTGAAACATAAGCTTCATAAGTGATCTCATCATTCTCAGCTAATAAATGATAAAACGGTTGATCTTTTCTAGGGCGTGCTGCTTTTGGAATAGATTGATACCACTCCTCTGAATTATTAAATTGAAAATCTACATCGTAAATAACGCCTCTAAAATCAAACAAACGATGTCTTACTACTTCTCCAATTGAAAATTTAGCTTTGTTTAATTTTTTCTCTAACATTAAAATTTAAAGTAGTGATTCTTATAAAAATTTCAATAGCTCACTGAATTGTATCTAAATACATCTTAAGTCTAATTCCTTTTTTTCCTTTAGTTGTTGCATAAATTGGAAAATAGTTATCCCCAACAATCCCAAAATAAAGATCTACTTTAAATTGCTCAGGCGTATTAGGATCTCCTGGAATGTAACCTGATATGGGTTGATAAGTTAAAATACACTTTTGTAATTTTCCTTTATAATTAGAAAAAATTGAATCAAAATCTATCTTTTCATTTTCTTTCTTCATCACCAAGTAGTAAAAAATATTACCATCAAAAACTTTAATTTTTTTATCACAATCAAGATTTTTTTTATCAATCAAAAATAATTTTTTAACCGCAAAAATTGGATCAATCACACCAAAATAATCTTCTTTATTGTATGGAACTTTTTTAGTTAAATCTTCAGTCCGAGGAGGATCTGTTTCAAAATTAAGAACTTTTTCCTTAGAAAAATTGATTTTATTTAATCTATATTTATTAGTAGTTGGTTTGTCATAACGATATTCATATTTCCAAGTATTTTTACTTTTATCATTAAATTCAACTTTAGATTTTGCTAAAACTTTTACAAAAAACCCAACGATACCGACACTTTCAGCGCTAAAAGTTATTTTGTTATTTACCTCATCATCAATATTAAAATTAATCTCCATCACATTCAAATTATAGGCGCGGACATCATATTTAAATTCTTTTGCTAAAGATGAATTAAAGTTTAAAATAATTAGATAAATAATTATTAAAAATTTAATGAATAAAGGTCTCATAAAGTTTTTATTAGATATTGGTCCGTTATTAATCTTTTTTTATTTCTATAGAAAATATGGAATGATTTATGCAATACTTCCATTAATTATTGCAACTATTATATCGGTATTTTTTGTTTACCGAATAGATAAAAAAATTCCAACAATACCAATACTAGGTGCTATTGTTGTAACTTTATTTGGCGGACTAGCACTTCTCTTTGATAATAAAATATTCTTTTACATGAAGCCTACAATTCTAAATATAATATTTGCGCTTATTCTTTTGTATGGACAAATCTTTTTAAAACAACCTTTGCTAAAAAAATTATTTGATGAGTCTATTAAAATTTCTGATGAGGGTTGGAATATTTTAAATAAACGTTGGATATATTTTTTTATTTTTCTAGCAGCATTAAATGAGCTGGTTTGGAGAACACAAAGTGAAGATTTTTGGGTTCAATTTAAAGTTTTTGGACTATTACCAATTACTTTAATATTCACAATTATGCAGGTGTCTCTTATTCAAAAACACAGAATTGATTCATGAAGCTTCATCTTATTAAAAATAATAATCTTACTAAAGAAAACTTTTTTAACAAAAAAGAACTGAATGAAATCTTGAATCTGTATGGTTCCATGGTTTCTGTGGGGGAATGGAAAGACTATGGAATTTATATGAGCAAAACTATGATAAGTTTTGAGATCTATAGAAAAGCAACTGAAAATCCTCTTTTTCAAATTTTAAAAAAACTTAATTCAAAAGATAATAATAAGTATCAATTAAAAGATGCGAGTGGATTAATAATTAAAAGCTCCGATAACTTAAACTCGATATTAAAAATTATCTCAAAAAAAAATTCTACAAAATATTTAAAAGTTATTAAATAAGTTGAGAAAAAAAAATCAATTACCAAAGAAGATTTGTCCAAATTGCAAGAGAGAATTTCTCTGGAGAAAAAAATGGGAAAAAAATTGGGATTTTGTTAAGTATTGTTCAAAAAAATGCTCTAAAAATTAATCTAAAATTAAATGATAAAATAATTTTAAATTTAATGAAATTACACTTTAATTAAATTATAGTTATAACATGACAAAAAATTTTATTACTTATTTATTATCAGTCATAGCAGGAATTATTTGTTTTCTTTTTCTTTTAAATTGGGTGTTAGATGAATATGGTTATATCGGTGCTATTCTACTTCCGCTAATATTAGTTTCGATCTTCTTGATCATTAGAAAAATGATTCAATGAAAAATCCATATGTTCTTATAATCGGCGCAATCATTTTACTTTTTATTTTAGGAACAAAAGCGTTTTGGCCAATTTTAACTCTAACTATTTCAATTTATTTATTAATTTTTATATCTAATTACTTAAAAAAATTTGAAACAGGAGATCAAGACCAAACTAGTAAAGATTTTTGGAAATATAGTTATGATATTAGAAAATTCAAAAAATCAATTTGGGAACCTAAAGAACCTCTAAAAATTACAAATAAAAAAATTTTTAAAAATAGATTAGTTAACTGTTACTGGATTTTAGTTTTTATAATTTTTTTTGTTGGTTGCTATTTATTTGCAGGTATTGGAGATTTTATTCTAGGTTAATACCATAGCCCCGGATGAACCGGGGCTAATAAATAAAATTAATTAGTCTCTTCTTTGTCCAAAAAATCTTAACAACATTACAAAAAGGTTAATGAAATCTAAATAAAGAGTTAACGCTCCCATAATAGATTTTTTTGCCATTACCTCTGAATCTCCACCATCAAAATACATATCTTTAATTTTTTGTGTGTCATAAGCAGTCAGACCAACAAAAATTATAACTCCAAGTATTGAAACGATGAAATCTAGTTGTGTAGATTTTAGAAAAATATTTACGATTGAGGCAATAATGACTCCGATTAAACCCATCATTAAAAATGATCCAAGCTTAGTCAAATCAGATTTTGTTGTGTAGCCATAAAGACTCATTGTAGCAAAAGTTGCTGCTGTAATGAAAAATACTCGAGCAATACTCGCTCCAACATAAACCATAAAAATAGAAGAAAGGGATGCGCCCATTAAAGCTGCGAATACCCAAAACAATGTTTGAGCTTTTGATGCGCTCATTTTCGCAAGACCAAAACTCATCCACATTACTACTCCTAAAGGAGCAAAAGCAATCACCCACATTAATGCAGAATTATAAATTGCATTTCCTAAATTAGTTAGGCCAGTAATTGAACCAGCTTCATTTGTAACTACTGAATATTTAAATAAAAATAACGCTACAAAACCTGTAACCAAAATACCGGTTGCCATGTAATTGTAGATCTTCAACATGTAGGATCTAAGGCCCTGATCTATGGCACCCGATTCTGCACGTGTCGTAGCTCTTGTTTGACCATACTTTAAGTTCATATTTTTTTTTACCTATATGTTTGTTTGACCCAATACATAATGTTAAAATATGTTCATTTCAAGAAGGTTAAAAAAAGGCTATTCCATTATCTTTTTGAAACTAAAAAAATATGAAATTTAACAAAATACCCAATACCGATTTAAACGTTAGTCAAATTTGTCTTGGCACAATGACTTGGGGTTCAATGCAAAATACCGAACAAGATGGTTATGAACAAATGGACTATGCGGTTTCGAAAGGGGTTAATTTTTTTGATACCGCTGAATTGTATTCTATACCCCCTACAAAAGAAACCTGCGGGGCAACAAACAGAATTATTGGTAATTGGTTAAAAAAAACAAAAAAAAGAAATCAAATTATTATTGCAGACAAAGTTGTTGGAAGATCCGGAATGAACTGGATTAGACCAGGCGAAAAAGAAACTCGACTAAATAAAAAACAAATTAATACAGCAATCGATAATAGTTTAAAAAATTTACAAATTGATCACGTTGATATTTATCAACTACACTGGCCTGATAGACCTTTAAATGTGTTCAGTGGACTTGAATATGAACATACCGAGACGAATGATGTAGTGCCTATTCTTGAAACTATGGAAGCAATGGCTTCTTTAATTAAGGCTGGAAAAATAAAATATTACGGACTTTCTAATGAAACTCCATGGGGTACTAGCCAATATATAAAGCTTGCTGAAAAACATAATATTCCAAAGCCCATAACAATTCAAAATGCCTACAGTCTTATTAATCGAAGTTATGAAGTGGGTCTTTCAGAAATTTCTATAAGAGAAAAAATTGGACTACTTGCATACTCTCCTTTGGGTGGAGGGCATTTAACTGGAAAATATTTAGGTGGAAAAAAACCTGCAGGAACTCGAGAAGTTTTGTGGGGAAATAGATTTGATAGATATAGAACTCCAAATACGGAGCCAGCAGTCAAAGCTTATTATGAAGTTGCAAAGAAACACAATATTGATCCCGCACAAATGGCAATCCAATTTTGTATTATTCAAAAATTTGTAACCTCAACGATTATTGGCGCTACCTCAATGGAGCAGCTTAAAAAAAATATTGATAGTATTGATCTGTCGCTAACTAATGATGTAATAAAAGACATTAATAATGTTCAATTAATATATTCAAACCCATGTCCGTGAGAATTTTATTTTTTTCTATAATTTGTCTTTTGTCTTTTGAACAAAAAATATTTGCTCAAATTAAAATGGATGGACAATTTAAAAATTGGACCGCACAAAATACTAATATTAACGGTCAACAAGTTTGCTATGCTGTATCAAGCCCAGTGGCCTCCGATCCAAAAAATCTTAATAGAGCAGAATCTAGAATATTTGTAAGTTTTAGATCTAATGACAAAATACAAAATGAAATAAGCATTACCAGTGGCTACAATTATAAAACATCTTCTAAAGTCAATGTTGCCATAGATAAAAAAGAATTCAAATTTGAAACCGAAGATAATTTTGCTTGGCTTACAAAATATGAAGAAGAAGTAGCAATGATTGAACTGATGAGAAAATCTTCACAAGCAAAAATTAGCGCAACTTCTGCTAAGGGTTCTAAAACTATCGACACTTTTTCTTTGAGCGGTTTTAGTGAAGCGTATGAGACTGCTAAAAAGAAATGTAATTTCATTTAATAATGAAAAAAAAAGTTAAAAAAATCGTTTTAGCTTATTCTGGAGGCCTTGATACTTCGGTCATTTTACGTTGGTTGCAAGAAAACTATCACGCGGAAGTTATTGCCTACACTGCAGATCTTGGACAAGAAATAGATAGAAAAAAAATAATTAAAAACGCAACAAACCTTGGCGTTAAAAATATTGTTATCGAGGATCTAAAAGATGTTTTTGTAAAAGATTATATTTTTCCAATGATTAGAGGAAATGCTTTATATGAAGGTATTTATTTGCTTGGCACCTCTATCGCTCGACCACTTATTGCAAAACGTCAAATTGAAATTGCTAAAAAATTTAAAGCAGATGCCGTATCCCATGGATCAACGGGAAAAGGTAATGATCAAGTAAGATTTGAACTTGCTTACTATTATTTTAATCCAAAAATTAAAATTATTGCTCCATGGCGTGATTGGGACTTTGCATCGAGAAGCGATTTAATAAAATATGCTAAAAAAAATAATATTCCTGTACCGAGTGATAAAAAAGGAGCTCCACCATTTTCTGTGGATGACAATTTATTTCATACTTCAACTGAGGGTAAAATTTTAGAAGATCCATCAAAGCAAGCTCCTGAATTTATTTTTCAAAGAACAATTTCTCCTGAAAAGGCTCCAAATAAAGCCTCTTATGTAACTATTGGTTTTAAAAATGGTGATCCTATTAGTATTAACAATAAAAAATGTTCTCCAAGTAAATTACTCTCTCTTTTAAATAATATTGGTGGCAAAAATGGAGTAGGTAGAGTGGACCTTGTTGAAAATAGATTTATTGGAATAAAATCTCGTGGAGTTTATGAAACCCCGGGTGGAACTATTCTTTTATTCGCTCATAGAGCTATCGAGTCTCTTACTTTAGATAAAGAAACTGCACATAAAAAAGACGCTGTAATGTCTAGATTTGCAGAATTAATTTACAATGGATTTTGGTACTCAAAGGAAAGACTAAAATTGCAAAAAATTATTGATCAAAAAAGATCGCAAGTTCAAGGAACTGTTAAATTAAAAATTTACAAAGGAAATGTAAGTATTGTTTCAAGAATTTCCAATAAAAGTATTTACTCAATGAAAAATGTTTCTTTTGAAGAAAACAAAACTTTTAATAAAAAAAGAGTAGAAAATTTTATTAAAAAGAACGCTCGCTTACTTAGAAAATAATTAATTAATATTCTTAAACGCTTTTAAAGTATTATTTAAAAGACATGCAATTGTTACAGGACCAACGCCTCCTGGGACTGGCGTGATCGCTTTTGCTTTTTTTACTACCTCTTTAAATTCAACATCCCCTACTATTTTATAACCTTTTTTCTTTTCAATTCTGTTAATACCCACATCAATCACGATTGCTCCCTTTTTTACCCAATCACCTTTAACTAAATTTGCCTTTCCAACTGCTGCAACAACGATATCTGCTTTTTTACATAATTCTTTTAAATTCTTTGTTTTGGAGTGTCCGATAGTAACTGTACAATCTTCTTTTAATAATAATTGCGCCATCGGCTTACCATTCAAATTAGATCTGCCAATGACAAGCGCATTAAGTCCTGCTAAATTTTTTCTAACACTCTTAATCATCAAATAACATCCAAGAGGAGTGCAAGGAACTAAAGAATCTTTTCCTGATGATAAATTTCCAACATTCGTTGGGTGAAAACCATCAACGTCCTTTCTTGAATCAATTTCTTCGATAATTTTGTGGCCATTAATATGACTAGGTAAAGGGAGTTGAACTAATATCCCGTGCACTTTTTTATCTTTATTTAATTTTCTAATAGCTGAAATCAATCTTGCTTCTGAAATGGAACTTTTAAATCTTAAAACTTTAGAATTAATACCAACTTCTCTAGCTGAAATTTGTTTATTTCTAACATAAATCTCACTGGGAGCATGATGGCCTAAAAGAATAACGGCAAGACCAGGGGTTAATCTTGTTTTTTTTTTTATGAATTGAATTTCTTTTTTAACTTTCTTTTTTAATTTTTGAGCAAATTTTTTTCCATCTATAATCACTAAAAATCCTTCTATTATAATGACAATTCTTCTTCACCAGGTGAAAAAATTTTAATTTTTTTCCACTTCAGCCTTTTTAAGGTATTTGCAACGTTAATGCTAATACAATTCAAACTACAATTACCTAGATCATCTACAAGTTTATGATTCAAAATTATCTTTAACAATTGGTCCGCAGTTCTTTTTGAGTAAACAAATATAACATCAACTTTTTTATTTTTTAGATCATCAATTAATTTTAGATCTATGTTTGTGTTTATTTCAGTTGTATAGCTAATAATACTTTCTAAATGATAGCCTTGTTGTTTAAAATCTTTTTCTAAATCATTGGCAACAAACTCTCCTCGAATATAAATAAATTTTTCTATATTTTTATCGCAAGTTTTAAAAACAAGATCACGAAGATCAGAATAATTACCACCGGCAATTTTTATATTTGAAAATCCAATCTTTTTTGCAGTAGCAGCTGTTTGTTCACCTACACAAAAACATTTTAGATGATTTATGTTTTCTATTTTTTTTAAATTATGAATTGCATTCGAACTTGTAAAAATAATCGAACTAAAATTTTTAAAATCAATATTAGGGATTAATATTGGTTTTATATTAAATATTGAAAAATTAGTTACTTGATGACCTTGAGAAATAAATTTTTTAACTAAAATTTCAGAACTATTCTGACTTTTTGTGAATAGTATGTGCAAGTTTTGTCTCCGAAATAATAAAATCTTCTCCAGCTTTAGATAAAATTTCTTCAGCCACATCAATTCCTATGGTCTTTGCTTTTTCTACAATACCAGTTTTATGTGCTCTAAAAGATTTTTTTCCATCCAAAGATAATAACTCCGCCTGCAAAAATAATTCCCCTTCATCATTAATAATAGCATTCGCACCAACCGGAGTGTCACAAGCACCATTTAATACTTCTAACAATGAACGTTCTGCTTCAGCTAAAATTTGGGTTTCTTTATCATTAACTGTCTTTAGAATTTCTTTAACAGCAGAGTCTTCTTCTCGACATTGAACAGTTATAATTCCTTGTCCTGCAGATGGAATAATTGTGTCTTTTTCAAAATACTCTTTTACTTCCGAATGAAATCCTAATCTTTTTAATCCTGATGCCGCAAGCACTATAGAATCGTAAATTCCTTCTTTCATCTTATTAATCCTTGTGTCGATATTTCCTCTAATAGGTACAATTTTTAAATCATCTCTTAATCTTTTTAGTTGAGAAAATCTTCTAACTGAGGAAGTGCCAACTGTAGAGCCTGGTTTTAAATTTGCAAATGAATTTGCAACTGGAGACAAGAATGCGTCTCGCTCATCTGTTCTTTTTAAAAAGCAACCCAGGGATAATTTATTTGATGAAAAGGTTGGTACATCTTTTAGAGAATGAACAGCAACATCAATGGTTTTTTCAAGCAAACATTCTTCTAGTTCTTTAACAAATAATCCTTTGCCACCCATCATGCCTAAATTTTCTGTTTTAAATTTATCGCCTGATGTTTTTATAATCTTAATAATAAGTTGTTCAGATTTAACGCCTGGATAAGCAAGCAAAAGTTCATCTCTAAAATGTTCAGTTTGCGCAAGTGATAATCTGCTTCCTCTCGTTCCAATAATAATATTTCTATTTCTTAACATTTTGCTGATTTAATAACATTTTGCTGTATATTATCGCTACTTTTTATAGCGACAGGTGAGCACACTCAATACATCTATGAAAAAAGAATTAACTTTCCTTGGAATCGAGACCAGTTGTGATGAAACTGCTGCAGCCATTGTAAAAGAAGATGTGAAAGGAAATGTTAATATATTATCAAATGTAGTCTCTAGCCAAGTTGATGAACATTTAAAATTTGGAGGAGTTGTTCCAGAAAATGCAGCAAGATCACACGCTGAAAAGATTGATCTTATTATAAAAAAAGCCATAGACGATAGTAAATGTAAATTTGAAGAAATCGACGGCATTGCAGCAACAGCAGGTCCGGGTCTTTTAGTTTGTTTGATGGTTGGATTAAGTGCTGGAAAAAGTATTGCAGGAATTTTAAAAAAACCGTTTCTTGCAATTAACCATTTAGAGGCTCACGCTCTTACGGTTAGAATTTTTAACAAAATAGATTTTCCTTATCTTCTACTTTTGGTTTCAGGAGGACATACTCAATTTTTAATTGTTGAAGGAATTGGAAAATATAAAAGAATTGGAACAACCATTGATGATGCTCTTGGAGAAACTTTTGACAAAACAGCAAAAATGATTGGTCTTGAATTTCCAGGCGGACCTAAAATTGAAGAGCTCGCAAAAAATGGAGATGAAACAACTTATATTTTACCAAAACCCATCTTAAATCATCCAGGATGTAATTTATCGTTTGCAGGTTTAAAAACTGCGATTTTACAAGTATCATCAAAAATAAAATCTAAAAAAGATAAAGAAAATCTTGCAGCTTCTTTTCAAAAAACAATTAATGAAATTCTTTACATAAAATGTAAATCAGCCATGAATGAATTTGTTTCTAAATATAAAAAAGAAAAAAAAGTTTTTGTAATATCGGGTGGTGTTGCTTCAAACAAAAGCATTAGAAACAATTTAGATAAATTAAGTTATGAAATGGGTTTTAAAAACTTCTTTCCTCCCATTGAACTTTGTAGCGATAATGGAGTTATGATCGCTTGGGCTGGAATTGAAAGGTTTAAAAAAGGAATTGAAGATCATCTTGAAGTTCTTGCAAAACCAAGATGGCCTTTAGATCCTGATGCGCCATTCTTAAAAGGGGCCGGGGTAAAATACTAATTTTTATACTGCTTAATTTTAAAAAACATTGATTTATATAGATAAGTTTGGCTTTGTTTTGACACGAACACCCCTTAAAAATACAAAAAAATTTACATGAACTACTGGCTAGTAAAATCAGAACCCTCGGTATGGTCTTTTGAAGATCAAAAAAAAGCAGGTTCTAAAGGAACTGTTTGGGATGGAGTTAGAAATTATCAAGCTGCAAATTATTTAAAACAAATGAAGAGTGGTGATCTTTGTTTTTTTTACCATTCTAATGAAGATAAAAAAATTATTGGAATAGTAAAAATTATTAAACCAGCATTTACTGATCCAACTGATAAAGAAAAAAAATTTGTGGCAGTTCAAGTTGCCTATTATAAAGACTTAATCGAACCTGTTTCACTTGCTGATATTAAAGAAAATAAGGCAATTTCTCATTTACCTCTAATAAAACAAAGCAGATTATCAGTAATGCCTATAGATTCAAAAAGCTGGAAAATCATATCTAAGATGGGTAGAATTTGAAAAAAATAAGGGGGAATTAGTGAGCGAAAAACTTTTTAAAGTACCTACAGAATGGTCAAAAAATTCATACGTTAATAAATCAACTTACGAGGCAAAGTACAAAGAATCTATTGAGAACAATGAAAAGTTTTGGGCGGATGAGGGAAAAAGAATTCATTGGTTTAAACCTTACACTAAAGTCAAAGAAGTAACTTACAGCACAAAAAAAGTTTCTATTAAATGGTTCTACGATGGAACTACGAATGTTTCTTACAATTGTATCGATCGACATCTACCAAAAAGAGCAAATCAAACAGCTATTATTTTTGAAGGAGATGATCCAAAAGAATCAAAAAATATTACCTATCAACAATTAAGCGATGAAGTTTGCAAACTTGCAAACGGATTAAAAGAAATTGGAGTTAAAAAAGGTGATCGAGTTACAATTTATATGCCCATGGTTCCAGAAGGAGTTTATGCGATGCTTGCTTGTACTCGAATTGGAGCAATTCATTCAGTAGTATTTGGTGGGTTTTCTCCAGACTCTATTGTTAACAGAATTTTAGATTGTAAATCAGAATTTGTTATTACCGCTGATGAAGGGTTGAGAGGTCAAAAAGTAATTCCTTTAAAGAAAAATATTGATGAAGCATTAAAGAAATGTCCTGCGGTTAAGAAATGTATTGTTCTAAAAAGAACTGGCGGTAACGTATCTTTCGATTCAAAACGTGACGTTTGGTATCACGAATTAACTTCCAAAATGTCTACAACTTGCAAACCTGAAGAAATGAATGCCGAAGATCCTTTATTTATTCTTTATACTTCTGGATCAACAGGAAAACCTAAAGGGGCAATGCACACAACTGGGGGCTACTTAGTTTACGCATCAATGACACATCAATATGTTTTTGATTATAAGGATGGAGATATTTATTGGTGCACTGCAGATATCGGTTGGGTGACAGGACATAGTTATATTGTCTATGGCCCGCTATCTAACGGAGCAACCACTTTAGTATTTGAAGGAGTTCCAAGTTATCCTGATGCAAGTCGTTTCTGGCAAGTAATTGATAAACACAAAGTAAATATTTTCTACACAGCCCCAACAGCACTTAGAGCTTTAATGCGTGAGGGTGATGCGATGGTAAAAAAAACAAGCAGAAAATCACTAAAACTTTTAGGTTCTGTAGGCGAACCTATTAATCCTGAAGCT
Source organism: Fontibacterium meridianamericanum (SeqCode) (assembly GCA_965235635.1). Taxonomy (GTDB): domain Bacteria; phylum Pseudomonadota; class Alphaproteobacteria; order Pelagibacterales; family Pelagibacteraceae; genus Fontibacterium; species Fontibacterium meridianamericanum. Next base: position 149,470 of record CBDDYR010000004.1, read on the forward strand.
TGGATTTGGTATCATAAAGTTGTAGGCGACTCTCGTTGTCCAATCGTTGATACTTGGTGGCAAACTGAAACAGGTGGAATTTTAATTACTCCTCAACCTGGTGCTATTGATTTAAAACCAGGTTCTGCAACAAAACCATTTTATGGAATTAAACCTGCAGTTCTTGACGAAAAAGGCAATGAACTAAAAGGTGCCTGTGAAGGTAGATTATGTATGGCAGATTCTTGGCCAGGACAAATGCGAACGGTTTATGGAGATCATCAAAGATTTATTGATACTTATTTTTCACAACATGACGGAAAATATTTCACAGGTGATGGCTGCCGAAGAGATGAAGATGGATACTATTGGATCACAGGACGAGTAGATGATGTAATTATTGTATCAGGTCATAATCTTGGAACTGCTGAAATAGAAAGCGCATTTGTAGCTCATCCGAAAGTTGCTGAAGCCGCTGTTGTTGGATACCCGCACGATATCAAAGGACAAGGTTTATACTGTTATGTAACTTTAAAAGTCGGCGAAACTGGATCTGATGCTCTAACAAAAGAATTAAAAGACTTAGTTAGAAAAATTATTGGGCCTCTTGCAACACCAGATCTTATTCATTACACGCCAGGCTTACCAAAAACTAGATCCGGCAAAATTATGAGAAGAATTCTTAGAAAAGTTGCTGAGAATCAATTTGAAAATCTTGGCGATACCTCAACACTTGCGGATCCAACGGTGGTGCAAAGTTTAATCGACAATAGATTAAATAAATAATCTAAAAGTCGTAAGTAATTCCTTTAGTCTCCCAATCTCCATAACGAGTGGGCTCTAATCCTTTGGGTCCGTTTATTTCTTTTTGTTTTTTAAGCTGATTTTCTTTTTTCTTTCTTTCAGATGCTTCTTTTAAAGATTGCTCAGCATATTTTTTAAATTTATCTGACATTCTCATTAAAGGGTTGAAGAATTTTTACAAAATCAATCATAACATTTTGCCACTGAACATCCATCGAGTTAATGACAATCTCTTTATCTAAATCTTTTAATTGATCTGCAATCGGCGCCCAAATAAAAAGTGCCTCACAACTTTTCTCGAAGGGTTTTACTTTATAACACATATGCCAATTTACTTTTTTAATTCTCTCTTCAAATTCCTTGATAGATTTATTTTTTAATTCAACTTCAAGACCAAAGGGTTGCTGTTCTTCTAAAATTTTTTTAAAAAATGAACTTGCATCAGTTACAACATTTCGATCATGCTTGTTGTAAATGTAGGAAAATGTAAACAATAATAAATCTTGAACTGAAACTAAAAAAATATTCCATCTTGCAATATTAACGGAGGTATTAAAGGGGATATCATTTAAAGATTTGTAAAAATTAATTCCACCCATTCTGGTTCTTAAATATCCATAAAGAGTGAATTGAGATACGTAAGCAGATTTTTTGCTTATAAAATTTTGAAGATCATCAAAATTTTTAATTTTTTTTTCACCTAAAAATAATTTTTTAACAGGATTTATTAAAAAATCTTTAAATACACCTATAACTTGTTTAACCATGTTCCTTGCGCTAAATTTCGCTTAAATACTCAGTTTTGTTAAGCAATTTCATCTTTACTAATAAATACAACTCAAATAGTCTTTAATCAAATAAACAAAGGGGGAAACAATGGCTAGTCCAAAACAAGAAGCCCATTGGCAGGCAACTAAGCGCCTGATGATCATAACTTTATTGATCTGGTTCTTCTTCTCAACAGTAGTCTTCATGTTTGCGGCTGATTTAAACACCGTAAGCTTTTTAGGTTATAAACTAGGATATTATATGACAGCGCAAGGCTCGATGCTTTCGTTTATCATTTTAATTTTCTGGTCTAATAACCGACAAGAGAAAATCGATAACGAATTCGGTTTCTCTGATGCGGACAGGGAGGAGGAATAGCAATGGCTAAAACTTCTAAACAATTTATCCAAGACCTACCTAAAATCTACGGTACGTATACCGGAGGTTTCTTATTGTTCATCATCGTGATGGGCATCGCTGAGAAAATGGGTGTGTCTGGAAGAAACATCGGACTTATGTTCGTGGGTTTCACAATATTAATCTATGCATTAATTGGTTGGATCTCGAGAACGACTGATGTTGATGAATATTACTTAGCAGGAAAAAAAGTTCCGACCGTATTTAACGGAATGGCAACAGCAGCTGACTGGATGTCAGGTGCATCGTTTGTTGCAATGGCAGGTGGTATCTACTTTGGTGGATATACCTACATGGCATTCCTAATTGGTTGGACGGGTGGATACGTGTTAGTGTCAACTCTACTTGCTCCATATCTTAGAAAATTTGGATGTTACACAGTTCCAGATTTTATCGGAGCTCGATACGGTGGAAACTTTGCACGATTCTGCGCGGTATTAATTCTATTAATTGCGTCATTCACTTATGTGACAGCACAAATCACAGCAACTGGAAGCATTGCACAGAAAGCTCTAAGTACACCAGCTTTCCCTGTGTCATTTGAATTTGGATGCTGGACAGGTTTAATTACTATTCTGCTTTGCTCTATGCTAGGTGGAATGAGATCTGTGACTTGGTCACAAGTTGCGCAGTATATAGTGTTGATTATTGCTTACTTGATACCAATCTTCTGGATATCTTGGAAATTCAATTACGGAATATTCCCACATGTCATGTTAGGAGATGAGGTGGCAAGACTTGCTGCACTTGAACAACAATATGGTCTTGTGAAACATAGTAAGGATGTCATGGATGCTGCAAAAATACCATCCGATGCACTTGGAAATGCTACAGCGCTTAAATACATTGTAAGCGGTCATTCGGCAGTTCCAGCAGGTCATGAAGTTGCTTGGAGATATATCTCTCTTGCACTTTGTATGATGATCGGAACAGCGTCTTTACCTCATATTTTAATGAGGTATTTCACAACTCCTACTGTAACTTCAGCTAGAAGATCTGTTGGCTGGTCACTATTCTTCATTGGTCTACTTTATTTATCAGCACCAATGCTAGCAACAGTGTCTAAAATTAGCTTGATGGATCCTAATTTGCCTACAGCAATTATCGGAAAGAAAATTGCTGATGTTATCGCAAATTGAATGGGTGAAAAACTGGTTAGCGGTTGGACAGGTGAAAATTGTTGACCTTAACAATGATGGCATTCTGCAATTAAGCGAATGGTTCATGAATGAAGACGTGGTTGTTCTTGCAACTCCTGAAATAGCGGGTCTTCCATACGTGATCTCTGGCCTTGTTGCTGCGGGTGGATTAGCAGCTGCAATGTCGACTGCGGATGGTCTAATTCTTGCTATGGCGAATGCAATCTCTCACGACATCTACTACAAAATGATTGATCCTAAAGCTTCTGTTAAAGCGAGATTAATCGTTGCTCGTGTTCTTCTAGTTGTCCTTGGATCTGGAGCTGCCATTATGGCATCATTCAGACTTACAGGTATATTAGGAGCCGTTGCGTGGGCGTTTGACTTTGCAATGTCTGGATTGTTCTTCCCACTTGTTCTTGGTGTATGGTGGAAGAGAGCAACTCGTTCAGGTGCGATTGCGGGAATGCTTGTGGGTCTTATCGTTGGAACATGGTACCTAGTTTGGGTCGGTGTTCCAAATAAAGATATCACATTCTTCATGGGTGCAACGCCTTGGAAAGACATTCACTGGATATTTGTTGACAACTTACGATTTGGTATTCCTGGAGCTTTAGCTAGCTTGATTGCCATGGTTTCCGTGAGTTTAGTCACTAAGCCAGAATCAAAAGCCGTGATGGACATGGTGGATGAAGTTAGAATAGCTTCAGGCAAAACTGTCATCAGAAACGCTTAAATAACTTTTTCTCATGGGGCGATTTATTCGCCCCATGAATATTTCAAAAAAAAATTTAATTTAAATACTATGCCGATTTGGGTCCTTGTTCTCGATTATGTTATGGGAATGATCATGTGGACACTCATTGGCAGAACTGCAATGAATGTT
>CBDDYR010000005.1:0-56125 GCA_965235635.1 Fontibacterium meridianamericanum (SeqCode)
TATTCTGGTGTAACTCAATTTACCAAAAGCTTTCAAGATGATGGATCAGCAAATAAAAAAGTTGTTCTTATTGAATTTCCAAGGCCAGGTGCATGGGCTGTAGGTTTTGCAACTAATGAAACTGGAAAGCCTATATCTCCAAAAATAAATGATAATTTAATGAGTGTTTTTATCCCTACAACACCAAACCCAACGAGCGGATTTCTAATATTAGTTCCTAAAAAAGATCTAATTTTCTTAAATATGAATTTTGAAGATGCTATGAAATTTATAATTTCAGTAGGAGCAGTAGGAGATTTGAAATAAAAAAGTAAAAATGAGTCTAAGGGAAGTTTTAATTAAAATCTCATCAGAATTTCAAAAAGAAAGATTAAAAACAGTAGTTCCTAAAAAACCAGCAAAAATTCCTCCTGGAAATATTTTAGCTAATTATATCAGAAGAGAAATTCCAGTAATAATCTCAGATATTTTTAAAAATATTTTACTTGATGATATGATTGTTGATGCAAGTCCAGGAGACGGAAATTGGGCTGACACTCCTTGGATTGCAATACTTAATAAATCTGTTTGTCAAAAGCCAAATGGAAAGATCTCTGCAGAAATGGGTTTTTATCCGGTTTATGCAGTAAGTAAAAATGAAAAATTAATACTATTTGGTTTAGGACAAGGAGAAACAAATGTTAGATTAAATTATCCAAAAGACGTTGATCATATATTAAAAACGCGTGCTATTTATTTAAACAAAAAATTACCAGAACATAAAAATTTTTTTAAAGATATTTCAACTACAGTATTAGAAAAAGAAAATCTTAAAAGAGAACGTTGGGTTAAAAGTTGTGCATTTGGCAAAATCTATAAAACTAAAAAACTTCCAACAGAACAGGAATTAAGAGATGATTTTATACAAATGATTGATTTATATAGAAAAGCAATAGAGAGAGGTGGAGTTTCTGAAGGTTTAACTTCTCAAAATACTTTTGATCAAGAACAAGCATCAGTAGGTTATGAAAAAAAAATAATCAGACATATCAATTTAGAAAATCAAATCATTCAAACTGATCCAAAATTTATAAGAAAATTAAAAAAAGATAAAAATTATACCTGCGAAGCCTGTGGTTTTAGATATGATAAAATTTATATAAATTATAGTGAAAAAAAAGATTATATAGAAGCTCATCATATTGAACCTAAATTTAAAGTTAAGTCCAAAGTAGATTTAGATAAAAAACTTCAGAGATCAGCTGACGACTTTGCAATGTTATGTGCTAATTGTCATAGAATGATACACAGAATGATGAAACTTGATAAAGATAGAACAATATCTCTAGAAGAATTTAAAAATAGAATTGATAACAACTACAAAGAATATCATTAAAAACTTTAGAAATTAATTTTATAGATTTTAAATATTTATAGATTTAAAATTAATCCCATAAATTCCTATACAAATATTGAAATTATCATTGAAAATGAAGGCTTTTTGACGATATTGACAGAGTAGTAGTCAGGATTAATTCCTGCGAGCTTTAAGCTCTTAAGTTTCGTAAGTCTTTAAAATTACGCGCCCTTAAATAAAGCCATTTGGTGGGCATCTCATAAAAATAATGTGTGTCAGCACTCAGCTCATTGCTGCGCGTTGACTAATAGTAATTTTAAATAATTACAAGGAGAATTATGCCTAAACTAAAAATAGTTTCTAACAATAAGGTTAGAGCTAATAGACTAAACGCTAAGAAGAGCACTGGCCCTAGAACTTTATCTGGAAAAGAGAAGGTGAGTGGCAATGCTCTTACTCATGGCTTAACCGCTGAAAAACATGTGATTATTGGCGAAAGTATTGAAGAATTTAATACTTTTAAAGAATAGCATGTTTAAAGTGTATGAGCCAATAGGTGCTTATGAAGAAGAGATCTTTATAAAACTCGTTGAGTTATTATGGAGATTGAGAAGGGTTGGAGTCATAGAGACCGGAATTTATGGAAATGAAATTCTGGAATATGATGCTGACACTTACAAACCTAAAGCCTCAGATAAAATCACTCACGCTGATTTTAAAAAAGAAGATCAGAATCGAGTTCTAAAAAATCAATCTTTAATCGGTGTTGCATTCACAAGAGACTCCAATGCTGGAAGTTCTTTGTTGAAACTAAATACCATTGAAGGAAGATTAATTGGACGCGTTCAATTGTTTGAGGATCTTCTTTTAAAGGCTCAAAAGAGAAGAAAAGGAGGTAAAAAATGAGAGATATTTCTGACTAGTAAAATCAGCTATTATGGGCGAAATAGAAGGGTTTTTCTCTCTAATCCTCGCTATAAAAGTGATAGCCGTGTCAAAACAAAGCCAACTTTTAATCAGCTCATAAAACAAACTCAAAATCAATTTATTGAGAAGTGGGGACCTTTTATGGAGGTTAATGATCCTGCTTTGTATGAGTCAATGACTGGCAAAAAAGCTAGAAAGCCAGTTGTTGAAATATCTAAACCAGAAGAGGAGGTTAAAAAGATTGAACCTGTCTATGATGATTTAGATGCTTATCAGAAAAAGAGAGATGCTGAACGTAAAGCTGAGCTTGAAAAGGCAAGAGCAAAGCAAAAAGAGCAGTTCAAATTTAACTACGTAAAACCAAGAATTAACTGGTCAATTTATGGTGGATGGGTAAATCCTACATGAGCCAATTAATAAGGGTAAATTGGGAAGTTCTCAAAGTTGGAGAGTAGAAAAGCCTGGAAGGAGTTATTATTAATATAGTTACTTAAATATAAAGTAATACTTTAGTATACATATATATCTTATTGTTTTATATATATATTTATATAAACTTAAAGTATTACATTATTATACTAACTTTACTGTTATTATCTAACTTTTTAAGGTTATTTAATACTTTTGAAGAGGTGCTAAAAGTGGCGAAAACATTAACTTTTGAGACTAATCTAATCTCATTTCCAGTAGAAACTGGTGTTTTTCCAAAGCCTATTGCTATTGAATGACCTTCGCACCAATAGGCTACCTCTCCAAAAGTAACAATATCTCTAGCGTTTTTATCGGGTTTAATGCCTAGATTCTTGGTTTCGAAGTATATCTCTTCACCCCAAGTGTTTATTTGGGCCTTAAATGAGCTTAATTTGCTTAATTTTAATGCTGTTTCAGACTTATCTAGATTAAGTTTAATCTCAAAGTTATCGAATTTAAGAAGCATTAATAATGATAAATAGTCATTTTCCACGATATTGACATCAATTTATAGTTGTATTATTATTTCCGATAATTAATGGTTATCGGAAATTTATGTCAAATATAGTTAAAGATATTAGCACTATAGAATTAGAAACTTTAGACAATATAAGATCCTCTAAATCAGCAAATACAATTAGAGCCTACAAATCTGATTTTAATCACTTTGTGGATTTTTGTAAAAAAAATAATTTCAAAGCATTGCCAGCTGATCCTAAGATTGTTTCATTTTATATAACTCACCTATCCTCAAATTCTAAAGTTAGCACATTAAAACGTAGATTAGCTTCTATTAGCGTCATTCATAAACTTAAAGGGCATTATATAGATATTAAACATCCTTTAATTATTGAAAATTTGATGGGAATACAAAGAAAGAAGGGTGTGTTTCAAAAATCAAAAAATCCAATTTTAATTAATGAGTTAAAAGAAATTATTAATATTATTGATAAGTCTGAAATAAATGAAATTAAGAAATCAAGAGATAAAGCTTTATTGTTAATAGGCTTTTCAGGTGGTTTTAGAAGATCTGAACTTGTTAATATTGATTTTGAAGATTTAGAATTTACAAAAGAAGGAGTTAAAATTTTTATTAAACGATCTAAAACCGATCAATCAGGAGAAGGTATGATTAAAGCAATCCCCTATTTTAAAGATAAAAGTTTTTGTCCAGTTACTTTTTTAAAAAATTGGATTGAAATTTCTAAATTAAAAAATGGTTTTGTATTTAATATTTCTGACAAAATGGTAGCAATTTTAATAAAAAAATATTTATCATCAGCTGGATTTGACCCAAAAAAATACTCTGGTCATAGTTTAAGATCTGGATTTGCAACAGTTGCAGCTGGTTCATGGTGCTGATGAAAAAAGTATTATGAATATGACAGGTCATAAAACAACATCTATGGTTAGAAGATATATAAAAGAGTCTAATTTATTTAAAAATAATGCTGTCTAAATAGACTTATAAATATATATAAATTTTATTTTTCCCAAACAGTATTTTTCATGATAATTTTAAGTTTAAAGTCTTTTCAGAGATAATAAATTTTGCAACAATAGTGCTGTTAAAAAAAGTATTGTATTTTATTCTTCCATTTTTTCCAATTTTTTTTCTTTTATCATCATTGTTTTATAAAGTTCACTTATTAAACTGATTAATTCATTAAAATTTTTATAAAAAACAACTTCATTATCAGAAAAGAAATCATCAAGTTTTGTAGCTCTATCAATAAAAGTTGTGATGCCGTTTGGAACTGAATGAGGCATATTCTATCGCTCGAATACCATTTGAAGGGCAAACCTCTGCTCAAATTTAATGCCATTTTTGACTTGGGATAATTCTTTTATAATACTGATCACCCCATATTGGTTGAATATTATTAAAACCAAATAAATTGTCAAGTAATATCATCAGATTTAGTAATTAATATTTTTAAATTAAATATAAAATCTTTCATTCAATCTTTATAAAATTTTTTTAAGAGTGCCTCTATGTAACTCCGTGGCTGACATGCAATAAAAAATATCATAAATCATGATTTTGTGTTTTATATAAATTTAAGATTTTCAAATGTATCAGATGCACTGGGATTTGGGATATAAAAATATTATGTTTATTTTTAGGAATAGAAGTTTGAATGTTATTAATGATCTGCTTGTTACAAAAGAACAATCTACATAATTATAATATTTTTCTATAAAGGTTTTTAAATGAGAATTGTAATCCGGTCCTGTTGGAATTAAATGAATCTACATACCATTGAGCTATTTTAATATTTGGATACGAATCTTTTAATAATATTCAAAGTTTCAATATTTATTCTATTACAGTGTCCATGGACCTAATAAAATTAGGACTTAGATTTTCAATATTTTCAATAATATTTATTATTGTATATTATTTTTATCAAAAAAAAATAATTTTGTTGATCAAAATCTCTTTCGCTTAACTCATTTACGGTATAAAATTATTTCTTTAATAAAACCATTAGTTTAATTTTCTTAGCTAGATTGATATAATATAACCTAGAACTATGTCTTAGGTGGAAATCTGTAATGTGTAAAACTTTTACAATATTATTCATGATAATGTTAACTTTATAAATATTATTTACTTTTTTTAGATTGTATTTAAAAATTGCATATTGTTCTATAATTATTATTAAAATTAATTTTTCTATTTTTATAATTAAATTTTGAATTTTAATGAAGGAGAATTTATTAATTTTATTTAGTTTCATCAAAAAGTTCTTTTTGAGTTAATTAATTTAAGAATAATCATGGATTAGTTATGTTTCTATTAATCCTCCCTTTTTCGCAAATTATTGAAAGCACATCCTCATATCTGAAGCAGCTTCCATAGCAGTTCTACCAAATGGTTCATCCCAAGTTGAAGGAATTACTGCAATATTTAGATTTTTTATAAAAATTTCATAATTTGTTTATGAGACAACCAGTCTATAGATTTTTAATTTTTCGATGATAAAAATTGTATGATTCTCTCTTTTCATTGCCAGCGACTATATCGCTTGTCCAAGTCTTTATATTTATTTAAAATTTTAATAACTGCAGTACTCATAAATAAATTATAACCTTTTGACTGAATTTAATTTTCCAGCAAAAATAATAATTTTATCTTTCTTAAGTTTTTTTTTAAAATTATGATTATAATAATTTAGTTGAGGGATAAATAACTTCACCTTTCGTTGGTAAAAAATTATTTAAATTATAATAAAATCTTTTCTGTAACATATTAGCTTACAAAAATAATTTTATCTACAATTTTTGAATAATATTTATTTTTTCATTGATAGATCTTAGATCCTCTTAATGTCATATGGATCATTATGAAAATACTAATATTAATTTATATTTTTGGAAATTTATTCTTATTAATAAAAAAAAATTAAATGAGGTCTATTGTGAATTTAACTATAACTTTTATAGATTTTGGTAATTTTTTAATAAAATTTTTAATATAATAAATAACTATTATTTAAAATGTAATTAAATTTTTTTTTTAAATTGATAAAATTTTTTGTTAAAGAATATTTATAAGAAGTAAGAAATACCAAAAATTTAATTGTTTATTAACTATATCTCTTTTATTAAAATCATTTACCCAGATAGAGGCAGCGGCAGCATTATTTAAAGTATATAGTCTTCTTTATTAGGTAAGTAATATTGCAATTTTTTCTTTATTTTTCATTAAATAATAACCTTTAATCCATCATAACCAGGAATGATACTTGAAGATATTTTTAATAGTTTTTTTTTAAGAAATGAATAATCAATATCACTATGTAAATTAGTTAAGTATAGTTTTTTTAGGTTTTATTTTTTTAATGTATGATAAGCATTTTTGAAAATTTAAATGTGTTGCATGTTTTTTAAATTTTAAACAATCTATAATTAATAATTTTAAGTTCATTAATCTTTTTAAAGATTTATTTGATATTGAGCTGCAATCGCTAATATAGGCTATTTTATTAAATAAATATCCATTAGAATTAATATCGCCATGTCTAACTTTAATCATTTCTAATTGAATAGAGTTTTTATTTTTCATTAAAAAGAAATTACTTTTAATAACGTTCAGTTTTAATATTGGTTTATAATATTTGCTTTGTTTTACGAATAAGTATTTAAAAGAATTTAACAAATAATTATGATGTTTTTTTATCAGCATAAATAGGTATTCTTTTTTTATGAATCCAAAAAAGTGGTCTAAGTTCATTAATTCCATGAGTTTGATCAGCATGATCATGCGTATATATGACAAAATCAATTTTTTTAATTTTATTATTTAAAAGTTGATTTTTTAAATCTGGAGAAGTGTCTATTAATATATTCATGTCTTTATATTTTATAAATAAAGAACATCTCATTCTTTTATTTTTTTTATTTTTTTTATCGGCTTTACCCCAATAACCATCTATTCTTGGAACACCCACTGAACTTCCACAACCTAGTAAAATTACTTCAGTTTTTTCCATATAAAAAAAAATTATTAAAATTAGCTGTTGTTGAGGTAGCAACTTGTTCAAAAGATATTTGTTTAATAGAAGCTACAGTTTCAGCTACAATTTTTACATTTGCAGGTTCGTTACTTTTTCCTCTAAACGGATCAGGACTTAAATAAGGAGAGTCTGTTTCTATTAACATTTTTTCTAAAGGAACATATTTTACAACATCTCTTAAATCGTTAGATTTTTTAAAGGTAATTATTCCGCTAAATGAAATTAAGCAGTTAAGATTTAGTAAATTTTTTGCAAATTCTAAATTTCCTGTAAAACAATGAATTAAAAAATTTGTTTTTTTATAATATTTTTTTACAATTGAAATAGTATCATCATCCGCATCTCTTGTATGAATTATTACAGGTATTTTCTCAGATATTGAAAATTCAACATGTTTCTCAAATGCAATAATTTGGTCTTTTTTATCACTACGTTTGTAAAAATAATCTAATCCCGTTTCTCCAAAAGCTATTATCTTTTTATTCTTTTTTTTTAGCATAAGAATTTCATCTAATTTATCTAAGTTACCTGTTGTTGAATTAGGATGAATTCCAATAGCACCGTACACATTAGGATATTTACTGACTATTTCTAAAACTTTTTTTGAACTTTCAAGACTAGTACCAATAGTAAGTAAATTAGTAATATTCTCTTTTTTAGCGTTTAATAGAACTTGATCAATATTATTAATCAAGGGTTCATAATCAAGATGACAATGAGAATCTATTATCATTGTTTTTTAAATAGAATATTTATTTTTTGAATTTTAGAATTCTGCTTAAGGGTGAAATTTTTATTTATATTTTTAATGAATCTTTCATTTTGATTAATATTTAATGAGTCTAAAATTATTTTAGCTTTTTCTGGAATAATGGGTTGCAATAAAATAGAAATTTTTCTCATAAATTCCAAAACCGAATATATTATTATATTTCTTTTTTCTAAATTATCGTCTTTTAAAGACCATGGCGCTGAGTCATTAACATATTTATTAACTTCCGAGCATAATTGAATAATATTTTTTAAATAATTATGAATTTCATATTTGTTAAAAGTTTTAATTAATAAATCTAAATTATCTTCAACTAGATTTAATATTTTTAGGTCAGAACTTTCTTTTGGTTTACATACGGGAATTATAGAATTTAATTTGTTATGAACAATTGAACTTATTCTCTGATAGAGGTTTCCAATATTGTTAGCTAAATCACTATTAATACAATTAATTAGATTTTCTGGAGTTATTTTTCCATCCTCTCCATAAATAACCTCTTTCATTAGATAATATCTAATTTCATCTAATCCATAATTTTCTATAATTTCCAAAGGATCTAAAATATTTCCTTTTGATTTAGACATTTTTTCTTCTCCAGAAAGTATCCAGCCATGGGCAAAAACTTTTTTTGGAGGCTTAATTCCAGCTGCTAATAAAAAGGCTGGCCAGTAAACACAGTGAAATCTTATAATATCTTTGCCTATGATATGAGCATCTGCAGGCCAAAATTCATTTTTATTATCTTTTTCGAAATAATTTAAAGCACTTATGTAGTTTGTAAGAGCATCAAGCCATACGTAAATTACATGTTTATCGTTATTAGGAACAGGTATTCCCCATTTAAAAGAAGTTCTGCTTATAGAAAGATCTTTAAGTCCACTTTTAACAAAGCTGATAACTTCATTTTTTCTACTTGTTGGAGAAATAAATTCAGGATTATCCTCATAATATTTTAATAATGGCTCTTGCCATTTTGATAGTCTAAAAAAATAAGATTCCTCTTCCATCCATTCAACTTTTGATCCTGAAATTTTAGAAGTTTTTAAATCTGATTTAGTTTCTATCTCATCCTCTGTATAGAACGCCTCATCAGATACAGAATACCAACCTGAATACTTAGAAATATAAATTTCTTTTTTTTCTTCTAGAATATTCCATAGTTTGGAAACAGTAGATTTGTGTCTATTTTCAGTAGTTCTAATAAAATCTGTATTTGTAAGATTAAGTCTCTTTGCAAGGTCGATAAAATTTATAGAAATTTCATCACAAAACAATTTAGGATCTTTTTTTTGTTGTTCTGCAGCTCTTTGAATTTTCAGACCATGCTCATCTGTACCAGTTAAAAAATTAACATTATATCCTTCTATTCTTTTAAACCTGGCTATAACATCCGCAGATATACTTGAATAAGCGTGACCCATATGTGGTTTTGCTGAAGGATAATAAATTGGTGTAGTTAGATAAAAATTTTTCATTATTTAATTCCAAGCAGCATATTAATTTCATAAAAACTACTTTTTATTTCATTATTAATTGAATTGATATTGTAAATAATATTATTAATTTTGTTTCTTATTCTAAAATTTTTAAAAAAGTTATTTTTTTCTAATTTTTCATTTAAATAATTTTCAATATAAAAATGCATTAAATCTAATATTTTATTATATTTTTCTTCCAAATAAAAATTTTGGATAGTTAAAACCTTTGTAGCAAAATCTTTTTCGTTAATATTTAATTCATTAAATAGAGTATTTATTTTTAGATTTATTCCTGGTGTCAAATTTTTAATAATTGGACCATTTACTTCAAATTGCTTCAATATTTTTTCTTTAATAAAAGTACTTTCTTTTGAATTTAAAAAAAGCCTGTAAACAAAACATCTTGATTTAATAGTCTCTAATAAAAATTTATTCTCAGTATAGGATATAAAAAAATAATTATTTTCAGGCAATTCTTCTAATATTTTTAAAATCGAATTTGAAGAATTTTTATTAAGATTTTCTGCGCATTCTAAAAAAAATATTTTAGGTTTGTTATTTATGGATGACTTGGTAAAGAAATTTATAATTTCTCTTGTTTCTTCTATACTTATTATTTTTTTATAATCATCAACCTTTAAATGTTTAAAATTAAAATTAGTGTTATTAATTAAATCTAAGTAACTAGTATTGTTTTGTATAATTTCTTTAATATTAATATTGTAAGCACCTTCCTCATTATTGGACAATATAAAGTTTATTAGATGGAAAATAAAAGTTGCCTTACCGATCCCATCACTTCCGCTAAATATAATTTTGTTTGGTAATTTTTGTTTTTTTTGCAAACTAGAAAGGTTATTAAATGAATCATCATGTCCATATAAAAATCTTTGGTATTTATTTAAAGTTTCAATATTAAGAAAATTAAAGTCTTGCATTTAACACCTTTAATGTTTTTTTAGTTATATAATTATGAATTTCATTGAGGGGCTTGTTACCATCTACTATAGTAATTTTATTCTTATACAATTTAGAAATTTTTAAAAAACCATTTCTAACTTTATTGAAGTGATAACTTGAAAGTTTATCAAATCTGTTTGTTTTTTTTGATCTTTTCCTTATTCTAATTTTAGATTCATTTATATTTAAATCGATCAAAAAAGTTAAATCTGGATGAATTTTATTAAAAATTTTTTTTTGAATACTAAATATAAATTTTTTATCCATACCTTCCAAATAATGTTGGTAAGCTAATGTTGAGTAAAAAAATCTGTCACAAATAATAATAAATTTTTTTTTTAGATAAAAATTTATTTTATTAATAATATGTTCATTTCTTGCAGCCATTAAAAGTAAAAATTCGCTCAACGGACTAATATTAGTTTTTTTATCTAGTATTAAATTTCTTATTTTTTCTGAAAATATTGTTCCACCAGGTTCTCTAGTTAAAATTACATTTTTAGTAATTTTCTTTTTAATAAATTTGTATAGTAATTTTGCCTGTGTTGATTTTCCAGAGCCCTCAACTCCTTCAAAGCAGATAAAAAGAGGTTTTTTTATCGCCATATATAATAATTGATATTTTGAATTCCTCTAAAAAATATATTTTTGTCAGTTATGTCTTTTTGAGCAAATAAATCCTCAGTATCTATAAGTTCTTTATTATTATAAATTCTAAGAACTGCAACTTTTTCAAATTTTTTAATAGGTAATTGTAATGGATATTCGTATTCTAATTCCATTTTAATCTTTGGATTTTTTAAATTTTTTGGAAGATTAATAAAAATTCCATCTTTATTAATTCCTCTCACGTCTAAATATGATGAACTACCATTCCATATTTTAATTTTAAACTTATCCTTGTCATAATTAATTTTAACAAGATCAATTTTATTAAAAGCGTTATTTAATAATATTTTAGAAGTTTCTGCTCTAGATGACATTGTAGGCAAACCACTGATGACAACAATTATTCTTCTATTGTCCTTTTTTTTCGTAACAGCAATTGAATATTTACTATCTTTTAAATGTCCGGTTTTAATTCCATCAACGCCTTCATCCATAGAAAGTAAAACATTCCTATTTTCTTGTTTAACTGGATTTCCTCCGGTTCTTGCCCATGCAAAATCTTTCTCCTTAAAATATTTATAATACTGCATATAGTTATTTATTAAATAAGAAGATAACAAAGCAATGTCTCTTACAGTTGAGTAGTTAGTTTGGCTAAAAGTTCCAGATGAATTACTAAAATTTGTATTTATCATTTTTATTTCTTTAGCTTTTTCATTCATTATGTTTACAAACTGTTCTTCAGTTCCAGCAATTCCTTCTGCCAAAACAATTGATGCATCGACCCCAGAGACTATGATTAGACCTCTTAATAAATCTTCAATCGAAACTTTGTCCCCTGGCACCAGAAACATTGTAGATTCACCTGATTTAGTTGCTTCACGTGCTTTTTTAGAAACAATAAATTGATCTGTAAGTTTAATTTTTTTACTCTTAAGTTGATCAAAGACAATTACTGCTGTCATAATTTTTGTCATTGAGGCTGGAGATATTTTTTGATCAGCATTTTTTTCAGCTAATACTGCTCCACTAGAGTGATCAATAACAATTCCTTGTTTAACTTTATCAGGAATATTTATTTGAGAATAATTAACGGAAGTAAGATTAAGTAGAATAAATATTGAAAGAAAAAAATTTTTCCAAATCATTCAAGGGTTATATTATAATTTTCAAACTTAGTATTTACTATTTTTTTAAAAAAAATATCAAATTCACTAATATCACTAATAGTTGCTACTTTTACTCTGTATTTTTTATTAACTTGAAGAATTATTGGATTAATATTTTTAATCTCTTTTTTTAATAAACTAACTAAATCTAAAGCGGAATTTTTAAAAATAAAATCACCGTAGAAAATTGTAATTTTTTTTAAAACGTTTTCATTTGAGAAATTATTTTTAGATAAATCAATAATATCAACATTTTGAGTTTCTATATTTTGTTGTATTTTCTTTTCCTCTTCAAAAATTTTTACTTTATCTGCTATAAAAGTTTTATTATTTCTAATAGTTTCAATTTTAACTATTGGTAATCCCAAATTTAGCTCTAATAAGTCCAAATATTTATCAGGAATAATAATTTCTCTTTCCTTTTTAAATTCAGAATTTTTATTAATATTTAAAACAATATTTTTTTTATTTAATAAATTAGTAACTTTAATTTGAGTATTCGGAGGTATATTTCTGTGAATTACTTCATTATTTTTAGAGAATTCTGCAAAGCCAATTTTTTCATAAGTAATATTTTTTTCAGAAGTTGAGAAATTTTGACAAGATGTAATTAAAAAAAAAAATAAAATAACTATCTTATTTCTCATTTTAAATTTTTATTTTATCAGAAAGAGTTCCAACTGTTATTGCAAAGCGCAAAGATCTATTCCATTCCAATAATCTTAAAAAATTATCAAAAACAATATACATTGGGCCATCATCTCCATCTGGTCTTATTAACCAGCCTTCTTTTTTATCAGGATACATAATCTCGCTTCCATCTTTGTTCTTAAAACCTAATGATTTTAATTGTGCGATTGAGATTATGTTTTTAAGATTTCTAGAGTCTGAATTAATTAAATTGTTATCAAAATTTTTATCTATTTTAATTTCAAATCCCCATTTATCTTTTTCGTTCCAGCCTATTGTTTTTAAATAATTAGCAGCAGATGCAAGTGAATCTTGAAATGAATTTATTAAATCAATATCTGCAACCTCATCAAAATTAACTGCATATTTTTGAATCGTTGATGGCATAAATTGAAAGTTCCCAATAGCTCCAGCCCATGAACCATTTAGACTCTCATATTTTATTGTTTTGTTATCAATTAATTTTAAAAGTATAATTAATTCCTTTTCAAAATATTCTGGTCTCCGGTTATCAAAGGATAATGTTGATAAAGCTGAAATAATATCTACCTTTCCCTTGTTAACACCAAAATTTGTTTCTATTCCCCATAAGGCTACTAAAATTTCTTTATCGACTTTAAATTTAGTATTAACTTTCTCAAGCAGAGTTAAATTTTCATTTAAAAGAATTTTTCCAGTTTGGATTCTTTTCTCATCTACTCTTTTGTCTATATACTCATAAGTTTTTTCAAAAAATTCTGGCTGCTTTCTATCCAAAGCAACAATTCTTTCTAAATATTTTGCATTTTTCAATGCATTTTCAACGGTTTCTTTTGAAACTCCCTGAGTTATTGCTCTGGCTTTAAAACCAATTAACCACTCATTAAATTTTTCATTTGATAATGAAATATTAGGATTAGATATTAGAAATAAATAAATAATTAGAAATATTTTAAATTTAGGGTAAATATTCATAACTTTTTTCTAACATAGCCAACATTTAAAGTCATTAATCAAGGAGAGGTGGCTGAGCGGTTGAAAGCACTAGTCTTGAAAACTAGCAACGGGGCAACTCGTTCGTGGGTTCAAATCCCACCCTCTCCGCCAATATTTTATTAATTTGATTCTATATTAATTAAAATTTCAAATTAAAATTTTTAATTTTTGTTGATACAGAAAAATTTTCTAATTCGATATTTTTTTTATTATCCACTAACCAGGAGCTTAATTCTTTATCAGTAAAATTTAATAAAAGTTCAAATTCTTTTAATTCTTCAAAAGTTAATTTTTTTAAGTTTTCATTAGCAAATCCACCAATTAACAAATCCATTTCTTTTGTACCTCTGTGATTAGCGCGATATAAAAGTTTTTTTATTAAATTATTCATAACTAATATATATATCTTAATTAATATAAGTCTTTAAATGATAGATAAAAACTTCAATTTTTTTTTTAATCCAATTTCTAAAACAAAAGGAATAGGACCAAAAATCCAAAAGTTATTTAATGAAAAAAAAATTGAGACTAATATTGATTTAATTTTTAATTTCCCCTATGGATTAATTGATAGAACGCATTGTCCTAAGTTAAATAATCTAGAAGTAGGAAAAATTAGCACAATATTTGTTAAAGTAAAAAAACATAACTTCCCAAGAATAAGAAGACTTCCAAATACCGTTCAATGTTACGACGATACTGGAGAAATAAACATTGTTTTTTTTAATTCTAGAGAAAATTATATTAAAGAAATGCTTCCTCTTAATAGTGAGGTCATTATTAGTGGAAAAATTAATATTTATAAAAGCAAATTCCAGATCACTAATCCTGATTATATTACTTCTGTTAACAATGAAGAAAAAGTTAGCAAAATAATGCCGACTTATAGTTCATTAAAAGGCATTTCTAACAAGACTATAAATAAGATTTATGAAAATATCTCAAAAAGTATACCAGACGTTCCGGAATGGCATAGAGATATAGTTATTAAAAATAATAAATGGTTTAATTTTAAAGATTCATTAATTCAACTTCATAACCCAAAAAAATTAGAAGATTTAAACAAAAATTCTTTAGCTTATGAAAGAATCTCATTTGATGAAATATTTTCTAATCTATTAATTTTTTCACAAATTAAAAAAAAAAATTTAACTATTTATAAAAAACCTAAATTATTTTCATCAGTATATAAAGATAAAATAATTAAAAATTTGTCTTTTGCCTTAACGGAAGATCAAGAAAATATTATTAAAGAAATTGAAGATGATCTTCGTAAAAGTAAAAAAATGTTAAGATTACTTCAAGGTGATGTGGGTTCAGGAAAAACTATAATATCAATCATTTCTGGAATTAATGTTATAGCTTCTGGTTTTCAAGTTGCCTTAATGTGTCCAACTGAAATATTAGCAACACAACATTTAAATTTAATTAAATCAATAACCCATGGATTAGATATTAAAGTTGAAATTTTAAGTAGTGGCATAAATAAAAAAAAACAAAATGAAATTAAAAAAGAACTTATTGATGGAAAAATTAATTTTTTAATAGGAACTCATTCTTTATTTCAAGAAAGTGTGACATTTAATAATTTAGGTTTAATTATTATAGATGAACAACATAAATTTGGTGTTAAACAAAGAATAAACCTTTCAGAAAAAGGAGGTAACAACTGTGATGTGTTGCTGATGAGTGCTACACCAATACCTAGAACTCTAATTTTATCAACTTATGGCGATATGGATATTTCTACGCTTAGAGAAAAGCCGTTTAAAAAAACCAAAATTGTAACCAATATAATTCCTGAAAATAAAATTCCTGATTTAATTAATTTAATAAAAAAAAAAATTGAAACCAAACAACAAATTTATTGGATTTGTCCATTAATTGAAGAAAGTAAAAAAGTAAAGTTAACCCCCGTAATAGATAGATTTGAATATCTAAAGAAATATTTTCCTGAAAATATTGCTGTACTGCACGGTAATTTAAAAAATGATGAAAAAATTAAGGTAATGAAAGATTTTTTAGATAAAAAATTTTCAATATTAATATCAACTACAGTAGTTGAGGTTGGAGTAGATAATACAAACTCAAATACTATTATAATTGAGAATTCAGAAAGATTTGGTTTAGCCCAATTACATCAGCTAAGAGGAAGGGTTGGTAGAGGAAATGAAGATGGTGAGTGTATTTTAATATATTCAAAATCAATAAGTGAAAATGGAAAAAAAAGACTTAAAATTCTTAAAGATTCTAATGATGGTTTTTATATATCTGAACAAGATTTAAAATTAAGAGGGTTTGGAGATATTATTGGTTACAAACAAAGTGGTGAAAAAGATTTCATAGTAGCAGACCCAATGCATCATGCTCATCTTTTTGAATTAGCTAAAAAAGAAAGTGATTTTTACACGGATACTAATTTATCAATTGATAAATTTAGTATGCTCCTTAAGTTTTTTAAAAAAGATAAAATATTAAATATAATAGATACTGGTTAATTTTTTTTATAACCAATTGCAATTTCAAATTCTCCTAATCTTTTGTAAATAGACCTTAATTCTGTAATTGTAGTCCATTGATGAATAAACAAGGAAAAACTATTATGAACTCTTTGAAATGCATTTGAAACTTGAACTATAACTCCAAGCGTTATTACACCTGAAAATAAACTTGGGGCCATTACTAAATACGGAACAATAACCATAAATTGGTCGTATAAATTTACCCATATATCAAAATAACCATAATTATAAAAAAGTCGGTGATAGTTAAATTTAATTCCTGAAAATAATTCAAATACAGTGTCAGGTTTTGCATATTTTAATCGATCATCCTCTCCATACACTAATTCTTTTCTAAATGACGCTTCTACTTTCTGGTTATTATATTCAAGACCTGGTAATTTAATTCCAACAAACCAGCTAATTATCAGTCCGCCTAAACTTACTAATAAGGACACCCAAACTAAAGATCCTGGAATTTTTTTTAAAAATTCTATTTGAATTCCAGAAGATAGGCCCCAAAGTATAGGAATAAAAGCAATTAAAGTCATAATACCTCTAATAACTTGAAGTCCTAGGCTTTCTACAATTTTTGCAAATCTACTTGTATCTTCTTGAATCCTTTGTGATGCACCTTCTATATTTTCGGCACTATTTTTCCATAAGGGAATGTAATCAAAAGTCATAGCTTCGCGCCAACGCAAAGAATAAACTCTTGTAAAAAAACCAGTAAAAGTTGCAAGGATCACATAAGGGAATGCTAAATAACAAAAAATATAAATTTTATTCCAAAATTCTGAAATATTACTTTTCGTGGCATTTTGTAATAAATCATAAAAACCTTTGTACCATTCATTGATTTTAACAGTTATTGATACTTGGATTAGTAATGAAAAAATTAATAATAATCCTCCACCCCAAGACCACAAAATCCACTTTTTATTAAAAAAAAAACTTTTAAACATTATTTAAAAAATTGTCAGCATAAGCCTTAATAATGAGCTTATTTTTTTTGTGCATTGTTAGATCAAATGGAATATTATTTTGTTTAGCATAAGCAATTGCTTGTTCTTGTGTTTCAAATTTTAACTTAACTTGTTCATTAGTATTTGTTGATGATGTCCATCCCATTACAAAATCTTTGTTAGAATTGGATTTACTAAATTCTAAAATCCAAAATTTTGTTCTAGCCTTTCCTGATTGCATAGCTGTTTTTACAGGTTGATAGATTTTGGCTCTTTGATCCATTAATTATTTTCCTCCGATGTATCTTCTACTCTAGCAGCAGAAACAACTTTTTCATCTTCGGCAAGATTAAAAATTCTAACACCTTGAGTATTTCTGCCTGTAATTCTAATATCTTTTACATTACATCTAATCATCTGACCTTTATCAGTAATTAACATTATTTGATCTTCATGATTAATTGTAAATGTTGAGGCGACGCTACCATTTCTTTCCGAACTTATAATATTAATAATTCCCTGCCCTCCTCTACCGCTTACTCTGTATTCGTAAGCAGATGATCGTTTTCCATATCCATTTTCAGTTACAGTTAAAATATATTGTTCTTTGTTTTTAAATTCCTGAATTTGTTTATTAGATAGTTTTATTATTTTAGTTTTTTCATTATCATCATCGGGTGTTTCATCTAAATCTTTTTCTAACCGAGAAGCTTTTATATATGACTTTGCTTCATCAGATGTAATTTTTACACTCTTTAAAATTGATAATGAAATAATTTTATCATCTTTTTTTAAGGACATTCCTTTTATTCCTTTAGATGATCTCCCTTTAAAAAGTCTTAATTTTTTAGATTGAACTCTTAAAGCTTTTCCATTTTTTGAACTTAATAAAAAGTCATCATCATCATCTAAAATTTTAATTCCAACAATTGTATCGTTATCTTCCAATTTCATAGCGATTTTTCCACTTTGTTGAATATTTTCAAAGTCTAAAAGACTATTTTTTCTAACCTTTCCATTAGCAGTAGCAAATATAATTTTCATTTTTGCCCATAAAGACTCATCACTTGGCAAAGGCATAATTGAAGTGATGATATGACCTTCTTTCAATGGAAGAATACTATGTAGAGCTTTACCTTTAGACTGATTAGAACCTTCAGGAATTTTCCATGCTTTTAATTTATAAACAATTCCTTTTGATGAAAAGAAAAGAATAGGTGTATGAGTATTGGCAGTAAATATTTGATTTACAAAATCCTCATCTCTCGTTGTGATACCTGTTCTTCCTTTGCCACCTCTTTTTTGAACTCTAATAGAGCTTAAAGGACTTCTTTTAATATATCCTTTATTAGTAATTGTAATAATAACATCTTCTTTTTGAACAACATCTTCAATATCAAAAGTGCCAACTTGATTTATAATTTTAGTTTTTCTAGGATTTGCAAACTTAGTTTTAATATCTTTAAGTTCATTTTTAATTTGAGATAATAATGTTTCTCTATCATTTAGAATTTTTTTATACTGAACAATTAGGGCATAAAGTTCTTTTATTTCTTGATTAATTTCCTCATATCCAATCGCTGTAAGCTTCTGAAGTCTTAGTTCTAAAATTGCTCTAATCTGATGATCCGATAAATGATACTGATCCTTATTATATAAATCGCTAATATCTAAAACTTCTTTATTAATTTTTGATTTTTTAAAATTCCATTGCTTATTTTGAAGAATAGACTTTGCTTCAACAGGATTTTTACATTTACGAATTATAGCTATAATTTCATCAATATTTTCTATTGCTATGAATAATCCAATTAATATATGAACTCGATCTTTTGCTTTTTTTAAATCGAATAAAGTTCTTTTGATTAAAACTTTTTCTCTAAACTCTACAAAAACTTTTATAAATTGTTTTAAATTTAATAATTCTGGTTTTCCATTAAGTATTGCAAGCGTATTAAAACCAAAAGATGATTCAATTGGTGAATATTTATAAAGTTGATTGATAATTACTTCGCTTGATACACCTCTTTTTAATTCAATTACTATTCTTACACCTTCTTTATTCGATTCATCTCTAATGTCTGATATCCCTTCAATTTTTTTTTCTCTTACTAAAAGAGCAATTTTTTCAATTAATAAAGATTTATTAGTTTGAAATGGTACTGATTTTATTACCACTACAGTTTTGTCTTTTTTTTCTTCTTCAGTATCAATTTCTCCTCTTAATTTAATTGAACCTCTTCCAGTTTTATACCCTGTCTTGATCGCATCTTTTCCAATTATCAAACCACCCGTTGGAAAATCGGGTCCTGGAATTAATTTGATTAATTCATCTATAGAAATTTCATTATTATCAATATAGGCAAGCGTTCCATCAATAATTTCACCAAGATTGTGAGGTGGAATATTTGTTGCCATTCCGACAGCGATACCTCCTGCACCATTTACAAGTAAGTTTGGAAATTGGGCAGGTAAAACAGTAGGCTCTAATTCGGTGTCGTCATAATTATTTTGATAATCAATTGTATTTTTTTCAATATCAGCAACCAAGTATTCAGAAATTTTTGCTAATCTAGTCTCCGTATAACGCATTGCTGCAGCCCTATCTCCATCCATAGAACCAAAATTTCCCTGACCATCTAATAATTTAACACTCATTGAGAAATCTTGAGCTAATCTTACTAAAGCGTCATAGACAGCTTGGTCTCCATGTGGATGATATTTACCGATTACATCTCCAACTACTCGAGCTGATTTTCTAAATTGTTTTGACCAGTCATATCCACCTTTATACATCGCGTAGATAATCCTTCTATGCACAGGTTTTAATCCATCTCTTGCATCTGGTAAGGCTCTACTTATAATTACGCTCATCGCGTATGATAAGTATGAAGTCTTCATCTCATCCACAATCTGAACAGAACTGTATTTTTTATTTTTCTGATTTTCTTTTTTTAAGTCTTCACTCATGAAGGAAATTTAAAAAGGAACTTTATCGTCTGGATCTTGTGAAATATCAGGCATATCATCAGAAGGTAATTGGCTACCTTCAATTTTTTTGTTATCTCCAGATGATGAATTTTTTCCATCCAACATTGTAAGGGAAGAATTGTAGCCTTGTAATACAATTTGAGTACTATATTTTTCCTGTCCATTGCTATCCGTATATTTATTTGTATTTAATTGACCTTCTATATAAACTTGAGCTCCTTTTTTTAAGTATTTCTGAACAACGCTTACTAAGCCTTCATTAAAAATAACAACTCTATGCCATTCCGTTTTTTCTTTTCTTTCTCCAGTATTTTTGTCTTTCCAGCTTTCAGAAGTTGCAATACTTAGTCTTGCAACACTTTTTCCATTTTGCATTTGTTTGATTTCAGGATCGTTTCCAAGTCTGCCAATTAATAAAACTTTATTTAAGCTGCCTGCCATAATATAGATCTTTTTTTGAACTAAGAATTTGATGTTTATTATATCAGATCAATCAAATTAAAAGAATAATATTTACTGAAAAACATGAGCAATACTGTCACAAAAATCGTTATTAAAGGTGCTCGGGAGCATAATTTAAAAAATATTTCAGTTGAGATTCCAAGAGATAAATTAATAACGATCACCGGTTTGTCTGGTTCTGGAAAATCATCATTGGCGTTTGATACAATTTATGCTGAAGGTCAGAGAAGATATGTTGAAAGCTTATCAGCTTATGCTCGACAATTTTTGGATAGAATGAGAAAACCCGATGTTGATTTAATAGAAGGTCTTTCACCAGCAATATCTATTGAGCAAAAAACAACCTCTAAAAATCCAAGATCGATCGTTGCAACAGTTACTGAAATTTATGATTATATGCGTGTTTTATACGCAAGAATTGGCATTCCTTATTCTCCATTTACTGGAAAACCTATTAAGTCACAAACTGTCTCAGAAATGGTGGATCGAATTTTAGATTTGCCAAAACAATCTAAGATTCAAATTTATGCTCCTGTAGTTAGAGGAAGAAAGGGAGAGTATAAAAAAGAATTACTTGGATATAAAAAAAGAGGTTTTCAAAAAGCAAAAATCGATGGAAAAATTTATGAAATCGATAAGTCTCCAACTTTAAATAAAAATATTAAACATGATATAGATATTTATGTAGATGGTTTTGTTAATGACAAAAAAGAACAACAAAGAATTGCAGAAAGTATTGAAACTACCTTATCATTATCAGACGGTCTTGCTTATGTAGATTTTACAAATGAAAATCTTCCAAAAGAATTTAAGAAAAATGAAAAATTGGTGTTCTCCTCAAAATTTGCATGTCCCGAGAGTGGTTTTACAATCGAGGAGATAGAACCAAGACTTTTTTCTTTTAATAGTCCCTATGGTGCATGTCCAGAATGTGAAGGAATTGGAGTTGATCTTTATATAGATCCAAAATTAATAATTCCTAATGAAAAAAAAACTTTAATAGATGGTGCTATTGTTCCCTGGGCATCAAGCTCAACTCTGTATTATGCTCAAACATTATCTTCTTTAGCAAAGCATTATAATTTTTCCTTAGAAACACCCTGGAAAGATTTATCAAAAAAAATTCAAGATATTATTTTATATGGTTCAGGAGAAGAGGAAATAAAATTTTCTTATGATGATGGATATGAAAAATATTCAAATAAAAAATCATTTGAAGGAGTCGTTAATAATCTAGAAAGAAAGTATTTAGAAACTGATAGTGATTGGAAAAGAGAGGAAATTTCACAATTTCAAAATGAAACAGAATGCGAAAGATGTAAAGGAATGAGACTTAAGGAGGAAGCTCTTTCTGTAAAAATTAAGGAATTAAATATTAGTGAAGTTTCAAAAATGTCTATTCAAAGTGCCCATGAATGGTTTTCTGATCTTCATAATCATTTAACAGAGAAAGAAAATAAAATTTCAGTACACATTTTAAAAGAAATCAATGAAAGATTAAATTTTTTAATAAATGTAGGTCTTGATTATTTGAATTTATCAAGATCATCAGGAACATTGTCAGGTGGAGAATCTCAAAGAATAAGATTAGCTTCACAAATTGGCTCCGGATTAACTGGAGTTCTTTATGTCTTGGATGAACCCTCAATAGGATTGCATCAAAAAGATAATATAAAACTACTAAATGCCCTTAAAAGATTAAGAGATTTAGGAAACACAGTAATAGTCGTAGAACATGATGAAGAGGCAATGCTAAACTCTGATTATATAATAGATCTTGGACCTGGAGCTGGAACTGACGGTGGAAAAATTATTGCAGCCGGCACACCTTCTCAAATAATGCAAAATGAAAGTAGTATAACTGGACAATACTTATCGGGGAAAAAAAACATTTCCATTCCACAAATAAGAAGAAAAGCCAAAGATGGAAGATATTTAACTTTAAGTGGAGCAACTGGTAATAATTTACAAAACGTTACTGCAAAAATTCCTCTTGGAACTTTTACAGCTGTCACAGGAGTTTCTGGAAGTGGGAAATCAACATTTGTTCTGCATACACTTTATAGAGCATTAAATTTAATGATTAATAAAACTATTACAAAAAATATGCCCAAACCTTTTAAAGGTATCCAGGGTTATGAATATTTAGATAAAATAATCGATATTGATCAATCTCCTATTGGTAGAACTCCAAGATCAAATCCCGCAACATATTCTGGAGCATTTACTGTTATTAGAGAATGGTTTGTTAATTTACCAGACTCAAAAGCAAGAGGTTATAAGCCTGGTAGATTTTCTTTTAATGTTAAAGGAGGAAGATGCGAAGCTTGTGAAGGTGATGGAGTAATTACTTATGAAATGCATTTTTTGCCTGATGTTTACGTCCAATGCGATGTGTGTAAAGGTAATAGATATAATAGAGAAACTTTAGAAATAAGATTTAAAGATAAAAATATTGCTGATGTTTTAAATATGACTGTTGATGAAGGAGTTGAATTTTTTGAGAATATATCTTCTATAAGAGATAAGCTTTTAACTCTCCAAAAAGTTGGTCTAGGATATATAAAAATTGGTCAACAAGCTACCACTCTATCTGGTGGAGAAGCGCAACGAATTAAGCTTGCGAAGGAATTATCAAAAAGAGCAACTGGAAGAACTATTTATATACTTGATGAGCCAACAACAGGTTTGCATGTTCATGACGTTAAAAAATTATTAGAAGTTCTTCATACTTTTGTTAACAAAGGAAATACAGTAATTGTTATTGAACATAATTTAGATGTAATAAAAACTGCTGATTGGATCATTGATATGGGTCCTGAAGGTGGCGTAAAAGGTGGAAAAATTATTGCTGAAGGCACTCCAGAGGACATATCGCTTGTAAAAGGCAGTTATACAGCTGAATTTTTAAAGAAAATTCTGTCTAAAAATATTTCAAAAAAGAGTGCTTAAATAAATTTATTTTATGTTAATATTGGTACATGGGAATCAGTAACATTCTTCAATCCTTACCTAAAACAATAGTAAGTTCTATTATTGCCACATTAATTTTCTTTGGAGTTTTATTTTATATTAATGATGGATGGGCTAACGACAGATATTTTTGGAGTGCCATATTTAGATACTTACACGTTCTTTCCGGAATTATGTGGATTGGGTTGTTGTGGTATTTTAATTTTGTACAAATACCTAGCATGCCAAAAATTCCTGACGAACAAAAACCTGCTATTGGAAAAGTAATAGCTCCAACTGCTTTATTTTGGTTTAGATGGGCTGCCCTTTCAACAATACTTACAGGATTAATAACAGCTTACTTAAATGGCTACGTTCATGAAGCTTTGACAATTAAAGGAAGTCCTAAAAATATAACAATAGGAATTGGTATGTGGCTTGGAATAATTATGGCATTTAATGTTTGGTTTATAATTTGGCCAAATCAAAAAAGAGCATTAGGTATTGTTGAATGCGATCCAGAGACTAAGGCTAAGTCTGCAAGAATGGCAATGTTAATATCTAGAACAAATACTTTTTTGTCTATTCCGATGCTATTAACAATGGTAACAGCCCAAAATCTTTATTAAGGCGTATTATCAATTTTTACTGACCAATCTCTTTTAACTTTAAAAAACATTACTATAGGAGAAGCTATATAAATTGAGGAATATGTTCCTACTATAATTCCGAAAGTTATTGCGAAAGCAAATCCTCTAAGAACTTCGCCTCCAAAAAATAATACAGCAATAATAGATAAAAGAGTTGTGCCAGAGGTTTTTAAAGTACGGGAAAGCGTATTATTCAATGACTCATTCACTAAAATTGATAATTCAGAGGTGCTATCTTTTTTTAAATTCTCTCTAATTCGATCATAAATAATAACTGTATCATTAATTGAGTAACCAATAATTGTTAATAGTGCAGCTACAATTGTAAGATCAAATTGTAATCCTAAAAGCGAAAATACACCAACGGTAATTATTGTGTCATGAAAAAGAGCAACGATACCTCCAAAACTGAATTGCCATTCAAAACGAAACCATAAATAAAAAAACATCGCAACAAAACATAATAAAACAGAATAAATAGCAGATTTAATTAATTCAGAACCTACTTTTGGACCTACTGTTTCTACTTTTCTAATTGTAACTTTTTCCTTTAAATCTTTCTCAATAAAATTTTTTATATCGTTTGGTGAAACACTATTATCTGCAGAAATTAAAAAATCATTAACAGAACCAAATTCTTTAACAGAAAAATTGTTAATTTTAAGTTTAGATATAGAGTTTCTAATTTTTTCTATTTCAATTTTTTTTTCTAATCGAATTTCAATTGTTGTTCCTCCTTTAAAATCGACACCAAAATCTAATCCTTTAGTAAAAACTAAAATAATTGAGGCTAAAACTAAAAAACTTGATAAAATTAAAAAAAAATTTTTGTATTTTAAAAAATTAAAATTAGTCATATTAGATATTTATAATTTTATTCTTGTTAGCCATAAGATATTTTGAAACCATTAATCTACTAATTGTAAAAGCTGTAAAAAAAGAAGTTATTAAACCTACGCATAAAGTAACTGCAAAACCTTTTACTGGACCACTGCCTAAATAAAATAAAATTATTCCAGCAATTAATGTTGTTAAATTTGAGTCAATAATAGTTAATAATGATTTTTTATAAGCTATATCAAATGCAATAATATTTGATTTTTCAATCTTTAGTTCTTCTTTTGCTCTTTCATAAATTATTACGTTAGTATCTATAGCCATACCAACGGTTAAAACAATTCCAGCAATACCAGGTAAAGTCAAAGTAGATCCAAACAAAGACAAAACTGAAATCAAAATTACAATGTTTAATAAAAGCGAAATGTTTGCAAAAAGTCCAAATAGCTTATAGGCGTATATTATATAAAGAAAAACTAACAAGAAGCCGGCAATGAAAGATATAATTCCATACCGAATAGAGTCTTTTCCTAAATCAGCACCAACAGTTCTTTCTTCTATAATTTTCATTGGAGCTGGCAAAGCTCCAGCTCTTAGTAAAATAGCTAACTGATTAGCCTCCTCAACTGTAAACCCACCAGATATTTGGCCACTACCAGTAAGTATAGGTTCTCTAATAACTGGTGAACTTAAAATCTCATTATCTAAAATGATAGCAAGAGGTCTGCCTACATTATCTTTTGTTGCATTAGCAAACTTTTTAGCCCCAACATTATCAAATTTAAAACTAACAATAGATTGATTTGTTTGCCTATCAAAACCTGGTTGAGCATCAGTTAAATTCTCACCGGAAACGATTAATTTCTTTTCAACTTCTGTAAAAGACCCATCAGATTTATTTTTAATTTTTTCAAAACCGAGATTATCGCCAGAACTACTGCTAGTTTTTAAAAACTTAAAATTTAATTGAGCTGTCTTTCCAAGAATATTTTTAAAAGTTGATGGATCGGATAATCCCGGCAATTCTACAAGAATTCTCCCGTCGCCCTTTTGTTGGATAGTTGGTTCTTTTGTACCAAGCTGATCAACTCTTTTTCTTACAATTTCTACTGACTGATTTAGTGCATCTTTTTTTAGATGTTTTATGAATTCATCTGAAAATTGTAAATTAAATATATCTTTATCAATCTTATAAAAAAAATCTTTATTAGTAACTTCTATATTAGTTTTATTTATTCTTGAAAAAAATTTTTCTTCATGATTTGTCTTATTAATTATATCAACAAAAATATCCTTTTGAGATATATTTTTTATTTCAAAAGTGATTTTATTATTTGAAATATTTAAATTTTTAAAATCTAATTTTTTTTCATTAAAGTTTTTTTTTAATTCAAGTAGTTTTTCTTCTAATTTTTTATTAATTAAAGGATTAATATCAATTTCTAGAAGTAGATATGATCCACCTTGAAGATCTAAGCCCAAGTTTACTTTCTTATCTAAAAATAAATTAGTTTTATTAGCAAAAGTAAAATTTCCAAAAAAAATATAAAAGAAAAATAAAATTGAAGAAAGAATAAATCCAATTTTTAATCTGGAGAAATTTAACACTACTAATCTAATTAGTTTCTGATTTAGATAAAACTTGTGAAATAGTTGATCTTATAATTTTAACATTAATATTATCGGCGATTTCTAATTCTGCTTTTTCATCATCAATAATTCTTGAAATTTTACCCACTATACCTCCAGCTGTGACAACTGTATCGCCTCTCGTTAACTTTGAAATCATTAACTTGTGCTCAGCAACTCTTTTTTGCTGAGGTCTAATTAGTAAAAAATAGAAGATTACAAAAATTAATATCAATGGAATGAATTGAGCAAAACCTGATGCGGACATAATTTGTTTGATTATACTAGATGTTATTTAAATACAATAAATTTATTAAATTTATATTTTACATAAATTAAATCTTTTTTATTCCATTCATGTAACTATGCAAAACTGTAGGAATATTTATTGAACCATCTTCGTTTTGGTTGTTTTCAATGATGGCAATCAACGTTCTTCCTATGGCAAGACCAGAACCATTTAGTGTAGCAACATAGTTAATTTTTTTATCTAAATCTTTAAAACGTGCCATCATTCTATATGCTTGAAATTGACCACAAGAAGAACAACTTGATATTTCTCTATAATTATTCTGAGAGGGTATCCATGCTTCAATGTCATAGGTTTTTTCTGCACTAAATCCCATGTCTCCGGACGAAAGCAAAACTACTTTATAAGGTATTTCTAATTTTTTAAGGATTGTTTCTGCGCAATTAGTAAGTCTTTCAAGTTCATTATTTTTATCCTCTGGTTTTACAATGCTTACAAGTTCTACTTTATAAAACTGATGTTGCCTCATCATTCCTTTTGTATCTTTTCCAGCAGCTCCAGCCTCAGCTCTAAAGCAAGGTGTAGCTGCAACATATCTAAGTGGCAAATCCTCGTAGTTTAATATTTTATCTCTGACAATATTTGTCAGAGAAACTTCAGCTGTAGGGATTAACCACGAACCTGTATTTAAAGAAAATTGTTCTTTAGAAAATTTTGGTAACTGACCAGTACCGAACATAGAGTCTTCATTAACAATGATTGGAACATTCATCTCTAAGTATTCAAATTCTTGAACGTGGGTATCGATCATAAAATTAATCAAAGCTCTTTCTAATTTAGCAATATTACCTTTGGTAATTACGTACCTCGCACCTGATATCTTAGTTGCTGTATCAAAGTCTATTAGATCTCGCTCTAAGCCAATCTCATCATGAGATTTAATTTTAAAATTAAAATCTTTAATATTTCCATATTTTCTTATTTCTTTATTACTTTTAGAATCTTGACCTATTGGAACATCATCTAAATGTACATTTGGAAGATTATGAAGAATATTATTTAATTTAACTTTTTCTTCAGAAAGACTTTTATCATAACTTTCAATTTCATTTTTAATATTCAAAACTTTCTTAGATAAAGATAAAAATTGTTCGCTTTTTTTATCTTTAGAAATAGATAATTCTTTAGATATTTTATTTCTCTCTTCTTGTAATTTTTGTTGTTTTTCTAAAATTTGTCTTATAGAAAAATCTAAATTAATAATATCATCAACTAATTGATCAGAGTTTTTTAAGAATCTTTCTTTATATTTTTTTTTGTAAAAAGAAGGATTATCTCTTAAATTTTTAAGATTTATCATTTTTACCTTTTTCTAAATATTTAATAATTAAGATAGATATTTCATACAAAAGCATTAATGGTATGGCCAATCCTATCTGACTAATTGGATCTGGAGGAGTAATAATTGCTGCAACAATAAATATAATAACAATTATATATCTTCTTCGTTCGGATAAATATTTAGAATCAATAAAACCAATTGTTGCTAATAAAATTAACAATACAGGTAATTCAAAACTAAGTCCAAAAGCAATCATAAAAACCATTATCAATGAAAGATATTCACTTACTCTAGCTTCTAATTGTATTGGCATACTTGTCTGAGTGCTTAAAGTTTCAAATGATAAAAAAAACTTTATAGCCAACGGCATTATAAAATAATAAGCCAATAAGGCTCCGGTTATAAAAAGAACTGGAGTTGCAATAATAAAAGGTAAAATTACTTTTTTTTCATTATTATAGAGACCAGGCGCTATAAATTTCCATATTTGAATTAAAAAAACAGGAAAAGAAAAAAAAAGTGCAGAAAAAAAAGATAATTTCAAATAAGTAATAAATGTTTCCTGTAGTGCTGTAAAAATTAACCTTTTAGTACCTATTTGACCCTCTCCCAAAGCTTTAACGTAAGGCTGTAATAAAAAATCATATATTTTATCAGCATTCATGTATGAAACTACAAATGCTAATGCAAAAAAAATTAGACTTTTAATTATTCGAGATCTTAATTCTAAGAGATGTTCTGCTAAACTTGAATGATTTTGATCATTATTATCACTCATAAAAATTAAGATTTTTCATTTTTTTTTTTATTTTCCTCTTCAGGATTAATATCTATAATTTTTTTTATATCTTTTTCTTGCTCATGAACAATATCATCAATTCCTTTTTGAAAAGAATTAACATAATTTTTTATTCCATTTTTTATTTGAATAAATTTTCTAAGAACAACTGGAAGATCTTTTGGTCCAATAACTATAATCGCAACTAGAATGATAACTAAAATTTCTGACCACCCGATTTGTGGCATAAATTATTTTAGTGATTTGACTTTGAATTTTGATCTTTGTCTTTAGGGTCTTTATTATCTGAAGACTGTTCATCAGACATACCTTTTTTAAAACTTTTAATTCCTTTGGCGACATCACCCATTAGATCAGATATTTTTCCCCTTCCGAATAAAAGGACAACAACTATTACTACTATTATTATATGCCAAAAACTTAAACCCATAGCTAAATTTATATAGTAAATGATATTTATTTACAAATAATTAATTGTCTTTTTGATTTAAGGTTCCAGAAAGCATGTCGTCTATATTAGAAAAAATGTCTTCTTTGGATTGCTTCTCTAAATCATCTTTAGCAAATTTATTAGTTCCAAATATTGATCTATCCAATCGACTATCTATTAAACCAGCAGAAGCTAATTCTTCAGAGTTTGGTAAATCTGATAAGGACTTTAAATTAAAATGACTTAAAAAAGTATCAGTTGTAACATAAAGTAACGGTTTACCAGGTATTTCTTTCCTGCCTTGGGGTTTTACCCATCCAAGTTCAAATAATATTTCTAAAGTTCCTGTGCTGAATGAAACTCCTCTAATTTCTTCAATTTCTGAACGAGTCACTGGTTGATGATAAGCGATAATAGCTAAAGTTTCTATTGTAGCTTTCGATAATTTTCTTTGTTGGACAACTTCACTTGCAATTTTTTTTGATAAATTATCAGCGGTTCTAAACGACCATTTATTAGAAATTTCATAAAGATTTATTCCTCTTTCAATAAATTCTAATTGTAATTCTTTTAAGATTTTTAATACATCAATATTTAATTCAATTTTAGATTTGATAGTTTCTATGTCTAAGGGTTCATCAGCTGCAAACAATATAGCTTCAATTAATCTTTTTGCGTCTTTATTTTTATTTAACATAATTATCTAGCTTTAATTAATATTTTATCAAAAATTTTTTTTTGCATAATTGATAATTTTCCTTCTCTAACTAATTCTAAACTCCCTGCAAATGTACCTGCTAAACCAGATTTTTTAAGATTTCTTGAACCAGAAAATGCCCCTGGAACTACATCTTTAATATCTCTCCAGTCAGTTAATTCTTTAAGTAAACTTGTTATTTTTTTTATAGCCTCTTCCATTGTGTAAACAGGTAATTTTGAAATATTCATAATTGAAAAGTTTTGTTTTCTTTTTATCTCTGCATAAGATTTTATAAGTTCATAAAGTGAAACAGAATACTTGGAGGTGGAAATTGTTTTTATACCTTCTCGAATACCTTTTGTAAAAATATCTCTACCTAATTGTTTATGCGAAACAAGTTTGTCAGAAAGAAATCTGATTGCTTCTAATTTTCTTAATTGTAATTTTAATTTTTCAGCCATCTGGATTGCTGAAAAATCATCCTCATAGTCATCTGGTAATAATAATCGAGATTTTAAATAAGCAAGCCATGTAGCCATTACTAAAAAATCAGCAGCTAATTCCAAATTTTTTTTAATGTTATTTATAAATTTTAAATATTCATCAGCTAACTGAACAATAGATATCTTCATAAGGTCTACTTTTTGAGATTTTGCTAAATCTAAAAGAAGGTCCAAAGGACCTTCATAATTATCTATATTAAGATTAAACTTATCTTCAGCCCGGTCTAATGAATGTGGTTTTAATTCAACTATACTGTCCATTTAATTTATTTAACTGATTCTTCAATTAAATTTATTAAAATTTGCCTTCAATTTGTCAGTTATTTTATATGTAAAATTATCAATTTCTGGCACGATTAAAGAAAGTTTTCTCATTTCATCTATGTTTCCACTACAATGTAATAGTAAGTTACAACCTGCGTCTAAGCTTAATTTGGCATTTTTAATAATTCCTCCAGATAGAGCTTTCATGCAAATATCATCTGACATCAATATTCCTTTAAATTTCAAATATTTTCTAATTATATCATGAATTATTTTTTTGGATTGAGTGGCACAATTATTAATGTCTAATTTTTCATATAAAATATGAGCCGTCATCGATAAATAACTGTTAACTTCTTTAAATGCTTTAAAATCATTTTTTTTTAAATAATCAAAGGAATAACCTACTTTGGGTAAACTGAAATGAGAGTCTATATTTGTGCAACCATGTCCTGGTATATGCTTTGTAACAGTTCCAAGTCCATATTTTTTATAAAAATTAATTAAGTATTTAGATAATTTTATAACAATTTTATTGTTTTTAGAGAAAGCTCTGTTTCCGATAACACTTTTTTTATTTTCATTAAATAAATCTAGAACTGGGACTGTATTAATATTAATGCCGCAATGCTTTAAAATAGAAATATTTATTTTAAGAAATTTATTAAATTTTAAATAGAATGTTTTGTCATTTTTATAAATATCACCAAAATACTTTGCATTATATTTATCAAGATTAATAATTTTTCTAAAACGATTAACTTTACCTCCCTCTTGATCAATTAATATTGGATAATTATTATCTTTAAAGAGTTCTCTTATACTGTAAGTTAAATTTTTAACTTGTTCTAAATTGTCAATATTTCTAGAAAATAATATTATACCCCATGGTTTATAACTTTTAAAAAAATCAATTTCTTTTAGATTTAATTTTAAACCATTAACTCCAAAAATAATTGCATGTGTTTTCAAATTATTATTTTATTAACTCCCAGTATTGTTTTTGTTTATAAATTTTTCTAAAAAACTCATCATTATCTATTCTTTTTTTAAAATCTGGCGGTGAAGTAATTTTATCTAACTTTTCAATATAAGAGTTTAAATAAATCAAATAACTTTCTCTTTTGATATCAACATTTTTGATAAATGAATTAGAATTATAATAAAATAAACAAAAAGTTAAAAAAGAAAAAACTATAAAAAAAGATATTATATTTAATAAATTTTTCTTCATTAAATTAATTACATTTCAACTGGTGCAGTAACATTTAAAATATTCAAGCCAGTTTTAATAACAATCTGCGTTTTTTTAATTAAAAATAATCTTGCAAATTGAAGATCCGGCTTATTCTCATTTAAAATTTTTAAATTATCGTTCTCATTTCCAGAATTCCAGTAAGTATGAAACAAACTTGCAAGTTCATATAAATAAAATGGCACTCTATGTGGCTCTAAATGATATGCCGATAACTCTAAACATTTTGGCCATTCAGATATCTTTTTAATTATATCAATTTCAATTTCTTGGTTAAGTAAACTTAAATTTAGTTGCTTTTCACTACTGGGTTCATATTTATTTTTTTTAAACAAAGAACAAATTCTGGCATACGCGTATTGAACATAAAATACTGGATTTTCTTTGGACTGATCGGTCACTAAATCAAAATCAAAATCTAACTGAGAGTCGTTACTTCTGTATATCATCATAAATCTTACAGAATCCTTACCAACTTCATTTATAAGGTCACTTGCAGTGATAAAATCTCCAGCTCTTTTTGACATCTTCAATTGATTTCCAGATTTAAATAATTTCACTAATTGACAGACCTTAGAAATAATTTGCTGTTTGTTTTCTGACAAAGCTGCGACGCATGAAGCTTGCCTCTTTAAATAACCAGCATGATCTGCTCCAAGTACGTTTATGAGTAAATCAAATTTTCGTTCAATTTTATTAAGATGATATGCAACATCATTTGCAAAGTAAGTCCAACTCCCATCTGATTTTTTTAGCGCTCTATCTGTGTCGTCACCAAATTTAGTAGATTTAAATAAAATTTGTTTTCTAGGCTCCCAATCATCAACATCATTTCCTTTTGGTTTTTCTAAAATTCCTTCATAAACGTAATCTCTGCCCTTCAAAATATCTAAGGCTTTTTCAACTAATTTTTGATTAACAATATAATTTTCTGATACAAAATTATCATGAATAATACCAAGTGTTTTTAGATCATTTTTTATTAAATTCATTGCTTCATTTATAGATAAATTTTTTAAATCATTAAAAATTAAATTATAATTATCAAAATTTAAAATTTGATTTTTTATTAAAATTTTTTTTGCTATATCAATAATATAATCACCAGGGTAAAGATCTTGATCTTCTGGAAATGAAATATTATTTTTTAATTCTAATATTCTAAAATAAACTGATTTAACAAATTGATTAATTTGATTACCATAATCATTGATATAATATTCTTTGATTACTTTATTGCCGACAAAACTTAAAAGATTTGCCAAAATATCTCCAAAAATTGCTCCTCTGCAGTGCCCAACATGCAATGGGCCGGTTGGATTTGCTGAAACGTATTCAATTAAAATTTTTTTAGATTTTAAACTTTGGTTCTTTCCAAAATTATTATCGATAGCTTTTAAAAAATCATACCAAAAATTTTTATCAAAAAAAAAATTTAAAAAACCAGGTTTTGCAATTTCAATTTTTAAAATTTCATTAAATTTACCTTCTAATTCTTTTTTTATAATATTTGCAAGATCAATAGGATTTAAATTATTTTCTTTTGCAAAAATCATTGGTGCATTTGTACTAAAATCACCATGCGTCTTTACTTTTGGAATTTCTACTGAAAAATTGTCAAAGTTTTTTGGTAATTTAATAATTTTATTTTTCTCTAAATCTTTAAAAAAATTATTTAATTTTATTTTATAATTAATAAAAATATTCATTTTATATTATTGTATAAATCAATAGCAAATTTATCTGTCATACCCGCAATAAAATCTGAAACTGATCTTTCTAGACCCCATTTATTTTTTTGATCTATAGATATAAATTTTTTATTATTTTTAATTAAATAAATATATAAAGTTTTTATTATTTTTTCTGCTTTGTTTGTCATTACTTTTACTGATTTATTTTCATACATATTTAATTTTAAAAATTCACGTATTTGGTTATTTGCGCTAATAAGTTTTGGTGAAAAACTAACTACAAAATCATTTGATTGATAAACATCTTCAATTGTTTTGATTTTTAATTTTTTTAATCTTTTTTGTGTATGCAAAATTAAATCTGTTACCATAAAATTTATTATTGATCTTATAATTTCATTTCTTAATAACTTTTTATTTTTAAACTGTTTGTTTTTTTTCTTTATAATGTCACCTATAATAGGCAAATCTTTAATATCATTAATTGAAAATAAGCCTGCTCTAATACCATCATCTATGTCATGATTATTATAAGCGATATCATCTGATAAGGCACTAATCTGAGATTCTAAAGATGATTGATTATAAAAATTAATTTTTTTAATTTTATTTAAATTAGGTAAAAGATTAAAATTTTTTATTACCAGATAATTAGGACCATTATGCTTAACAATTCCATCTATTG
Organism: Fontibacterium meridianamericanum (SeqCode); assembly: GCA_965235635.1. GTDB lineage: Bacteria > Pseudomonadota > Alphaproteobacteria > Pelagibacterales > Pelagibacteraceae > Fontibacterium > Fontibacterium meridianamericanum. The sequence goes on from CBDDYR010000005.1 coordinate 34,823, forward strand.
TATTTATGGATAAGTTCAATCCATCAAAATTTTGATAGGCTTTTTCCAATTCTGTAATCAAACGAATTGAATGAATATTATGATTAAATCCACCATAATCTTTAATGCAATAATCTAAAATTTTTTCCCCGGCATGTCCAAATGGTGGATGTCCTAAATCATGAGCTAAACTTATTGCTTCAGATAAATCTTCATTTAATTTGAAATATCTAGAAATGGATCTTGATATTTGAGAAACTTCCAAAGTATGAGTTAATCTTGTTCTGTAATGATCCCCTTCATCATATACAAAAACTTGTGTTTTATATTTTAATCTTCTAAACGAAGTTGAGTGTATAATCCTATCTCTATCTCGTTGATAAAAAGATCTATATAAGTTTTTTTTATCACCAAATTGTCTTCCTAAATAATTAGAATTATTAGAAGAAAATTTAGTTAATAACTTATTGTAATTATCAACCCCAGACATATATTAATAATAGATATATAATTGAATGACTAATAATTTTACCATTACAGATAAAGCTAAAAAAAAGATAGAAAATCTTTTAAAAAAAGAAAATATTAATAAGTTTTTTAGAATTGAAGTCAAAGGTGGCGGTTGCTCTGGTTACAAATATCATTTCTCAACAGATAATAAAATAAATGAAGACGATATAATTTTTGAAAATGTTTTAATAGATAAATCATCCTTTGTTTTTGTAGAAGGATCGATGCTAGATTTTTCTGAGAAATTAATTGAAAATACTTTTAAAATTATAAATCCTAAAGCTACATCATCATGTGGATGTGGAAGCTCTTTCTCAGTTTAATGATCATAAGTAGCTGGAATGTAAATTCTGTACGAGTAAGATTAAATCATATTATTGAATATCTTAAAAAAAACAAACCGAGTTTTTTACTACTTCAAGAGATAAAAACTGAAAACAAAAATTTTCCATACTCAGAATTAAAAACTATTGGTTACAATAGTGAAGTTCATGGTCAAAAATCATATAATGGTGTTGCAATTATTTATAATGACAAAATTAATAATGTTAATTTTAATCTCATTAATGATAAGCAAGAACAATCGAGAACTATTTCTGTTGATATAAATTACAAAAATGAATTAATAAAAATTATCTCTGTCTATGTTCCAAATGGAAATCCTGTTGATACTGACAAATATCATTACAAAATAAAATGGTTAAAATCTCTTGAAGAATTTTTAATCTATCAAAATAAATTAAAAAAAAAGATTATAATTGGTGGTGATTTTAATATTATACCAAATGAAGAAGATGTTTATAATCCTGAAGATTGGGAAAATGATGCGCTCTACAGAACTGAGATAAGAAAATTTTTTAGAAATATATTAAATGAAGGTTACGAAGATGCATTTAGGCTAGTTAATAAACAACCAAATAATTATACATTCTGGGATTACCAATATGGTTCTTTTGAAAAAAATAAAGGATTAAGAATTGATCATTTTTTATTATCAAAAAATATTAGTCATTTAATTAAAGATGTAACTATTGATAAATATACAAGAGCTTTAGAAAGACCCTCTGATCATGCTCCAATAAAATTAACTTTAGCCTAAGTTCTTCCGTAAATATCTTTTATACGAACAATATCGTCTTCTCCAAGATAACTACCAGTTTGAACTTCAATAATCTTTAAAAGACTTTTTTCTCTATTTTGAATTCGGTGAACTGCTCCTTGTGGTATAAAAATAGAATCCGATTTATGTAAAATAATATTTTTTTTATTTAACGTAATATTAGCTTTGCCTTCAACTACAACCCAATTTTCAGATCTATATTTGTGTTTTTGAAGACTAAGAACTCCACCAGATTTAACAACTAATTCTTTAACTTGAAAATTTTTTCCAACAAATATGTTTGTAAATTGACCCCAAGGTCTTTGAGTGGTTGTATGTTGATCTGTAATCTTTGGAAACTTTTTACTAATTAAAGGATAAAGACTTTTAAGATCATTATTTCTAAGATCGGAAAGATAAAGAACATCGTTATTATCGACCGCAAGTATATTTTTTAAATTGCTAGCTACAATTGTTCGATTGGAGGAAATGTACGAATTTTTAACATTATTTTTTAATATATTTCCTTTGATATAGTTTTTATCTTTGTCTTTTTTTTCAATTTCCCATTTTTGCAACCAACTACCAACATCTTTCCAGTCGCTTAAAAGTTTGACAGAAAAAATATTTTTTGATTTTTCTAAAATGGCATGATCAAACGAAATAGATTTAATTTTTGAATAATACTTATTATCTAATTCTATAATATTATTTGTACTCTTTGCGTTTACATATGAATCGCAAACTTGTAATGCTAATTTAGTTTGTAAAATAGAAAATTCATTTAGTAATACTGATTTGTTTGAAAGAAACATTCCTGAATTCCAAAGATAATTGTTATTTTTAATAAGTTTTTGCGCTTTATTTAAATTAGGCTTTTCTATAAATTTTATAACCTTATTAAAATTATTATTAATTTTTTTTGAATATAAATAACCATATCCTGTTTCTGGATAATCTGGTTTGACGCCAAAAATAAAAATTTTGTGCATATCCAAATATTTAGATAATTTTTTTATCTGTTTCTGAAATATTATTTTTTTTTCAATGATATGATCGGATGAAATAATTATTATCGGTTGGTAGAATAATAAGTCATCATCATTTATTGCTGCTAGGATTGCTGCTGCTGTATTTTTTTTATCAGGCTCAACATAAATTTTACAATTTATATTTTTTGTTTCTTCTTTAATTTTATCTAAAAAATTAGAGTTCGAGCAGATTGTAATAGTATCAAAATTCACTCCAGATACCCTGTCTATTGCATGTTTTAATAAGCTTTTTCCATTAATTTTAATAAATTGTTTTGGATGTTTCTTTCTAGACTCTGGCCATAATCTAGTGCCTTCTCCCCCACATAAAATAATAGGTTTAATTTTCATTATAATAAGAACAATAAAATTATTGGTATAGAAACAACAGATCCAATTGTAGATACAAAAACCGCTGTTCCAATTTCTTGTTCATAAGAATTATTTTGTGCGGCAATTAGGTATGTTAAAATAGCTGCAGGCATTGATGCTTGTAATATTACAACTTTTGCAACGTTACCATCAAGTCTTAATAAATAAACTACTATTAATCCAATCAATGGCCCTGAAATAAGTTTAAATATTCCAAGCATTAATCCTATTCTTAATTTTTTAATATTTATTTTACTGAGCGAAATGCCAAGTGACAGTAATACTAGTGGTATAACAAAACCTGATAAAATTTTAGTAATACTATTAAAAAAATTTGGCATTTCTATTTTGTAAAATAAAATTAGAAGAGAAAATATTAATGACAATAAAACAGGACTAAAAATTATTTTTTTAATAGAATAATTTCCAGATGAAATTGCTGTATTTACAGTAAAATGACTAACCATAACTATCGAAGCAAAACCAGCTGCTAAAGCTAACCCTTCATTTCCGAAGGCTAATAATGATAATGGAATTCCCATATTTCCAGTATTTGGATGCATTAATGGGGTTGTTAACTTAACAGAAGAAAATCTAAAAATTTTTATTAATAAATATCCAAATAAAAAACCTATAACTAAAACCAAAAATGCACAAAAAAAAATTTTAAAGTAAATATTTATATTTAAATTAGATCTTGTTAATGAATCATAAATTAGACAAGGGAGACCAATATTTGCAACAAGTTTAGTTATTGCAGCAGGATTAAAATCTTTATTATATCGATTCCACAAATAACCAACGAAAACTATAAAAATTACTGGAAGTATTATATTTAAAATTACTAGAAACAACTGTTCCTCAGATATCCGCGTAGCATTTTTTTTCTTTAAAACCACCGGGATGTGTTACAGCACCATCTTTTGAAGATCCCACGGATTGAGCATATTTCCATAAAGTGCCCGATGTAAAATTAGGCTTAATATTTTTCCATGATTTTTTTCTTTTTTGTAATTCAGAATTAGAAATTTTAACGTCTATAGTTCCCTTATTGGCATCAATAATTACAGTATCTCCATTTTTTAATAATGCTATTGGTCCTCCATTAAAAGCTTCTGGCCCAACATGCCCAACGCAAAAGCCTCTTGTCGCTCCTGAAAATCTTCCATCAGTAATTAATGCAACTTTTTCCCCCATACCTTGACCATAAATAGCTGCAGTTGTAGAAAGCATTTCTCTCATTCCAGGACCTCCTCTTGGTCCTTCATATCTAATAACTATAACATCACCCTCTTTATATTTTCTATTTTGAACTGCCATAAAAGCATCTTCTTCACTATTAAAACATAAAGCTTTACCGATAAATTTTAAAGTTTTCATTCCTGCGACTTTAACAATTGCTCCTTCGGGCGCTAAATTACCTCTAAGTCCAACAACTCCTCCTGTTTTTGAAAGTGGTTTATTATAAGGTCTCATGACGTCTTGATTGTTATTAAATTTAACGCTCTCTAAATTTTTCTTCATTGTTTCTCCCGTAACAGTCATACAATCTCCATGTAAGTAGCCGCCATCTAACAAAGTTTTAAGCAACATAGGTACTCCACCAGCTTCAAACATATCTTTTGCAACATATTTTCCACCTGGTTTTAGATCTGCTAAGTAAGGAGTCTTCCTAAAAATTTTTGCTACATCCATAAGATCAAATTTAATTCCACACTCATTTGCAATTGCAGGAAGATGAAGAGCGGCATTTGTTGATCCACCAGTGGCAGCTACGATAGTTGCTGCGTTTTGTAATGATTTAAGTGTAACAATATCTCTTGGTCTAATATTTTTTTTTAATAATGACATAACTGCCTGTCCACTTGCATAAGCATATTTATCTCTTTCTTCATATGGGGCTGGTGTTCCTGATGAATATGGCAATGCCAAACCTATCGCTTCAGATACGCATGCCATTGTATTAGCTGTAAATTGTCCTCCACATGCTCCTGCACTTGGGCATGCATTGATTTCTAATTCCTCTAAATCTTCGTCAGACATTTCTTTATTAGAATGTTTTCCAACAGCTTCAAAAACATCAACTACTGTCACATCTTTTCCTTTAAATTTTCCTGGTAATATTGATCCACCATAAATAAAAACGCTTGGTACATTTAGTCTGCACATGGCCATCATTAATCCTGGTAAAGATTTATCACATCCAGCTAAACCAACTAATGCATCATAACAATGACCTCTAACTGTTAGCTCAGTTGAATCTGCGATAATTTCTCGAGATATTAAAGATGATTTCATTCCTTCGTGACCCATAGCAATTCCGTCAGTAACTGTGATTGTGCAAAATTCTCTAGGAGTTCCATTATTATCAAAAACTCCTTTTTTTGCAGATTGAGCTTGTCTCATTAAAGCAATATTGCATGGTGCAGCTTCATTCCAAGTTGAAACAACACCAACAAATGGTTTTGCAATGTCACCTTTTTTTAAATTCATTGCATAATAAAATGATCTATGAGGAGCTCTGTCAGGACCCACTGTCGTATGACGACTAGGTAATTTAGATTTATCAAATTTCATAATTAATTTTTAATAGATATAATACTTTCTAATTGGTTTAAATCATTTACTAATTTCTTTAAATTATCTTTTTCCTTATCCACTACATCTTTTGGAGCTTTATTGATAAAAGATTTATTAGAAAGTTTATTTTTTGATAAACTGATGCTATTTTTTATTAAATCAATCTTTTCTTTTACTTTAATAATTTGATCTTTTAAGGAGATTTCTGTTGCAAATTTAATAAGGATGGCGTCGCCATCTAAATATATTGGCAATATGTTTTCGTTTTTTTCATCTTTTTTAAAATAGTTTTCAATTCTGGAGGCCTTCTTAAAAATTAAAAAATTTCTACCTAAAAAGCTTTTTTTATCTTTAGGTAAATGATCAATACAAACATCTACAAAATTGCCTGGAGGAACTTGTAAAATAACTTTTGTAGATCTTATTAAACCAACAAGTTTAATTAGCCAATTAATTAATTCAATATTATTATTTTTTATTAACTTTATTTCTTTTTGAGAATTAAAATTTATTAAAGGACTTTTATATAATTCTGAAAATTTCAATCTATTCCAAAGTTCTTCAGTAACAAAAGGTATAAATGGATGAAGAGTTAAAAGAATATTAGAATATATAAATCCAAAAACTTTTTTTGTTTCTTTTATTTGATTTTGATTATCCGAATAAAAGATTGACTTAGAAAATTCTAAATACCAGTCACAAAATACATTCCAAACGAAATTATAAATTTCTTTAGAAGCTTCATCAAATCTAAAATTTTTAATATGATTGTCGATATTATTTTTTGCACGAATGTATTCATTAAAAATCCATTGATTAATTTCTAATTTTAGCTCACTACTATTAATTTTAATATCAATATTACATTGATTAAAATCACAAAATTTAGAAACGTTCCAAATTTTAGTTAAAAAATTTCTGTAGCCTTTAACTCTTTCTTCTGAAAGCTTTACATCTCTGCCTGGCGATGCCATCGACATTAATGTAAATCTTAAAGAATCAGCTCCATATTTTTTTATTAAATCTAAAGGGTCAATAACATTACCTTTTGATTTCGACATTTTTTGTCCTTGCTCATCTCTTACTAAAGCATGGATATAAACTTTATCAAAAGGAACTTTTTTCGTTACAAATAATCCCATCATCATCATTCTAGCAACCCAAAAAAATAAAATATCAAAACCCGTTACTAAAACTGATGTTTTATAAAATCTTTTAAAATTATAAGTTTTTTTAGGCCACCCTAGACTTGCAAACGGCCATAGAGCTGATGAAAACCAAGTATCTAAAACATTGATGTCTTGATTAATTAAAGAATTTTTTTTTTTATAAAATTTATCAGCTTGTTTTTGTGCATCATTGCGATCCTTTGCTGAAAAAATTTTTCCATCACTTCCATACCAAATAGGAATTTGATGACCCCACCATATCTGTCTAGAGATACACCATGGACGAATATCTTTAAGCCATAAATTATAAGTTTTTGTCCACGAGTCTGGAAAAAAAATAGTTTTTTTATTTTTTACAGCTTTTAAAGCTTCGACTGACATTTTTTTAACATTTAAAAACCATTGTTCTGTAAGATAAGGCTCAACTATAGAATTTGATCTATCACCGTAAGGAACGTTATGTTTTATTGTTTCTTCTTTTTCTAAAGCGTTAATTGATTTTAAATCTTCTATTATTAATTTTCTTGCTTCAAATCTATCAAGCCCCTGATACTTTTGAGGACAATTTTTATTAAGTCTTCCGTCAGCTTCTAAAATATTAATTTTTTCTAAATTGTGTCTTAAGCCAACTTCATAATCATTAAAATCATGAGCGGGAGTAATTTTTACAGCTCCAGATCCTTGATTAGGGTCAGCATAATAATCAGCGATTATTTTAATTTGTTTATCAATAAGTGGAATTTTTGCATATTTATTAATTAATTTTTTATATTTTTTATCTTTTGGATTAACGGCAATTGCTGTGTCGGCAAATATTGTTTCTGGTCTGGTGGTGGCTATAGTTATAAAATCATTTTTATTAATAAAATATTTAATATAGTAAAGTTTTCCCTCTACTTCTTTCTGTATTACTTCTAAATCAGAAATTGCAGTTTTTAATACTGGGTCCCAATTAGATAGTTTAAAATCTTTATAAATAAGTTTTTTTTTATGTAATTCTAGAAAAACTTTTACTACTGCATCGGACATGTTTGTGTCCATGGTAAATCTAGTTTGCGACCAATCGCATGAAGATCCCAATTTTTTAAGTTGGTTAATTATTAAATTTCCAGAATGTTCTTTCCAATTCCAAACCTCTTTAAGAAACTTTTCTCTTCCTAATGTATTTTTTGATTGATTTTTTTCATTAAGTTTTTTTTCGACAACAAGTTCTGTTGCAATACCTGCATGATCGGTTCCCGGTTGCCATAAAGTTTCATAACCTTTCAATCTATAAAATCTTACTAATAAATCTTGAATTGAATTATTAAGAGCATGTCCCATATGTAAATTTCCAGTTACATTTGGAGGTGGTATTACTATAGAAAAATATTTTTTATTATTATTTTTTTTAGGCTCAAATAATTTGTTACTTTCCCAAAAATTATAGATTTTATCCTCGATCTGTAGGTGATTATAACTTTCCTCTAGCATTAGAAGTTAAATTCTTCTTTATCGATATAATTAATCAAAATAGGTGCACTAGCATTCATAATTTTTAATTTTTCATATCCACTAGTTTTTTTGTTAAAAAGATAAATGTTTGAAGAAGTTCCCTCTTTTAAAATACATATTAATTTTCCATCAACATTTAATTTGTCTATAAAATTCAAAGGATCGCAATTAACCGCTCCATTAATAATGATTTTATTGAATTTAAGATCTAGATTATTAAGTTGCCTATAATTACAGAATAAAAGTTTAACATTTATATTTTTATTTTTTTTAATATTTTTTGTAGATAAGTCGTATATATCTTTATCTTGTTCAATTGAATAAACATAATTAACTAAATTAGCTAATACTGAAGTTGTATATCCACTTCCGGAACCTACTTCTAAAATAACATCTGAGAATTCTAGTTTTATAATATTTAAAAATTTTGCAAAAATGAGCGGCTTTAAAATAAAACTATTTTTAGTGAATTTTATATGATCATCAATATAAGATAGGTTCTTTAATGAGTCTGGTAAAAAATCTTCTTGGTCTACTTTCTCAAATGCAGAGATTAAATTTTCGTCTATGATGTTATTGGGCCTTAATTGGCTCTCAATCATGTTTAATTTTCGGTTACTGTGTTGCATAATATTTGCGAGTTTAGATAACTGAATATATATACACGATAGCTATTATAAAATAATACAGAAAAAAATATGGCCACGTGGCGGAATGGTTACGCAGAGGACTGCAAATCCTTGTATCCCAGTTCGATTCTGGGCGTGGCCTCCAAATAATTATTGTTTTTAAAAAAAAAAATCGTATTGTGTTTTTTTATTCCCCGATAGCTCAGCTGGTAGAGCAGTTGACTGTTAATCAATTGGTCGCAGGTTCGAGTCCTGCTCGGGGAGCCAAAAAAAAATTAAGCTGTTTTTGAAAGCTTTTTGCTTGAATGTAATATATTTAAGAGTTTTTCTTTTTCAACTTCTGTTAATTTACTAACAAAAGTTTCTAAAGAATTTTCATTTTTTGTTTGTGAATCTAAATTTTGAAAATCTTTAAATTCTTCAAAAAAATATTTAACAGGAACTTTTAAAAAATTGGCTAATTGTAATAACCTGCTAGAACTAACTCCATTCGTTCCTTTTTCATATTTTTGAATTTGTTGAAACGTAACGTTGATTGCTCTTGCTACTTGAGTTTGTGTAAGACCAAGAGCAGATCTTCTAGCTCTAAGTTGTTTTCCTAAGTGTTGATTTAATTCTAGTGACATTGATCCCTTTATTTAAATAATAAAATCTGATTAAACTTATTTTTAAATAAGAAATCAAGTCATAATATTAAAAAAAAAATAAAAATGTCATGTTCTTATGTTTGGTTAAAAGATGATTTTAGATTATCAAATAATCAAGCAATTAAAGCCTTAATTAATGACGAAAATAAGCAAAAAATAGCTTTATATATATATGAAAAAGATAAATATTATTTATGTGAAGCTCAAAAATGGTGGCTTGCTAAATCTCTAGAAATATTTAAAAAAAAATTAGAAAATTTAAATATTTCTCTTGACGTTATTCATGAAAATACCTCAAAAATTCTCAAAAAACTGATTAATAGTAATTCTTTTAGTAGAATTTACTGGAATAAATCATGTCATATTAATGAAAATGCAATTGAAACAAATATTAAAAAAATCTTAAATGACAATAATATTTTTTTTAAAGAATTTGAAGCTAATTTACTTAATCCTGTAGAAAAAGTTAAAAAGAATGATGGAACTCCCTTTAAAGTATTTACACATTATTGGAAAAATGCTGAACAAATATATTTAAAAAATAATAACCAGTTTAAAGAAAAAATCTATAAAAATTATAATCAAAATTTACCAAAAGATAAAAATATTGAAGCCATTTATCCTAAAAAGGATTGGTATAAAAAATTTGAAAAATATTGGGAACCGAGTGAGGAAAAAGCAGATAAAATTTTAAATAATTTTATAAAATCAAGTATAACAAATTATGCAATTAATAGAGATATTCCATCAATAGAAGGTACATCAAAATTATCACCTTATTTAAAATTTGGCCAAATTTCAGTTCATAAGATTATGCAAAAATGTTTAGAAATTAAAAATAAAAAAATTGGGTACAGAAAATATGTAAATGAAATTGGTTGGAGAGAATTTTGTCACTCCCTACTTCATAATTTTCCTGAAATGGAAGCAAATAACCTTAGAAAAGAATTTAATAATTTCAAATGGATTAAAAATGAAAAATTATTATTAAAGTGGAAAAAAGGGTTAACTGGATATCCGATAGTTGATGCAGGTATGAGAGAGTTATACGAAACGGGTTGGATGCATAACAGAGTTAGAATGATTACAGCTTCCTTTTTGGTAAAACATTTAAGAATTCATTGGCTGGAGGGAGAAAAGTATTTTAGAAATACACTACTAGATTTTAATATTGCAAACAATGTTGCAGGCTGGCAATGGGTTGCTGGTACAGGTGCCGATGCTGCTCCTTATTTTAGAATTTTTAATCCTATTTTGCAGGGTGAGAAATTTGATAGAAATGGAGATTATATAAAAAAATGGTGTCCTGAATTAAAACATGTACCAAATGAATATTTACATAAACCTTGGGAAATGTCTGAAGAGTTACAAAAAGAAAAAAAAATAATTTTAGGAAAAACATATCCGTTTCCGATTGTTAAGCATGAAGAAGCAAGAAAATCTGCTCTAAGAGCTTTTCAAGAATTAAAAAAATGAAAAAAAAAATTGCCATAATAGGAAGTGGCATATCAGGGATGACTGCAGCGTTTGAATTAAGTAAAAAATATGAAGTTCATATTTATGAAAAAAATTCATATCTTGGTGGACACACACATACTCATGAAATAAATGAAAATAAAAAAAAATATTTTATTGATAGTGGGTTTATAGTTTTTAATAACAAAACTTACCCTAATTTTATAAATTTATTACAACAATTAAAAATAAATTCAGAAAATACAAATATGAGTTTTTCAGTAAATTATCCATTAGAAAATTTTGAATGGTCTGGAAAAGATCTTAATAGTATTTTTTTTAAAAATAAAAATTTTTTTTCATTAAAATTTATTAAAATTATTACTGGTATAATAAAATTTAATTTTTTAGCTAAAATTAATAAGCAAACTTATTTAACAACAAAAATTGATACATTTCTTAAAAAATTCAATTTTAGTAAAGAATTTAAAAAATATTATTTATACCCAATGTGTGCGTCAATTTGGTCGAATCCCATAAGCAAAATAAAGAATTACAAAACTCATTTTCTTATAAAATTTTTCGTTAATCATGGTCTAGTTAACCTATTTTTTAGGCCTCAATGGAAAGTGATTACCCTTGGTAGCAACAAATATATTAAAAAAATTATAGAATTATCAAATATAAAATATTTTTTAAAAACTCCAGTCAAATCATTAAAAATTAATAAAGATTATATTAAAATAAAAAATAAAAAAAAATTAATAAAGTATGATTATGTTATTTTTGCTAATCATACTAATGAAATTAAAAAAATACTTCCAAATAATTTTAATAAACAAAAAAAAATACTGTCTTTAGTTGATTATCAAATTAACGATGCATGTTTACATACTGACGCATCTTTAATGCCAAAAAACAAATATAATTGGTCTAGTTGGAATTTCATAAATACTAAAGACAACATTTCAAGATTAACTTACTGGATGAATTATTTGCAAAATCTCAAATGTAAAAAAAATTATTTCGTTTCTATAAATTCTAATAATTTAATTAATAAAAATAAAATAATAAAAAAAATAAAATACAGTCATCCTGTTTTTAAACATAATAAAGAATTTTTTTTTAAAAAATTACAAAAAATCCAAGGTCTTAATAAAATTTATTACTGCGGTGCTTGGTGTGGTTATGGCTTTCATGAAGATGGAGTTGTTGCAGCAAAAAACGTCTCTAATTATTTATTATAATGCAAAGCACACTGCAACTTGGAAGGGTATTTCATAAAAGAATTTTTCCACATAGTTATCAATTTGAATACAAAACATTATCTATTCTTATTAATTTAGATGAATTAAGTAATATTAATAAATTATTTTTATTTTCTATAAATTCATTCAATCTTTTTAGTTTTTTTTTTAAAAATCACGGTGAAAGAAATGAAAATAATAATCCAAAAAATTTTATATTAAAAAACATTGTAAAAAAATTTAAAGATAATAGAAATTACACTATTTATCTTTACTGCACACCAGCGTTTCTGGGTTATGTTTTTAATCCAATTTCAATTTATTTATGCAAAAACGACAATAATGAAATTAAATATATATGTTATGAAGTTAAAAATACACATCATGAACAACATTGCTATTTTATAAAAATTAAAAAAAGTTCAAAAAAAATTAATTCAGAATTAAAAAAAAAATTTTATGTATCCCCTTTTTTGGAAATGAAATTGAAATATAAATTTTATTTATTAAATAATAAAAATAATTTTTTATTAAATATAAATGTATATAAAAAAAATAAAATAATTCTCAAAACCGGCATATCTTCTAAACCATTTGCTCTTAGCAGCATTTCATTACTATATAATCTTGTTAGTAATATTTTTTTTGCACAAAAAATTATGATATTTATACACTATCAAGCTATAAAAATTTTTAGCAAACAAAAAAATTTTTTTTTAAAACCAAAAAAGAATTATGATACAGTCTCTTTTCATGGATAGATTGCTTAAAAAATATTTAGATTTTAAACTTCAAAATATTAAATGGGGAGAAATAACAGTTAATTTTAAGAATACATATCAAAAAATTTTTAAAGCTAAAGAAGGAGATTTAAGTTCTAATATTTTTATTAAAGACAATTCTTTTTTTAAAGATGTTCTTTTTAGAGGGGAGTTAGGATTTGCGGATTCTTATATTAATAATAAATGGGAAACATCTAATTTAACAAATTTGCTAAAAATTTTTTTAAAAAATCAACAAATAAAAAAAAAAAATTGGGCTGATAATTATTTATCAAGATTTATAGAGAAAATAAAATTTCTCCTTAAATCAAATTCTATCAATCAAGCTCAAAAAAACATTCATTTCCATTATGACCTTGGAAATAAATTTTATTCTTTATGGCTAGACTCAACTATGACGTATTCTTCTGGAATTTTTTTAAAAGAAACTGATAATTTATCTACTTCTCAAAATAATAAATATGACAATATTATCCAAAATTTAGATATCCAATCTTCAGACACTGTTCTTGAAGTTGGTTCAGGTTGGGGAGGTTTTATAAAAAGAAATTTTGAAAAGACAAAATCTCAAATCGAAGGTTTAACAATTAGTGAACAACAATTTTCTTATGTTGAAGAATTAATTAAAAAAAATAATTTAAATAATAATTCCAAAATTATATTTAAAGATTATAGAAAATTAAATTCTATTAATTTTTATGACAAAATTGTTTCTATAGAAATGTTTGAGGCGGTTGGAAGAAAATATTGGAATATTTATTTTAAAACTTTAAATCAAGCTCTTAAAAAAAATGGAAAAGCTTGCTTTCAAATAATAACTATTAATGACGATGAATATTTAAATTACATCAATCAAGTTGATTTTATACAAAAATATATTTTTCCTGGAGGAGTCCTTCCCTCAAAAAATATTTTGTACAAATTATTTAAAGAAAATAACTTTGAAATATATAAGGAAAAATCTTTTGGAAAAGACTATGCAAAAACATTAAGGATTTGGAAAGAAAATTTTAACAAGTCATGGGATAATATTTCAAAAATTGGTTTTGACGAAAAATTTAAAAATTTATGGAATTATTATTTAAGTTATTGCGAAACAGGATTTGACACAAAACATACTGATGTTACACAGTTTTATTTAAGAAAAGTTAACTAAATTTTCTAATTTAAATTCTTTAATTGATAGTTCCATTCTCCTTTAAGAGAAAAATCCATTGAAACCCATTGCAATCCATTGTCAGTAAAACCTATCTTAACATCAATTCCCTCTCCTTTAACATTAAAAAACTGAACAATTTGTTTTTTATTATTAATCAATTTTTCTTCCTTATTTAAAAAAGTTATTTTTGTTTCAGTGGATCTACAGCTTTGTCCTAATACAAAATTATTATTAATTAAAACGTCATGATTCCACCATGTTCCTAATGAAAAATCTTTTTTAGAGGAATACTTAAAAAATTTACCTTCTGTAGTTCCGTCAAAATTATATTCGCCGCTCTTTGACATTGTAATATTGCAATAATCATTATCGTTTCCATCTTTTGTTGTTGATTTAAATTCGATTAATTTATGATCTTTATAAATTTCTTTTCCTAATGAATGATATTTATAAATAGAAACTCCTAATAATTTTATGTCAAAATACACATCAGTTAAAACTTCCTTAAAACCATTCTTATTAGAAAAAGTAACTTTGTGATAACCAACTTTTTCATTATTTCTATAAATATCAAATTCAATTTTATTTAAATTTTTGTTATGATCTATGTGTGCATTTAAATTTAATGAATAAAAGATTATAACTATAAAAACTAAAAAAAAACGAAACATAAAATTAACGAAGTATTTGACTTAAAAAAAGCTTTGTTCTTTCATTCTCAGGGTTCTCAAAAAAATCTTTAGTTTTTTTAGTTTCAATAATTTTCCCTTCATCCATAAAAATAATTCTATCTGCAACAGTTTTAGCAAAACCCATTTCATGCGAAACAACAACCATTGTCATACCGGCTTTTGCTAGATCGGTCATAATTTCTAAAACCTCTTTTATCATTTCAGCATCTAACGCCGAAGTAGGTTCATCAAATAACATAATTTTTGGCTGCATACATAATGCTCTTGCAATTGCTGCTCGTTGTTGTTGTCCACCTGATAGTTGTCCTGGATATTTATTTGCTTGTTCTGATATTCTAACTTTTTTTAAATATTCCATAGCAATTTCTTCGCTCTTTTTTTTTGGAATCTTTTTGACCCACGCAGGTGCAAGTGCGCAATTATCTAAAATTGTTAAGTGAGGAAATAAATTAAATTGTTGGAAAACCATTCCAACATCTCCGCGTATTTTATCAATATTTTTTAGTGTATTGTCTAGTTCAATACCCTCTACAATTATGCTGCCTTCTTGATGCTGCTCAAGACCATTAATACATCGTATTAAAGTTGATTTTCCAGAACCGGATGGTCCACAAATAATTATTTTTTCTCCTTTATTGACGTACAAATTAATATCTTTTAGAACATGAAATTTTCCGTACCATTTATTTACATTCTTAAATTCTATAATGTTTTCACTCATTAATGCTTCTCTGTACTAAATTTTTTCTCTAAACTTTGAGTATATCTACTTAATAAATATGAAAAAAACCAAAAAATTATTCCCACAAAAATATATCCCTCTACTAGCCATACCAAGCCAATATGAGTTAGACTTTGCTAAGTTCACCATTCCCAACAGTTCAAGCAACCCAACTAATATAATTAAAGGGGTATCCTTGAATAATGCAATAAAAGTATTGGTAAGACCTGGTATAACCGTCTTAATAGCTTGTGGGAGTATAATTAAAAAATTCATCTTCCAATAGCTCATACCTAGTGATTTTGCGGCTTCATACTGACCTTTTGGCAAAGATTGGAGTCCACCTCTGATTACTTCAGCTACGTACGCAGATTCAAATATACCCAAACCAATTGCAACTCTTAATAATTTATCAACATTTGTATTAGCCGGAAGAAGTAATGGAAACATAATAGCAGCCGCAAAAAGAACTGTAATCAAAGGTATTCCTCTCCAAAATTCTACGAATGCAATACAAAAATATTTAATGACAGGTAATTCAGATCTTTTTCCTAATGCTAACAAAACTCCTAAAGGAAATGCAAAGATAATACCAAAAAAAGTTAACATAAAAGTTAATGAAAGCCCTCCCCAAACTCTTGTTTCAACATTTTCTAAACCAAATCCTCCATGGATTAAAATAAATCCTATCACTGGAAAAATAAAAATTAAAAAAAATAAAATATATGGTTTAATTTTTGGTTTTACAAAAAAAGCACTTAGCACTGTTAAAATTAAAATTATAAAAGCTAAATTAACTCTCCAAAGTTCTTTGTCAGGATAAAATCCATAAATAAATTTTTCAAACCAAACACTAATAAAAACCCAACATGCTCCACCTATTTTGCAATCAGCTTTAGTTTTTCCAAAAAAAGTAGCTTTTATAATTGCCCAGTCTATGAATGAAGGAATTATGGATAAAATAATAAACAAAACAAATAATGAAATTATAGAATTGTACCAATTTGAAAACAAATTTGCTTTAAGCCAATTTTTTATATTTTCTTTATTCATCTCACCTTTCGACTAATGCAATTTTTTTATTATACAAATTTAAAATAAGTGAAATAAACAAACTAATTGTTAGATATGTCATCATTACAATAAATATAATTTCAATTGCTTTTCCTGTTTGCGATAAAGCGGTTCCTGCAAATGCTCCGGTTAAATCTGGATATCCTATTGCTGCAGCTAATGAGGAATTTTTTGTCAGATTTAAATACTGATTAGTTGTTGGAGGAATAATAACTCTTAAAGCTTGGGGTATTACAATCAAATTCAATGACTGTGAATTATTAAACCCTAAAGATTTAGCAGCTTCTTTTTGGCCTTTATTGATTGCCAAAATTCCAGCTCTTACATTTTCAGCTATAAATGCAGAAGTATATAATGAAAGAGAAAATACTAATGCCAAAAATTCAGGTATTAATTTAATTCCCCCTAAATAATTAAAAATACCAAAATTTTTAACTAATTTTGGATACTCAATTTTAACATTCACATCGCCAATAAAAGAAAAAATCAAAGGAAATAATATAATTAATAATAATGATATCTTAAAAACTAGGAATAACTTTGGCATGCTCATAAAACATTTTATTTGCGTAATATTTAATTAATAAAATCGTAAGTAGAGAAAAAATAATTCCATAAAAAATAAACTGAGAATTAGTGAAAATAAATTTGGGTATATAAAAACCCTGTAAATTTATAATTAGAAAATTAAAAATTATTAAACTTTTTTCTGTGCTTGGTAATGATCTTAAAACCGTAAAATACCAAAAAAATATCTGTAAAATTAATGGTAAATTTCTAAATAATTCAACATATATCAATGCTAGTCTATTAATAATCCAATTTGAAGAAAGCCTAGAAATTCCAATAATAAATCCAAGTATAGTCGCAAAAAATATTCCAAAAAATGCTACTAACAAAGTATTTAGCAATCCAACAAGATACGCTCTTCCGTAGCTTGATGACCCATCGTAATCAATTAAACTAAATTGAATATCAAAACCAGAATTGGTTCCTAAAAAATCAAAACCAGAACTCATGTTTCTGGCTTTCATATTTATTTGTGCATTATTTGCAAAATAGTAAATAATAAAAAAGAAAAATAGAAGTAATAAAATTTGCGGGATTAAATTAGATAACTGTAAATTTTTTTTAAGATTAGTTTTAAATTCAGAATTTAAAAACATATGTTTAACTTAAAAAAAAAGGGCCGATATTAAATCGGCCCTTTTATAAATTTTAAGAAACTATCTTACTGGAGGTGCGTATAAAATACCACCTTTTGTCCACAATTGATTTAACCCTCTTCCTAAACCAACTGGAGTTTTTGGACCAACATTAGCTTCATAACTTTCACCATAATTTCCAACTTGCTTAATTATGTTGTAGCTCCACTCATTACTTAGACTAAGATTTTTACCAGTTTCACCTTCAAGTCCTAATAATCTTTTGATTGCAGGATTATCAGTAGATTTTAAAGTATCAACATTAGCTTTTGTAATACCTAGCTCTTCAGCTTCGATCATTACGTTTAAAGCCCATCTTGTAATGTTTGCCCAGTTTTCATCATTACCTCTTACAACAGGTCCTAGTGGCTCTTTAGAAATTGTTTCTGGCAAAATTATGTGATCAGCTGGATTTTTAGTTTTTGTTCTGTTTGCAGCTAACCCTGATTTGTCAGTAGTATAAACATCACAACGTCCAGAGTCATAAGCAGCAACTGCTTCATCTGACTTTGTAAAAGCTACTGGCTCATACTTAAGTTTATTTGCTTTAAAATAATCTCTTAAGTTAAGTTCTGTTGTAGTTCCTGTTTCTACACAAACTTTTACGTTATTAAGTTTTTTTGCAGAGTTTATGTTAGCAGCTTTTCTTACCATGAAACCTTGTCCATCGTAAAAATTTGTTCCGATAAAATCTAAAGCAAGTCCACCATCTCTAGATAATGTCCAAGTTGTGTTTCTGGCAAGAACATCAATATCTCCTGCTTTAAGAACTTCAAATCTATCTTTAGCACTTAGAGGAGTGTATTTAACTTTGTTAGCATCTCCAAGTACAGCTGCGGCTACAGCTCTACAAAAATCGACATCAATACCAGACCATTTTCCTGATGCATCTGCATTAGAAAATCCTGGAACGCCTTGAGAGACTCCGCAATTAAGCGATCCACGTTTTATTACGTTTTCACGTGTTTGATTTGCATTAGCATTAAAAGTTGTAAACAAAAAAGTCACCACAAAAGCTAAAACTGCAAATGAATTTAATCTAATTTTTTTCATTTTTTTTAAAAGTTAAGTTTAAGTTCAGAATTTATACTTAAATAAAAAATTACTTAAAAGAGTATTTTTGTTATAATCAATCAACGGTTGTGCCGATAAATTTTCTAATTATAGCTTTTCGAGCTTTACGATCTTTTTTCAATTTATACTCAAACTGCATGGCTTCTTTTTTTGAAAGCATTTTTCTTTTATAAATTAAAATCCACTTTCTTCCTCTCGTAAATTTAGCTCCTTTACCACTGTTATGAAAACAAAGCCTTTTTTTTAAATTTTTTGTCCAGCCAACGTATGTGGTAATTTTTTTATTATTTAAATTTGCAATCATATAAACATAAAATTTTTCTAACACTTATAAAAAATTTTTCTGTTTACATTAAATTTAGTATTATTCAATAAAGCTTTTATAAACGTTGTCATTAGAGGTAGCTCGTTAACTGTAAAATCTTTAACAATTTTTTTTCCAATTTCAAAAATTAAATCAGCGCCTTCAACAGTTTCATTCGGCATCTTCTTTAATTTGGCATTCTTATATGTCATTCCCATTCCAATAAATTTACCCATTTTTGAATTTCTACCTCCCGTACAACTAACATACAAATCCCCTACACCTGCCAAATCCAGTACCGTTGAATTCTTTGCCACCTATTTTTTTTATAAAATAACACATTTCTATTATTGACTGATTAAATAAAGCTGCAGCAGTATTAAGATTTTTATTATCATTTTCATTTTTTAAATTAATTCCAATTGATGTACCAACAATCATTGCATAAATATTTTTAATTCCACCACATGCTGCAACACCAATTACATCATTAGAGCATTTAATTTTATAATAAGATGTAGTTAATAATTTAGATAATTTTTTAACTACAGAGATTTTTTTGTTAGCAAAAATAACGTTGGTTAAAACTTTTTTAGATAAATTTGATGCCAAACATGGTCCAGCTGCAACTGAAATTTTTAAATTTTTAATTCCATTTTTTAACAAAATATTTTTAACTGTATCAGAATAGACTTCGTAACGATTTTTTTTATTAACATGTAATCCTTTTGTTAAAATTAAAATTTGTTGGTTATTTTTAATTTTTATTAATTGTTCAGATGCCCAATTAATTCCCTTTGAACTAACGCCTATAACTATTAGATCTGCGTCTTTTAACAAATCATTAAAACTATCAAATTTATAAATTTTAACATTATGCGGAATTTTAGATTTTAATACTGGATGAGTATTTTTATTGGATTTAATAATATCTATAAAATTATCTTCTAAATGAGTGCCTACTATTGAAACTTTATGATTATTGTCACTACATGGAAAAGCGAAAGCAGTGCTCATTGAGCCTGCACCTAAAATTAAAATTTTAGCCATAAATTATAAAATTGGCGCGCCCTAAAGGATTCGAACCTCTGACCCTCGGTTTAGAAAACCGATGCTCTATCCATAGAAAACCGATGCTCTATCCAGCTGAGCTAAGGGCGCTGGTTAGTATTTCCGCCACTTATTAGCATTGTATGTAATAACAATAACTAAAAAAATACAAATTCCTCTAGTATTCCTCTAGTCCTCATATTTTTTCTAATATTTTATGTAGCGTTTTTCATATCTGAATAACCCAAATATTGAATCTAATATATAGCTTTTAGTGCAGCTAATTCACTTATTGTTCTGACTCGTTTGGGTTGCATGAGGCTTATTTATGGATCCTAAAGACATCTTTAAATGGATATGACTTTCGATCATCGACCCCCTTTTTTCAAATTATGGTACCTAAAACTATACCTTTAGACAAAGAAACAGACATAGGCAGACATGAAATACTTATCTTGAAATAAATTAATGATCCAAAAAAATAATAAAAAATTTTTTTAGAATGACTTTTTTTGCAACTTTAATAGTTCCAATTCTTCCTTGGCCCTTTCATATAGATCGGCCCCTTCTTGATCGCGGATCGCCGGAAGTATGAGCTTAATTGTGTATTCCAGCTCCTTAATTCTTTCATCTATGTTCGAGCTACCTCCCTTTTGAAACGAGCGACGGGCGTATAGGATTTGTCTAGCGGTATTAATATTGTTTTGATGAGGGTTAGGAGTGTACATAGGTCGATCCATTAACGAGACCCACGCTCGAGACAACTTTGCCACCTCCTTTAAGCTTTTCTCTAGGTGATGCCTTTTTCAACTTCTTCTCGAAGCTTTTTTAAATATTCTTCGTAATCCTTTTGTTGTTTTAAGAACAAGCACTAATTGCATCTTCAATTGGATTTAATTTTTTCTGTTCTTGGGCCATAAAATTTAAACCTGGGACGGATTTAGACGTCCCAGGAAACTTATTATTATTATGAATGACTTTTATAATATGGATTATGGAACTGACTATCTAGTCCGGGAAATACCTTAAA
>CBDDYR010000006.1:0-40297 GCA_965235635.1 Fontibacterium meridianamericanum (SeqCode)
CAATCCCATAAGCATAGCTCAGCCCCATTTTCATGGGGCTTTTTGCATTATAGATAAAATCTATTAAGCCTATAAATATTAAGTATTGGTATTTTAAAATTGGTGGAATTATGTTTGTCGTATTGTTAACCTTAAAAAAACATAAATGAAGCAACTATTAACTAAATTAAAAATTTGCGCCGCTATAATAACAGGCAAGCGTTTTATTATTTCTATTGATTACGAAAGAAAAACGGAATACGTTACTTACATATCGGGGGCTACAATTTGGCAATGTATGAAAACGGCAAGTGAATTGCAATCTTATTCTTACTCAAAAATTACGGAACAATGATAACAACGTGTTTAACAATTGGCATTATTTTATTTATTTATCAATTAAAAAATTGGAAAAATTTGTATGAATAAGGACACAATAACAAAATGTAATTTAATAATATCGGATTTAGACCGATATAAGCGCGAAGCTAATTTAATCCGTGAAATATCCAACGGATTAAAAAGTACTGTTATAACAATGTATTATTATAACGGACATGGGCTGCAAGATATAGCCGCTAATACGCAGTTTTCGGATCTATTTCCTTTTGACTTTAAAAAGGAAATAAAGATACTGTTAAATGATGCGTATGATATTTATTTGGATAATATTAACCAATTAGAAAACCAATTAAACAATTTAAAAGATGCAGAATAAAAATGAAATGTTTCAACCGTTTAATTCAACGTTTCCCGTTAATGATAACCTGGGGCAAACGATTGTTTCTTTTGGAATAAATAAGCTACAATGGGCAGCCGTTACAATAGCCGGACATATTGCAGCCAACGCAACGGCGGAGATGTTGGACGAAACGATTATTAATTATTCCGTTGATCTTGCAGAAAAGGTTTTAAATGAATGTGAAAAAAGGTTGACAGATTTAACCAATAATAAAACGTCCTTAATACATGGATAACGAACGTAACGAAGCGTTACGGCACATATTAAACACAAAGCGACATAAGGACGGATTTAAACCACAGGACGAAAACATAGTATTAAAGGTAGGCAATAAGACAGTTGCAACCGTTGGCAATTTCTCGGTATTATCAGGAATGCCGAAGGCGGGTAAAAGTAGTTTTTTGAGTGCTATAATTGCAAGCGGATTAATACGCGCACCAATATTCGATATAGAGTTAAACAACAGGCACACAGCCCCGCAAATTGCGCTTTTTGACACAGAAAGTAGTGAATACGATTTTTACAGAAGCTTAGACAGGGTTAAAAACATGGCAGGAATAAATAAATTCCCTACTACATTTGACGCATACCGGCTAAGAGATTGCAACCATAAGGAGATAATAGAACTAATCGAATTTTACATACAAGGCACAGGCGGACAAATTATAATTATTGACGGTCTTTTAGATTTACTATTAAATTTTAACGACGAAATTGAAAGCCGTTTATTAATTAATTGGTTGAAAAAATTAACTGATGTTTATAATTGTTTTGTTTTGGGAATAATACACACAGGAAAGGGCAACGGGTTAACATTGGGACATCTTGGAAGCATGATAGAACGTTACGCGCAAAGTACGCTATTAGTACAAAAGGACGAGGAACGGGCGTGTATGGAATTAAGCGCAAAATATATGAGGTCAGACGCACATTTTGAGCCCATACAAATAACATCGTTTAACAACAACTTTAGCCAATTGCCATATTTTAAACCACAAAAAAAATAAAGGGGTAAATTTATTACCCCTTTGATTTTTGGATTATATCCGTCAACCTTATTTCAGCACTAAAATACTAAATAATGTCAACAAAACAATACTTTACAGCAATTTGTTTTTTCCACTATTCAAAGGAATTGCAGCCGCATAAATTCCGGAACATTGCAAACATTGATAAATTCATGAAGTTTGCAAAAGAAAAAGGGTATTTATACGTTAATTTCTACGATAAAGTAACCCGCGATTTTCTATACAAAAAATGGATAGAATAACAGTCCCACCCGTCCCCCACTTGGAGTAAATAATTTACAAAAATTAACCCCGTACATATTGTGCGGGGTTTTTTATTGCTTAAAGGTCAAATAAGGTTAAAAAATGTATTTTTAAACATATTATTACATTTTAACTTGCATATCTTTGCATTTCCTTTGCATCTGAATGCACAGAAATGCGTATGCAAGTTAATAAATATTAATGATAAAAGCAAATTTTGTGCATAAAAACATTGTTTTTGATAAATTTTGTTTATAACTTTGATAGATAAAATCTATTTTCTTTGAAAAAAGCAGGTTTAATAATAGCGGCGGCTTTGGTAGCGGGTGGTATTTACTTTGCCATGAAAGCTAAGCAGGTAGGCAAAGCCGCACGATTTACAATTAAAGGCGTAAAGTTATCAGGTACTAATATTATCCTTTCAATAGGCGTACAAAACCCGACAAATATCAGTTTGTCGTTTAATAGCTTTGTTGGGGAACTAATCGCAAAAAATAGCGCAATTGCAAATATTACAGGATTTACACAAACAACGATAAAACCGAACGCAGAAACAATAATACCGATTACTTGCAAATTATCGGGTTTGGGCGTGTTATCGTTGGCAAGGCAATTACTACAAAAAGGCGGATTAAAAAAATTGGGGGCTACATTGGTAGGTACTGCAAACATTAACGGGCAGGCAATGCCTATAAAATTGTCGTTAGCATAGTGCAAAACCTTTTAGGCATATTACAACCTTACAAGGGCGTTGAAACTGTTTATTTACACAATCAGGACGTGGGAGATATTATACAGGGTATTTTATCAACGCATGATATGTACAAAAGTGAGTACGACAAAATTTGTAAAACATTTGACGCGCGAACCAATAAACAAATAGCCAAAAATATTTGGCAATACTTAAAAGGTAATGTTAAATATGTGATTGAACCTGATAATAAACAAATGTTAAAAAGCCCGTCAGCAATACTTGCAACGGGACACAGTACAGGAAGCGACTGCAAAAATTATAGTTTGTTTACGGGTGGTATATTGGACGCGTTGAATAGAAAGGGAAAACACATAAATTGGTGTTATCGGTTTGCTTCGTATCGTTTTAATGATAGGGTACCGCAGCACGTATTTTGCGTTATTAATCCCGATACTCAACACGAAATTTGGATAGACGCAGTATTACCAACGTTCAACAATAAAAAACAATATTTTTATAAAGTAGATAAAAAACCAAAACAAATGTTAGTAGGTTTAAGCGGCATAGATACCGATTTAGGTTTAGGACGCACAAAAAAAAGTGCAAAAAGTGTAGTTAATAGCGCAAAAAAAACGGCGCGTAAAAAACATTTTACAAAAGTAAAAGAGCAAATAAAAAAACGAGGACGAGTAATTTTGAAGTTTGCAGGCGCACCCGCGCGAAATGCTTTTTTATTACTTGTAAAAATAAATGTTCGTAGCCTTGCCACTAACTTAAAAAAATTAGTTGCAAAAGATCCTACAAAATTAAAAAGGTTTTGGGAAGGTGGCGGCGGCAATTGGAACGCGTTATTAAAAGAGATTGAAAGAGGCGCAAAGAAAAAAAGACTATTAGGTATAGATGATGAAGGTATAGGTTTTGCTCAAGGAATACCTGCAGCCATTGCCGCAGCAACTCCAATAATAGCAAAAGTAAGCGCATTATTTAAAGCCGCAGGCATTAAAGGTAGTGATATTGCAAAAGTAGCGGGAAAAATTGTTCAAAATAAAGCAAAGCAAGAAGTTGAAAGCATAGACGCGGCGGCAAAGGGTGAAGATGTAGAAACAGAGGACGAAGGCGGCGAAGGTTTGGAAGGCATAGGGGCAAGAAAAAAACCAAGCGCAAAGAAAAAACCAAGCGCAAAGAAAGCGAAGCGCGCACCAAAAAAAGAGGCAAGGAAAGCAAAAAGGACAGCCCGCAAGGCAAAGAAAGCACCTAAAGGCGGTTTTGGCAATGAAGCAGAAATAGATAAAATAGATAAAGCCACAACAAAGAAAGTAAAAGGCGCGGCAATTAAAAAGGCGGCAACAATATTAAAAGCGGCGGCGGAAAGCGGTTTAGACTTAGCAGATACAACAAGTGCGGCCGTACAAAACGTAAGGCAAGCGGCGCAAAGTTACGGCGAAGTAGCAAATGAGGCGGCGGCAGAAGAACAAGCAATCGAACAAAAGGAGGCAGAACAAACAACAGGCGGCGGCATAGATAACAAAATGTTATTAATAGGTGGCGCGGTTGCGGTTGGTGCATTGGTTTTATTAAGTAAAAAGAAAAAACGTTAATAACCTTATTTGACTTTTATATGACAGCTTTAAAATGGATTACCACAGAGGCGAAAAAACTAAAAAAGAAATTCCCAAAAAAGGAATGGAAAGACTTAGTTAAACAGGCAAGCGCAATTTATGCGGCAAAACATAAAGGAAAAAGCCCCGTAGGTAAAAAGAAAACCACAAAAAAGAAAGTAGGTGCAATTAAAAAACGCACTACAAAAAAAACAGCTACAAAAACGCATAAAGACACTAAAAGCCATAATGTAAATATTAGGGTTGTTAGCGGCACTAAAAGTATTTACGATTTAATTCATAGCCTTGAGGATAAAAGAGGAAAACTAAAAAGGTATATTATTTTTAACGGTAAAATGGGAGAACATTACTATTTTAACAAAGAAGAAATAAAAAACTTTAAAAAAGAAATACCCACCTTAAATAAACAAATTTTACAATTAAAAAAAATTGCAAAAGAACAAGAAAAACTAAAAAAAATTATTAAATAAACTTTTTAACCAATAATTTAAAATTTAAAACAATGGCAAGACGTAAAAAACACACAAAACGCCGTTATTCTAGCCGTAGGCGCGTGAGTGGCATTAACCCGGCTAATTTATTAACAACCGTTGCAGGCGTAGCAGTAGGCGCAGCCGCCGCAGGTTTTATAGTTAATAAGTTTTTGGGTACCCAATCCGATACCATTAAAGGTATTGTACCAATTGCGGCAGGTATAGCCCTACCAATGGCTTTGAAGGGCGATTTAGGACAGGCAGCAGGCAATGGCATGATTGCAGTCGGCGTATCTAAATTCTTGACTAAAGCGGGACTTGGTGCAACTGATGATTATACTATCCCGGTAAACGTTGGTGAATTTGATTATGCAATAGCAGGCGATGATTTTGCAATGGCAGGCGACGATGATTATTCAATGGCAGGTGATGATAATATTAGCGTCCTTGCAGGTATTGACGATGATATGTAAACCTTATTGACTTTTAAACAATTAACAATTAATAATTAAACACTAATTTTTATGCCTAATCAAATTGGACAGCGTCTAGTATTTCAGAACGCAAAGAACGCAATTACTAGGGCGGGCTTAAGCCCCGCAGGCGCGATTTTGTCGCAATCTTACCTACGTTTTGAGGTACCGTTAACAACAACACAAACAACGTACACTTTCGACACCCTTGTAAATGAAAACACAAACCCAAACTATCTAACGCAGAGTAAACTCAACCTTCAAGACGCCTTCGTGGTTAGTTCAATTGGTTACTTTTTGTGCGCCCCTGCGACATCTGCATTAAATGATAATAACTTTCAGTTATTGACATACCCGAACAGCGTAATATTAAACGCGGCGGGCGCAGCAACGGCAGCGTATCAAGTGTACAACGGTAATATGACTTTGACAGTAAACCAACGTACTATTATGACAGGTTGGGATTTATACCGCCATTACAGCGTACCACAAACACAGGACGCAAGCGCGGCGGCGGTTATTGACCAACAAAACGGAGCAAGCGACGCGTTTTATCCTGCGGAACCTAATATCGTAATGGTAGGCTCTAAGAAAAATATTTTGCAGGTTAACCTTGTAAGTGCATTGGGTGCAGTACAAGCAAATAGCCGTTTAATATGTTTCTTTCGTGGTGTATTGGCTCAAAACGTTACACCGGTTAACTAAGAATAAAAAACACACTAAGCCCGTAGCGGGGGGGCTGTAATAATTCCCCCGCTTCTTTTATAACATTTTAAAATTCAAACCAATGAATTTAGTAAAAAAGCCTGTTACGTATTATGACATGATAAGCATAAACGTACCCGCAAACAGTACACAAACAAAGTTTACGTTTCCTGACCAACCTTTGTTAAGAAATAAGAAAATAAATAGTTTAGAGTGTTTCACGGTTAGTGATATAGGATATGATATTAACGGAAACGAAGTAATCGGTTCGTCGGCATTTAATAAAGGTTGTTATGTTGTTTTGTATTATGAAGGATATGAAAATGTACATCGTATACCGTTAATGGAATTGCACACAATATCTGCAAATAGCGTAGGCTCGCCGATAGCTACTAATATAAACGGAAATTTAATTCTTTCAGATTTACATATAATTTGGACTAAAAGTTATTTAGAAGTTCCCGCAGCTTCAACGCCTGTCAGTCTCGTAATTAATAAGGTTTTTACTTTTGGTGTACAATACGAAAATTTATAAACGATGAACATAAATACAAACACAATAACGCGCTTTGAATTGGTTAATTTAAACGCGCCCGCAGGTTCAACGGTTCAACGTTATTATTTTCCAGACCAACCCAACCTAAGGGATAAAAAAACATTTGCAATTAGTGCGTATTATACAAATATTATGCAATACGCGTTAGACAATACGGAATTAGTTACAGAATTAGATTTTAGGCATTCTTTTTTGGTTTTATATTGTATTAATGCAGACAATCCAAACGGCGTAGAGGCTATAAAATTGCCATGTGTAAAATTAAATAGCTTAGACTATGACAGGACAGGGGGTTTTTATATATATAACGTTAACGGATATATTCCATTAAACGATATTAAAATAATTTGGGAAAAATCATATATTCAAATGAGTGTACCCCCAACCAACGCGGCGGCGTTTGCGTGGCAGTTTGGCGTGTTTTATAAATAACCTTTTTTGACTTTTAAGCTATGTATGTAAATAATGCAGACCGAATAAATAACTACATAAGGCAATTTATAAAAAATGATTGCCCGTACTATTTATTAACGGAAAATAAAAAGAAAGACGTAAACGTTATTGACCGTAACGACGGGCAGGGCGCAATAGAGGATATAAACGAAGCGGCGGAGCAATTACGAGAAACTTTGCAAGCGGAATGTAGTAGTAATTACAGCGCAAAATTTATATTGCATACATACGATAAGCTACCAACAAAGGACAGTAAAAGATTAACGTTGGTAAGTCGCGGGCTATATACTATTAATATTGCGTTTATGCCGGAACTTGAGGCAAACGGTTATACTGTTAGGCAAAATATGTACGGAATACCACAAAGGGACGAAGCGTTAAATAATAAGGTTGAACGGTTAACGGACGCAGTCGCAGCCCTGACAACCAAAATAGAATTGCAAGACGCAGAAAGCGATGAGGATATTGAAGAACAGGCGCAGCCAAATATCGGGAATGCTTTGCTTGGAATGGTAAGTAATAGCCCGCAATTGCAACAACTGTTAATTAATATGTTTGCAAATTTTGCAACCAATGGAATGACAGCAAAGCAACCGGCGCAAACGGTGGGTTTGGCAGGCATTGAGGATACAGACATTGAAACAGCTTTGCAATCATTATTTGATAAAGGCGTAACGGTTAGCGATCTGATTAAATTGGCGGCAATGGATAAAGTACAAATTGATTTTTTATTGGGTATGCTTAGGAAGTAATGAGTAAAGCGCAGTACATAGGTAAAACGGTAACGGCTCCAAGTTATTCAATAGTTACTTTATACGATAACTATAAAGAACCTTTAAAAGTTATTCGTAAATTTAAAAGCGTTGGGCGTCCAATGGCTCAAATAGTAGATATACGCGGATATTACAGAACGGCGGGACGTAGTGAAATAATGATAGGCGTCCAGGACGAAGGGCGCGTATCTTGGTTTGTTTATGAACCGGGTAAATATACTATAAGCGGAAAACCTATTGTATTGACGTTAGACGATGTCAAAAAAGACATTGAGGAACAAAACCCCGCTAATATTTTAACGGGAAGTATAAAAAAGTACGCGTTAATAATAGGGGGATTAATTGTTTTGGGATATGTAATAAAAAAGAAATAAAATGAAAAGATATAATATAGTAGTTGAGCAATACGGCAGTAATTATAAACTTGAAAGCAATACAAACAGTATTCAGTTTGTAAATACAGGTACATCTAATTGTATTGTTAACCGTTTTACATTATTGCCAAACCAATCGTTTACCATTACAGGTAATGAGAATGAAATTGATACAACACAATATTATATAACTTTTAGCGGCGCAGGGGTTAACCAGGTAACTGTTATTAAAAAATTATACGTATAACCTTATTTAACCTTTATTTATGAATTTCGGCTTTGAAAGTAGCGTATTAAACGGGGGGCAAGTGCCACGCATGCGAAGCGGCCCAGCTTTACCCGCGTCAGGTATTAATAATGAAATATTTATAGATACCGGCGCAAATACAATGTATTTTTATAACGGTGCATGGGTAAGTGTTGGCGCACCGGCGGGAACAATAACAGGCGGCGGAACAAATAATTATTTGCCAAAATTTACAGGTGCAACAACAATAGGTAATAGTGTAGTATATGAGGACGCGGGCAGAATAGCAATTGGCGGCACTGCCGCGCCGCGTTTATTATCGGTATATGAGGCGGTACAAACACAAGGTTATTTTAATACCTTGTCGGGCGTAGATACGGGGATATTTGCGGCGGATGGCAGCAACAATACAATAATGGGAAGCGTAAGCAATAACGATTTTCTATTACTAAGTAACAATACAGAAAGGGCGCGCGTATTTGCAGGGGGAAACGTTACTATTGGTAGCACCGTAAATACCGGGCAAAAATTAGGTGTTCAGGGTGCAGTAATAACTCAACAATATTATCAGGGTAATTTAATAGGAACGCCTTTTAGTACTTGGTATTATTCGGGCGGCTTTGCGTTTTTTGGCGGCAATAGTGCGGGCGTAGGATTGTGTTTGACATCAGACGCAGGAAGCCGCAGGGTAAATATATTTACAGGTGGTAATGTTGCAATTGGTACAAATACAGACGCGGGTTATAAATTAGATGTAAACGGTACAGGTAGGTTTACAAATAATTTATCCGTATTATCTAATAGTGCCTATATTGCTGTAGGTGTTGCGGCGCAAATGAAAATGTATTCTAGTAGTGGTACTGGAGATTGTAAATTTACAATTCCAGGTGGTGGCTATTACTATAGTTGGTATATACAAAATAACGCTTCTACTGATGTAGCTAGAATGCAAATAGAAGCGGTAAGCGGTGCTGTAGGTACGGAAAAAGCCCTTGCCAAATTTATAAACGGTACAAACATTTTTATCAATGCAGATACAACGGCGGGAAGCGCATACTATAATTATTTAAGTATATATGCGGCGGCAACGGGTGGATTGCGCAATGAATTACGCGGGGCGTTATTTTGCCCTATGAACGCGGCGGATATGGCAACTTTGGGCGCATTTTGTCCAATTGGAACAATGGTTTTTGAAACAACAAGTAAAAGATACCACGTTTGGGACGGTGGTGTGTGGCATCAAATGTAAAATATTAAATAATTAATATAATGACAGTAAACATACAGGCGGTTAATATTTGGCTAAATGGATTATCTTATTCGTGTACACTATTTAATATATCGGCTATTCCTTCTATTTTGGACGGTTCAATAGTTGTATATTATCAAATAGGTACAACGGACGAATGGATAACAAACGGCAATTTAACTATTGAAAACGTGGACGCAAACACAACAACCTTAAACGATGTAGTAAATACGTCTTTAAATATGCTAAATTTAACAAGGGTATAAAAATGGAAAAGGAACTACAAATTATTCAGGAAGTTATAAACGTAGCCGTTCAACGCGGTTTATTTCAAACGTCCTTAGATGTAATCAGCGTGCAAACAGCATTAGAAAAAATAAAGCAGACGCTAACCGGTGGAGCAGATCATTAAAATATTAGAACTTACTTTACCAATTGCTTTAATGTACGGTATGCTATACCAACGTTTAAAAAACGTTGAAGGTAAAATACATCAAATGAGTGATGTTAATGAGAGGTTGGCAAGGATAGAAACAAAAATAGATTTAATAACTACTAAATAAATAAATTATGAAAAGTTGGAAAACTACATTTTTCGGTATCGTTACCATTGCGGGCGGTATTAAATTATTTATGACCGGGCAGGTATATGAAGCTATTACAGCTATTGCGGCAGGTATTACGGGTATATTTGCAAAAGATGAAAATTTCACAAGCGGAAAGTAATAAAGCGGCGCAAATTGTCGCAGCTTTAAAAACGGCGGGATTTAATCCCGCTATTGTGCCTATTTTGTTGGGACAGGTGGCCCACGAAACGGCATATAAGGGTTTACCATTTAATAGTCCGGTATCTCAAAAAAATACTAATTATAGCGGTATTACCTGGATTAATAAACCAACGCAAAAAAACGCAGTGAAAGGCAGCCAATTGAACATAAAAGAAACAAAAGGCAAGCCGGTATATTATGCTAAGTTTAATAGCCTTCAAGATTGGGCAAACGACTATTATCGTATATTATCAGGGGGTAAAAATAGGACTATTATTTTCAACATGATAAACAAACAATCTTGGTAAATATAAAAGTCCAACCATCCAAGAAATAACAGCTATGATGTGGATTGCTTTAAGTGTTAAATATAAATTCATTAATTAATTAAATATTTTTTAACAATATGTTCCATCATTTTAATATGATCTTCATTATCATTTAAACAAGGAATGACATCGTAGTTTTCTCCGCCATTTTCTAAAAAGCTTTCCTTTCCTTGAATTGCTATTTCTTCTAAAGTTTCAACACAATCCGATGAAAATCCAGGACATATCATAAGCACATTTTTTTTTCCTTTGCTAGGAAGCTGTTCTAAAGTTTTATCTGTATAGGGAGTTAACCATTCTTCCGGTCCAAACCGCGATTGAAACGTTGTCTCGATAGGAATGTCTTTAAATTTTTCTTTCATAAGTCGCGTCGTTTTTTGACAATAACAATGATAAGGATCCCCTTTTGTAAAATATTTTTTTGGTATGCCGTGATAAGAGGCTAAGATTAAATCTGGCTTCCATTTAATTTCTGCGATTTTCTTTTTTATACTTTTTACAAGAGCATCAATAAATAATGGCTCGCTTTCATAATGAGGAATAGTTTGCAAACTGGGCTGCCATCTCATTTTTATTAAATTTCTATAAACCTCATCACAGACAGTTGCTGTGGTCGCTGCCGCATATTGTGGATACAAAGGAAAAATAATAATTTTTTCACATCCTTCTTTTTGTAATAATTCTAATTTACTTTTTATACTTGGATTTCCATACCTCATTGCAAAATCAACAATGACATTATCGTTGCCAATTTTTTGTTTTAATTTTTCTGTTTGGCTTTTAGTGTAATATCTAAGCGGCGATTGATTGGTATCTTTCATCCAAATTTTCTTATAGGCGTGGGCTGTTTTTGATGGCCTAAAGGTTAATATAAATAAGTTTAAAATTATTTTCCAAAGAATAGGATTAACCTCTATGACTCTTGTGTCCGATAAAAATTCTTTTAAATATTTTCTAATATCCCACCAACTCGTTGAATCTGGGGTTCCAAGATTAACCAGCAAAATTCCAGTCTTGCCGAATTTAATTTTGGGATGATTTATTGTGTCTAAATCAAAACTCATAAATTATAGCTCCTAACAAACTCAACTAGTTTCTTAACATTTTCTGGGTTTGTTTTTGGCAATATTCCGTGGCCTAGATTAAAAATGTATGGTTTATTTTTAAAAAAATCTAAGTATTTTTTTGCCTCTTTAAACATTCTCTTGTTATTTCCTAATAAAAATTTTGGGTTCATTCCGCCTTGAAAAACAACATCATTATTTAAATTTAACTTTTTAAGTTTAATATCATAATCAATACTAATACCATGGGGTTTCACCTCTTTTATAAAGCTATTAATATTTTTATTAATTCCTTTTGGAAAACAAATAACAGGGTTATTAGGAAAGTTTCTTTTTATTTTATTAACAATATTTTTATTTGGATTTATACAAAATTCTTTTAGGTTTTTTTTATTAATTAAGCCGGCCCAACTATCAAATAATTGTATAACATCAGCTCCCGCCAATATTTGTTGTTTACAATGAATATAAATTAAATGTTCTAATCTTTTAATTATTTTTTTTACTTCCAGTTTTTTAAGATTTTTTAAAAAATTTATATTTTTTTTTGGTGAAGATTTATTAATCATATAAACCAAAAGAGTCCAAGGAGCACCAGCAAAACCTATTAAGGATTTTTCTTTTGGTAGAGTTTTTTTTATTTTTTTTAATATTTTATAAACATTTTTTAAATTTTTTATAAAATTTTTATCAGTTGTTTTATAAAATTTTTTTAAATTATAATTTTTTAAAATTGGTCCTTTTTTTTCTTTAAATTCTACTTTTTGTCCTATCGCATTTAAAATTAATAAAATATCTGAAAAAACTATAACAGCATCTAAATTAAATTTATTTATAGGTTGTAATGAAACTTTTGTTGCATTATTAATATTTAAACAAAATTTAATAAAATTTTTATTTTTTTTTCTTATTTTTTTATATTCTGGAAGATATCGTCCCGCTTGTCTCATAAACCAAATAGGACAATTTTTATTTTTATTTAAAAGAGAAGTTTGAAGAGAACTAATCATTAATAAATATTAGTAAAAATAGTAGTATTGTATGTTGATGTTAATAATGTGTTTATATTTTTATTAACATTTTATTAACAAGTTTTGTTGATTAAATTTTTTAAATAATTTTATATTTATATTATTTATTTAAAATTAATCACACTATTAAAATAATAAAAAACAAAGTTATTAATGTTATTAATTAAATAATAATAATTTATTGCTTGTTAATCTTTATTCTTTTTTAAACTTAAAAATGTATAAGTAATAATTATAAAGACTTACTAACAGAACTATGAACAGAAAATATAATGTTTTTTTAGTATCAGATTCAACCGGAGAAACACTTGATAGGATATTTCTTGCTTTAAAAGCTCAATTTGAAAATTTTAATAATAGTTTACATCATTTTTCTTTTGTCAGAACTGAAACTCAAATTAAAACTTTATTAGAAAAATGTAATAAATTAGGCAATCCAATAGTACTTTATACTCTCGTAGAACCATCGGTAACTTCATTTTTAATTCAAGAAACCGAAAAAAGCAGAATCCCTTGTTTTGGAGTTTTGGATTATTTAATTCCAAAATTTGAAATAGCTCTTAATAGAAAAGCCAATAGAAAACCAAGCGGCCAACATATTTTAAACAAAGAATATTATAAAAAGATTGCCGCTATGCAATTTAGTATTGAGCATGATGATGGTCAAAAATTAGAAACAATTTTAGATGCTGATATAATTATTTTAGGCATTAGCAGAACAAGCAAAACACCCACAACTATTTATCTTGCAAATAAAGGTTATAAATCAGCAAATATTCCAATGGTTCCAAATCAAAAAATACCAGAGGATATTTTAAGGAATAAAAAGAAAACAATCGTAGGACTAGTCGCCGATCCAGAAAGATTAGCGGATATTAGAAAAAATAGACTTAATACACTAAGTGAAGAAAAACACACATCTTATGTTGATTTAGAAAGAATCAAAGAAGAGCTGGAAGAAAGTAAAAAAATTTTTAAATTAAATAATATTCCAACAATTGATGTAACAAGAAAATCAGTGGAAGAAACAGCGGCTTCGATTATAAAGATTCACGAAATTAAAAATAGTTAATGAGAAATATAATTTTAGCATCCGCAAGCGGGATAAGGCTAAAAATATTAAATGATTTTGGTTTTAATGTTAAAGTAGAAGTGGCGAATATAGACGAGGATGAAATAAAAAATTCTTTATTAGCAGAAAAATTTTCCTCATTTGATATCTCAAGAGCTCTCGCTGAAACTAAATCAAAAAAAATTAGCAGCAAAATAAATGATCAGATAGTTTTGGGGGCAGACCAAGTTTTGGATTTGGAGGGTAAAATATTTAGTAAACCAGATAATATGGAATTAGCTGTTAGTTTGCTAAATAGATTAAGTGGTAAAAAACATTCTTTATTTAGCTCTATTTGTTTAAGTAAAAATGGTTCTACTATTTGGATGCACACAGAGCAGGTCGTTTTAAAGATGAAAAAGTTGTCGGATAATTTTATTAAAGATTATTTGCAAAAGATAGGATTAGAAACAATAAAGAAATATGGAGTCTATCAAATAGAAGGTGCAGGCAAAGATTTATTTGAAGATATAATAGGAGATGAATATTCTGTAATGGGTATGCCAATTAAGCAATTAATTAACTACTATAAAATAAATGAAAAATAAAAAAAATTTTTTAGTTATTGGAAATCCTATTAAACATTCTTTGTCCCCTTTGTTGCATAATTATTGGTTTCATAAAAATAAAATGAATTATGTGTACAAGAAATTAAAAATAAATCAGGCTGGAATAAAAAAGATTTTAAATAAAATAAGAAAAAAAGAGATAGATGGGATTAATGTAACCATTCCTTTTAAAAGAGACATTATAAAATATTTGGATATCTCTAAAGGGGGATGCATTAAAAACTTCATCAGTAAACACTGTTTATTTAAATAAAAAGAATTTAGTAGGTGATAATACGGATGTTTATGGTTTTTCTTCTGGAGTAATAAAAAAAATTAAAAATAGAGTTAGAATAGCTGCAATTATTGGGGCCGGCGGTGTGACTTCCTCTATTATTCTTGCTTTAATTCAAAAGGGAGTAAAAAAAATATATATAACAAATAGAACTTTCTCTAAGTTAAAAATTTTTAGAAAAAATTTTAAAAAAGTCATTTATCCAGTGAGGTGGAATAATCGCTACAAAGCATTTAGGAATGCCCAAATTTTAATTAATGTTACAAGTCTTGGCATGCTTGGAAAAAAAGATTTAAAATTTGATTTTAGTATTTTTAATAAAAAAATTAATGTGGTTGATATTGTTTATAATCCAGAAAATACAAGGTTTTTAAAGGATGCAAGGAAGAATGGTCACAAAACATTTCACAGGAATGGATATGTTTATTTATCAGGCACAAAAAGCCTTTTATATTTGGAATAAAAAGAAGCCAAAAATAACAAAAGATCTTTACAAGAAACTTAGAACAAAAATAAATGGTTAGAGTTGGTATTATAGGATCCGTTGGAAGTGGAAAATCTTTTGTTGCAAATATTTTTAAAGAGTTAAATTTTAATATTTTTTCAGCGGATGGCGAAGTTAATAATATTTATAAAAAAAATAAAAATATAAACAAAAAAATTTCAAAATTCTTTAAGTTAAAACTTTATAAAGCTAGAATTAATAGACAGGAGCTTAGAGATGCTCTTAAAAAAAATCCAAAAAAATTTAGTTTTTTAAATAAAATTATTCATCCAATAGTTAGAAAAAAATTAATTTTATTTTTATCTAAATTTAAAAAAACTAGATTAGTTGTTTTGGATATTCCTCTTTTAGTAGAGAATAAAATGTTTAATTTTGTTGATATTTTTATTTATGTAAAAACTAGATCTAATTCTTTTAATACTAGAATAAAAAAAAGAAAAAATTTAGATAAACTTTTTTTAAATATATTAAAAAAACAACAAAGAAGTGAAAAAATTAAAGAAGGTTATGCGGATTTTGTAATTTATAATAGCTCCAAAAATAAAGTTAAATTGCAGGTAAAAAATATTATTGATAAGATTCTTTTAAATTAATGATTGAAGTTATTTTAGATACAGAGACAACGGGTCTATCGGCAGATAAAGATAGAATCGTTGAAATTGCTTGTGTAGAATTAAATAATCACATTCCAACAAAAAATGTTTTTCACACATTTTTAAATCCTGAAATTAAAGTTTCAGCAGATGCTTTTAGTGTTCATGGTTATTCTGATGAATTTTTATCCAATAAACCAAAATTTAAAGATGTTGTTAAAGATTTTCTTAATTTTATTAAAGACAAAAAACTTATTATTCATAATGCAGATTTTGACCTTGGATTTCTAAATAATGAATTAAAAAGATTAAATATAAAACCAATTTTAAAATCTGATATTTTAGATACTTTGCAGATTGCTAGATCAAAGTTTCCAGGCGTTGGGAATAGCTTAGATGCTCTTTGTAAAAGATTTAAAATTAGTATTGAGGCTAGAGAAAAACATTCTGCATTACTAGATTGTCACTTACTTTCAAAAGTGTATATCGAATTAATCGATAAAAAAGAATTAACACTTGATTTAATATCGAATGATAAAATTTCTAATGAAAAAATGAAATTGAGCAATGAAAACAGAGAAGGTATTGTTGTTAAAGTTTCTTCAGAACAAATAGAAGAATATAAAAAGTTTTTAAAAAAAAATATTTCTAATGCTTTTGCGTTAGATTAGCAGACTGTTGTTCGTATAGTTCTTTAAATTTAATTTCTTTTTTAAATTTAAATTCTTTAAAGCCCGATTTTTGAAATAATTCTGTAATAAGATCTGTTAATTTTTTAGCATATAAATCAGGTATTTCAGCAAGAATGATTCTTTTAACCTCTTCTGCTTTTAATTCTGTATCTGTAATTTTAAATATGACAGCAAGACAAGCTTCTGCATGAATTTTATTTTGTACTTCTTTTGGTGCTTCAAAAATAAGTTTACAATTCAGTTCTAGCATTCCATTTTTTAATGGCTTGTTAGAAATATCAACTTTTGTCTCATATTTACCAAGATTTTGTGCGGCATCTACAAAACAATCTGGCGATGGAATTTCAAAAGATAAATCTTTTACATAGTTTGCAATGATTTGGTATTTAGAATTTTCTTTATTTTTTTCTTCCATTTTAAAAATATGATTTTTTGTATTACTTAAATATAATTTTTTATATTAAATATCATTTAATTCGATCTAAATTTAGATGTATTAATTTTTAATTATTTAATCTAAAATAACCTTAAATGAGTGATAATTTTGGCTATATAGATATTGTGCTTCTTGCCATAGTGGCGGGTATTATTATTCTAAGACTTAGAAATGTTCTTGGTAAGGGTGCTGAAGATAGTGCTGTTAGAGCAAAGAAATCAATCGTTGTGGATGCTCAATTTGAAGATGTTAATTCCCCTACAGTTGAAGAAAATATTAATTTAAAAGAATTTAAAGAAGAGACTTTTTTAAAAGGCGCCCAAGCAGCCTATGAGATGATTGTTAATGCGTTTGCAACTGCAGATAAAAAGACTTTAAAAGATTTAACTTCTCCAGAAGTTTACAAAAGCTTTGTTGATGTTCTTGATGAAAGAAAGAATAAAAAATATGTAAATCAATTTACTTTTATAGGAATTAAAAAAGCAAAAATAGAAAATGTAGATAAAAAAGATAGTTTTTATACTGTCAAAACTAGATTTGTGAGTGAGATTATATCTTGTGTTAAAGATGCTAATAATAATGTTATCGAAGGTAGTCCTGAAGAAATTCAAACAGTTAATGATGTTTGGAGCTTTTCAAGAGATCTAAATTCTGATGATCCTACATGGCATTTAACTGAAATTGCACAGGATGTGCATGCCAAAGAATAATAAAAATTCTACAAATTTAGAAGACATAAAAGCTTGGGAAGATTTTAAAAATCAAAAATTTTTAGATGGTGATAAAGGAGAAATTTTTAGAAAATCTAAAAATCAAAATAAAAAACAAGATCATATTGATTTTAAAATAGATTTACATGGTTATTCATTGCAAGAATCTTTTGAGAAGATAAAAGACGTTATAGAAAGTTGTTATCAAAAAGATTTAAGAAATATTTTAATTATTACAGGCAAAGGTCTAAGATCTAAGGTTAAGGAAAATCCTTATTTGTCTGAAGATTTAAGTTTATTAAAATATGCAGTTCCAAATTTTATCAAAGATAATTTTTCTGATATCATTAATTCTATGGAGGAGCCGGAACAGAATTTAGGTGGATCCGGTGCTTTTTTATTAAGATTAAAAAAAAGATAATAGAATAGTATTTATTTAACTATCAAAGCTAATTTATTGATAAGGTTAGTTTTTCTATATATAGATTGTTAATTCATATGAGGATCGCAAAAGTTAATAGAAAAACTAAAGAGACATCTATAGAGGCAGAGGTAAATTTAGATGGCAAAGGTGTTTATAAAATAGATACAGGAATTGGTTTTTTAAATCACATGCTTGAACAACTATCAAAACACTCTTTGGTAGATATAAATTTAAAAGCAAAAGGTGATTTACATATTGATCTTCATCACACAACGGAAGACTCAGGAATTGTTATTGGAGAAGCTATTGCTAAAGCCTTAGGAGATAAGAAAGGTATAAAAAGATATGCCCATGCTTATATTCCAATGGATGAAACATTAAGCAGAGTTTCCCTTGATATATCAAACAGACCTTATTTAGTTTGGAATGTAAAATTAAAAGTAGAAAAGCTAGGTGAAATGGATACTGAACTATTTAAAGAATGGTTTCAGGCCTTTTCACAAAGCGCTGGCATTACTTTGCATATAGAAAATATTTATGGTGACAATAGTCATCATATAATTGAGTCTTGTTTTAAGGGATTAGCAAGGGCTTTACGTCTTGCATTAGAAAAAGATGCAAGGGCCGCAGATTCTTTGCCTTCCACTAAAGGAATACTTTAAAGATTTTTTAAATGTATGTATCAATTGTTGATTATGGAACTGGCAATCTTAATTCCGTTTCAAAAGCTCTAGAAGCTGCAGCTACAAAAATTAACAAAAAAATAAATATAAGAATATCTAATAAGCCTAAAGATATTTTAGATTCAGATAAAATTATATTACCTGGCCAGGGTTCTTATAGACAGTGTGCATTAGGAGTAAAAAATATATCTGGATTATGGGATTCTCTTAATGAATTTGTTTTAATTAAAAAAAAGCCAATCTTTGGAATTTGTGTTGGGATGCAGCTTTTTTCAGATCAAGGATTTGAAGAAGAAGTTACCAAAGGATTTGGTTGGATTAGTGGTTCTGTAAAAAAGATAAAACTTAATAACAAAGATTTAAAATTACCTCATATGGGTTGGAATGAAGTTAACATTGTTAAAAAAAATGATTTATTTTTAAATATTGAGAATTTGTCTCATTTTTATTTTGTGCACAGTTATGCATTTGAAGCGGAAAATATTAATCATGTTGTTTGTACAACAGATTATGAAAAATCAGTAGTGGCCGCTCTTTTAAAAGAAAATATTTTTGGTACACAATTTCATCCTGAAAAGAGTCAGGAAAATGGAATTAAGTTATTGTCTAATTTTTTGAATTGGAATTTATAATGATAATATTCCCAGCAATAGATTTAAAAGATGGAAAGTGTGTAAGACTTTATAAGGGAGATTTTAATAAAACTACTATTTTTAATTCTTCTCCGTACAATCAGGCACTTCAATTTAAGAAGAAAGGTTTTACAGATTTACATCTTGTGGATCTTGATGGTGCTTTAAAAGGAAGATCTAAGAATAAAAAAGTTATAATTAAAATCATTAAGAACACTAATTTAAATGTACAATTAGGTGGAGGGATTAGAACTTTAAAACAAATATCTTTTTGGATTAAAAATGGAGTTTCAACAGTCGTTGTTGGAACAATGGCTGTAAAAAATCCAAAAATTTTAAAAAAAGCATGTGATTTATTTCCTGGAAGAATAGCCGTTGCACTTGACGTTAGAAATAATTTTTTAGCCATTAAAGGCTGGGTTAAGCAAACAAAAATAAAACTTATGGATTTTTCAAAAAAGTTAGAAGATTTTGGAGTGTCCAGAATTATTTATACAGATATTAATAGAGACGGAACAAAGAAAGGTATTAATTTTTCTCAACTAAAAAAAATAGTCGCAAAAGTTAATATTCCATTAGTCGTTTCTGGTGGGGTTTCAAATATAAAAGATATAAGAAAATTACATAAAGCAGAGTTATTTGATGGGGTTATTATCGGTAAGGCTATTTATGATAAATCTATTTCCCTGAATGAACTTAAAAAATTTGTTTAAAAAAAATGCTTAAAAAAAGAATTATACCCTGTCTTGATGTTAAGGATGGCAGAGTTGTAAAAGGTATTAATTTTGTAAATTTAAAAGATGCTGGCGATCCAGTAGAACAGGCAAAAATATATGACAAAGGAGGTGCTGATGAAATATGTTTTTTAGATATTACAGCTTCAAGCGAAAACAGAAAAATTTTATTAGATAAGGTAAGCGAAACAGCAAAAAGTTGTTTTGTTCCTCTAACTGTAGGTGGTGGAATTAGCAGTATTGAAGATATTAAAAATCTTTTACTTGCAGGAGCAGATAAAGTTTCAATTAATACAGCGGCAGTAAAAAATCATAATTTTATTAAAGAGAGCTCAATTAGATTTGGATCGCAATGTATAGTGATCGCAATAGATGCTAAAAAAGTAGCAAATAATAAATGGGAAATATTTACTCATGGAGGAAGAAATTCTACAGGCATTGATGCTATCGAATATGCTAAAATTGCCGAAAAAAATGGTGCTGGAGAAATTCTTCTTACATCGATGGATAAGGATGGAACAAAAACAGGTTATGATCTTGAATTAACAAGGACTATTGCAAATTTAGTGTCCATACCAGTGATAGCATCAGGCGGAGTTGGTAATCTTGATCATTTATATGAGGGATTTAATACAGGATTGGCTAGTGCAGTTTTGGCAGCCTCAATTTTTCATTATGGTGAGTATTCAATAATGGATGCAAAAAACTATTTAATTAAAAAGGGAATACCAATAAGAATTTAATTATGTTTAAAAATTTAGAACAACTTGCAAGGAAGATAAAGAAGCAAAAGAATAAAAATCCAAAGGTTTCGTATACAGCAAGCCTTTTTAAAAAAGGAAAAAATTTTTGTATAAAAAAATTTATGGAAGAGGCAAAGGAACTTGCAGCTTCATCTAAATATTCCGATAAAAAAAGTATAGTTCACGAAGCATCAGATCTATTATATCATTTTTTAGTTCTTATTGAGTTTAAGAAAATTTCAATTACTTCAGTTATGAAAGAGTTAAAAAAAAGACAAAAGATTTCAGGAATTCAAGAGAAAAAAAATAGAAAGAAAAATGTACGATCAAAATAATATATTTGCTAAAATTTTAAGAGGTGAAATTCCTTGTGATAAAATTTATGAAGATAAGTATACTCTTGCATTTAAAGATATTAATCCTCAAGCAAAGGTTCATGTTTTGGTAATTCCAAAAGGCGCATATGTAGACATGAATGATTTTGCAGCAAATGCTAAAAGTGAGGAAATTGAGGGTTTAATTAGAGCTCTAGGAAAGGTTGCTGGCATTCTAGGAGTGTCTGCGTCTGGCTACAGATATTTAGGCAATAACGGCAG
Organism: Fontibacterium meridianamericanum (SeqCode); assembly: GCA_965235635.1. GTDB lineage: Bacteria > Pseudomonadota > Alphaproteobacteria > Pelagibacterales > Pelagibacteraceae > Fontibacterium > Fontibacterium meridianamericanum. The sequence goes on from CBDDYR010000006.1 coordinate 21,502, forward strand.
AGATGGTGGCCAAGAAGTTCCCCATCTTCACTTTCATATATTTGGCGGGGAAAAACTAGGAAGAATGATCCATAAGTAACATGGAAAGATCCATAGATAGATTTTATCTACATCTTTTTTCAAGGAGCGATTTAAACAAATCAAATTGCAAAGAAAAAAATCTGGAAGTTGTTCTAGAAAAAAAACCAACAATAGATTTTTGTAAATTTCTTTATAAAGAAGTAGGAAGAGATTTTTTTTGGAGAGACAGACTCAAGTGGAGTAACCAAGATTGGTTGGATTATATAAGTAATGATTTTTTTAAATTATATATTTTAAAACAAGATAATAAATTAGTAGGGTATTACGAGTTACTCTATGACCCAAAAGTTTTCTCAATGGAAATACCATATTTTGGAATATTTAAAGAATTTTATGGTAAGGGAATCGGCGGGTACTTATTAACTGATGCAATATTAACTTCTTTTAATAAGAAGATTAATAAAGTGTGGGTTCATACTTGTACACTTGATCATCCTAATGCTTTAAAAAATTATCTTGCAAGAGGGATGAAGATTTTTAAGACTGAAAAGATATTTTTTAACCCAGAAAATTTATAATTTTTTACTTTTGAATCTCAAATTTTTCGTTCGTATTAATATTTATTGAAATATTATTCATTAAAAATTCTAGAGTAGATTTGTCATAATTTTTTATTTTCCACCCTACAAGATTCATTTCTTTAGAGTTAAAATATACCTCGATACTTTCTTGAGAATTTAGATCTATGATTGCAATTATATTTTTATCTATTTTATTAAATTTTTCTACTTTGGATAATTTTTCTATAATATTTTCTTTGTCTAACATAACTCCCAAAGGAGTATCTTTGATATTGTAGTTATAGTTTTTATTTTCTCTTTTATTAATTAGGAATAAATAATCATCATTTACGATAATCTCTTTATCTTCTTCATATAAACATCGCATTTTTTTTGGATAAACAATAAGACAATTACCATTTTCTGTTACATCATTTGTGATTTGAGTGAAATTGAATTTAATAGAATTTATTTTTTTTAAATTTTCAATTATTTTATCTTTTTCAGATGCTTTTGAATTAGTGAAAAAAAAAATTAACATTGTTAAAACAATGTATGAAAATTTCTTCATTTTATTTAATAGATTTCTCTCTTACCTACGTGATTTGCTGGGCTAATTATTTTTTCTTCTTCCATTTGATCAATAATTCTAGCGGCTCTATTATAACCAATTCCAAGTTTTCTTTGTAAAAAACTAGTAGATGCTTTGCCTTCAGTTTTAATTATTTCAACTGCTTTATTATATAATTCATCTTTTCCTTCAGAGTTCAAAACTACTTCATCGTTTTCTTGTTCTTCAATTCTAGTTACTTCTTCAATGTAGGTTGGTGAACCTTGAAGCCTTAAGAAGGTTGAAACTCTTTCTATTTCTTTTTCAGAAACATAAGGACCGTGAATTCTTATAATCCTGCTAGCTGAAGACATAAAAAGCATGTCGCCATTACCAAGTAATAATTCAGCGCCCTGCTCTCCTAATATAGTTCTGCTGTCTATCTTTGATGTTACTTGAAATGATATTCGAGTTGGAAAATTAGCTTTAATTGTACCTGTAATAACATCAACGCTTGGTCTTTGTGTTGCCATAACTATATGAATTCCAGCGGCTCTAGCCATCTGCGCAAGTCTTTGAATGTAGTTTTCAATTTCTTTGCCTGCAATCATCATTAAATCGGCCATTTCATCGACAATGACAACGATGTAAGGCATTTTTTTTCTAGTTTCTGAAGATGCTTTATCGTTAAATCCTGAAATATTTCTCACTCCAATCTCAGTCATTTCTCGATATCTTTTTTCCATTTCTTTAACGACCCATTTTAGAGCTGTTGTTGCTTTTTTAGGCTCAGTAATAACAGGAGTTAGTAGATGAGGAATTCCTTGATAAATAGAAAGTTCCAACATTTTTGGATCAATCATAATAATTTTACAGTCATCAGGTTTGTGTCTGTAAAGAATTGATAGAATTAAAGTATTAATACAGACTGATTTTCCAGATCCTGTTGTGCCGGCAATTAAAAGATGTGGCATCGAAACTAAATCGCCAACAATTGGAAATCCTGAAATACTTTTTCCAAGTGTTATTGGAATTTTAATGTCTTTATTATTAAATTCTTTGCTAGAAATTATTTCTTTTAAGGCAACATTTTCTCTTACTTTATTTGGTATTTCTATTCCTATGGTACTTTTGCCAGGAACAGTTGCGACTCTAGTTGATATAGAACTAGTGTTACGGGCTATATCTTCAGAAAGATTTATAATTTTTGATGTTTTAATTCCTGCCGTAGGTTCAAATTCATATAAAGTGACAACAGGTCCAGCACTTACTCTTTTTATTTCACCTGAAATACTAAAATCTAAAAGTACATTTTCTAGAAATTTTGATTGAGTTTTATAACTTTCCTCATCTAATTGATTTTCAATTTTAACTGGATCATCAAGTAATTTTATTGGAGGAATTTTAAAGCTTGTAGATTTTTCAATCTTTGTATTTTCAAGAGGAAGTTGTTGTTGAGGAGAAATCTCTTGTATCGGCATTTCTTCTTGAGTTTTTTGAGTAATATTTTGTTGTTCAGGTGCATTAATGGCAATTTCTTCAGTATTTTTCTTTTTAATATAAATTTTAAATATTAATTTTGGAAAAAAAATTAATAAATGATTTATAGTTATAAATACTGCTTTCCATTCTTGAATATTTAATCCTGCACTCAAATAAAAACATATAAAAGATATGCATAAAAAAATAACTGAAAGATAAGTGCCAAAGGAATTATTTTTTATATTTAATTTTTCAGAAATAAAATTTGCAACAAAACCCCCAAAGCCATTATCAGGAAGCCAAAAACTTTGATCTATATTAATTGAAAAGAATAAAGCTCCAAAAATAATAGATAAAATTAAGAATAATAGTTTTATAGAGAAATTCTCAATTTTTTTTTTAAGTAATTAAATATCCACCCCAGATAATTAAATTAAGAAATATTAAAAAAGCTAGAATACCAAAGGCTTGTAGAAAAAAATCAGAGATATAATAAAAAAAAGAAAAGAATTTATTATGAATATTTTTATCTGAGGGAAATACATAGCTTATGTTGTTTGCTGAGTATGTTGTTAAGGAAATAAAATACGCAACACCAGAAAAAATAGTTATTACACCAGCAAGCTCAATTAATTTTACTTTAATAAATGTTATTATTTTTTCCATATTTTGCTTAGCGAATCACAATTAAAACCTTTGTATCATTAATATTCAGTTGATAGAATTCCAAAGCAAAAGACAATCATGCCTAACTCTCAAAAAATTTGTATTATTGGTTCTGGTCTCACAGCTTTGACCATTGCTTATTTGTTATCAAAATTTAGATTGCAAATAGATATAGTTGAACAAGATCTTAATAAAAAAAAAATTAAGCCAACTAAGTTAGCATTAAGCAAACATTCGCTAGATCAATTATGTTTTTACGGACTAAAAGATATTAAAAAAAAATCTAATATCGTTAAGAATATTTATTTACATGACTCTTATTCATCCATTAGCTTAAAACAAGATCTTCATTTTTCAGCATCTAATAAAAAAGAAGCATTAGCTTATATTATTGATGGTAATACTTTATTTTCTGACATTATTAAAAAATTAAAGAGTTTAAAGAATATTAACATTATAAAGAAAGAAATATCATCAATTAATGATAATAAATTTTTTAAAGAAATTATCTTTAAAGATTTAAAAAAAGAAAATTATAATTTAATTATTTTTGCTTCTGTTCATAATCTTCTTTTCTTATCAAAATTTAAATTAAGAAAAGTTGCAGATAAATCCTATAACGAACATGCATATGTTTTTAATTTACATCACAAAAAAATTATTAATAATTCTGCAAGACAATTTTTTTTAAAAGATGGCCCTTTAGCTTTTCTTCCGGTTTCAAGTACGGAGACTTCTGTAATTTGGTCTATAAAAAATAATTCAATGAATAGAAAATATGTAGCAAGCAAGAAGTGTTTATCAGAATTTTTTAATACTCATTTTAAAGAATTATTTAATGAAATAATCTCTATCTCTGAAATTAATAAGTTTAATTTAAATTATACTTTTAATGAGTTAAAAGATTCAAAAAGAACCTTACTATTTGGTGAGATAGCTAACAAAATTCATCCTATAGCTGGTCAAGGGTGGAATATGACCTTGAGAGATATATTTTCTCTAATTAAAGTCATTAAATATTCTGAAAATTTAGGGCTAGAGATTGGCAATGATATTTTTATTAAAAAATATTTAGAAGAGACAAATTTAAACAATTATACATTTGCGACATTGATTGATGGTATTAGAAAAGTATTTGATATTAAGATCGATAGTTATGCCACTATAAGAAAGAATGCACTTTCCCATCTCGATAAGAATTTATTTCTTAAGAAGAATTTTATTAATATAGCCAATAAAGGTTTATTTATTTAATTCCTCAATTTTAAGTATTTTATTTTTCAAGTTGACCCCGTGCTTTGCTGAAAAACCACCTAATAAGCCATTGGATCTAATCACTCGATGACATGGAATAAAAAGTAATAACCTGTTTTGACCACAAATTTTTCCAACATGTCTTGGATGTATTTTTGTTTTTTTAGAAATAAAATTATAAGAGACAGTTTTTGCATAATGTATTTTTTTAATCTCATTCCAAACTTTTATTTGTATTTTTGATCCAAAAGTTTTTGTTTTGAAGTTAAATTTTTTAATTTTTTTATCTAAAAATTTTTTTATTTGATTTTTTACTCTTAGTAATTGAGGGCTACTTTTTTGTTTTGTTATTCTTTTAAAAGCAATATCAGTAATATAACCTTCATCTTCTATAACTGAAATAAAGCCTAGTTTTGTTTTAAAAGATAACTGGGAAGTTGACATTTATATTAAAACTAAATCATATCGTTTTTTTATGTCAATATTCGCGTTAGCTACAGCACCGGGAACTTCAGGGTTGGCAGTTATTAGAGTTTCTGGAAAAGAGGCTTTTAAAGTAGCTAAAACTCTAACTAAATTTAAAAAAATCAAGCCAAGAATTGCTAATTTTTCCTCATTTTATGACCATAAAAATCAAATTATTGATAAAGGAATTTTTATATTTTTTCCAAAACCCAATAGTTACACAGGAGATGATGTAGTTGAGTTTCATGTTCATGGAAGTAATGCTGTTATTAAATATTTTTTAAAAACCTTATCTAGTTTTAAGAACTGTAGATTAGCTAAACCAGGAGAGTTTACTAAAACTGCTCTACTTAATAAAAAAATCAACTTGTTACAGGCAGAGAGTTTAATTGATTTAATAAATTCAGAAACAGAGCTTCAAAGAATTCAGGCTTTAAAAGTAATGAATGAGGACACAACAAAAGTTTACAATAATTTAAGAGATGAAATGATTAAAATACTCTCTGACTATGAGGCGGTTATTGATTTTTCCGATGATGAAGTAGGTGATAATGTCTTTTTAAATAATAGAGATAAGTTATTGAAAATAAATGATAAAATTAAAGAAATTATACACAAAGGTGAAAATTCAGAGAAAATTAGAGATGGATTTAAAGTTTCGATCGTAGGACCAACCAATTCTGGTAAATCATCCCTAATTAATTGCCTAGCAAATAGGCAGGTGTCAATTGTTTCTAATATACCAGGAACAACTAGAGATCTGATTGAGATAAGTATTTTGTTAAATGGAAAATTAGTAAGATTTTTTGATACTGCTGGTTTAAGAAAGTCAAAAAATATTCTTGAGAAGAAAGGAATTTCATTAACGAATAAAAATTTAAAGGATTCCGATTTAAAATTATTTATTTTTGATCATACAAAAAAAATAGATAAAAAAATTTTAAATTTATACGATCAAAAATCAATTTTAGTTTTGAACAAAATTGACATTAAAAAACCAAATAATTTTTCAGAGAATAAAATTTATAAACCAATTAGAATTTCAGTAAAAAAAAATATAGGCATCTCTACTCTTGTTAAAATAATTTCCAAAAAAATTGATGATCACTTTAAAGTTAATGAGGACAATATAATTTCAAGAGAAAGACATAGAAAAAGCCTTGAAAATACAGTGTTTTTTATTGAAAAATGCCTTAATAAAAAATCTATTAATCAGATTGATTTAGCAGCAGAAGATTTAAGATTAGCTGTTAGGAATCTTGGAGAAATTGTTGGATATGTTAATGTTGAAGAATTATTAGATAGAATCTTTAAAGATTTTTGTATCGGAAAATAGTATAAAAATAACTTATCTTTTAAGTTAATGGGCTATATAAACCCCATATGAATTTAGACAAAAATTTTGATGTAATCGTAATTGGAGCCGGACATGCGGGTTGTGAAGCCGCTGCCGCTGCTGCAAGATCAGGTGTTAATACTGCTCTTATTACAAATTCACTTGCCACAATTGGTGAAATGTCATGCAACCCTGCAATAGGTGGATTAGGAAAAGGTCATTTAGTTAGAGAAATTGATGCATTAGATGGAATTATGGGAATTGTTGCTGATCAATCTGGAATACAATTTAGATTATTAAATAGTAGTAGAGGCCATGCTGTGAGAGGACCAAGAACTCAATCTGACAGAGAACTTTATAAAAAATATATGCAGAAATTGCTATTAAGTTATTGTAATTTAAGTCTTTTTTATGATCCTGTAACAAAGTTTGAATTTAGCAAAACTAAAATTGTTTCAATTGAAACTAAGTCTGGAAATTCATTTTCAGCAAAAAAATTTATTTTAACAACGGGCACTTTTTTAAATGGCCTTATTCATATTGGCGATGAAAAGATTTCAGCAGGAAGAATAGATGAAAAACCAACCTTAGGATTAAGTGAGCAGTTAAAAAAATTAAATTTTAAAATTGGCAGATTGAAGACAGGCACCCCACCTAGACTTGACGGAACAACTATTAATTACGAGACGCTAGAAATGCAAGAGGCTGATAAAAAACCTTTTTTCTTTTCTTATTTAACAAAAAAAATTAATGCAAAACAAATTTCTTGTGGGATGACTTATACTAATGACAAGGTTCATAAAATTATTGAAAAAAATTTGAATCGTAGCGCAATGTATTCTGGATCAATCAAAAGTGTTGGTCCTAGATATTGTCCTTCTATAGAAGACAAGATTGTAAAATTTAAAGATAAGCAGCGTCATCAAATTTTTTTAGAACCTGAGAGTCTTACGACCAACATAGTTTATCCAAATGGAATATCAACGTCTCTTCCAAAAGAAATTCAGCAAGAAATATTATTTAAAATCAATGGTTTAGAGAACGTTCGTATGATAAGACCAGGATATGCAATTGAGTATGATTATGTGTTTCCAACCGAGTTAGACTTTAGTCTTAAAACTAAAAAAATAGAAAATTTATATCTTGCAGGTCAAATAAATGGAACAACAGGATATGAAGAGGCAGCTGCGCAAGGAATCGTGGCTGGTCTTAATGCTGCACAGTCAGTTAAAAATTTAGAACCAATTAAATTTGAGAGGTCACAGTCCTACATCGGAGTTATGATTGATGATTTGATTACTAAAGGCGTAAGTGAACCTTACAGAATGTTTACCTCTAGAGCCGAATATAGATTAACACTACGAGCTGATAATGCTGATTTAAGACTAACTCCTTTAGCCATCAAATATAATTTTATTTCTGAGATTAGGAAATCTAAATTTATCAATAAAATCAATGACTTAAGTGATTTTAAAACTATTTTATCTAATAAAATTGTTTCGCCTACTGTTTTAAAAAAAAGTGGAATTAAAATTTCTCAAGATGGAAGAAAAAAATCTCTTCTGCAGATTTTAAAATTTAAGGATGTAACTTTAGAAAAATTAAGATCTATTTTTTCTGACATACCAAAGTATGGCGATGAAATCGAAGATCTAATAAAGACAGAGTCTCATTATAGCGGTTATATTGAGCAACAAAAAAGAGACATAAGTATATTCGAGAAAGATGAAAACCTTATGATACCTAAAAACATTAATTATGATTTAATTTCTGGCCTTTCAAATGAGGTAAAACGTAAACTTAAGGATATAAAGCCTTTAACATTCGGTCAGGCTCTTAGAATAGACGGAGTAACCCCAGCTGCTATTAATATATTGATGATTTATTGTAAAAATACACTTAAAAAGGCATCTTAAAATATATGGATATAGATGTTGAATTTTTTATAAAAAAATTCAATGTTTCACGTGAAACAATAGAAAAATTAAAAAAATATAAAGATTTTCTATTAATAAGTAATAAATATCTAAATTTAATAGGAAAAACAACAGAAAATCAAATATTTACAAGACATTTTGCAGATTCTGCTCAAATATATGATATAATTGAAGATAAATCAGAAATTATCGATTTGGGATCAGGAGCAGGATTTCCAGGTGTTTTATTAAGAATATTAATGGATGATAAAAAAATTTCAGGAAATATTACATTAATTGATAAAAGTTCAAAAAAATGTAAATTTTTACAAGATTTGTCAGATAAATTGAGTTTAACTTTAAAGATAGCTAATTTAAAAATAGAAAATTATAAGTTCGATAAAATTTCAACAGTAGTTTCTAGGGCATTTAAAAAAACTATTGATACAATAGACATTCTTTTGAAAAATAATGATAAAATTAGAAATATTATACTAATTAAGGGCAAAACTTATCAACAAGAACTAGAGGATGCGAAAAAAAAATATACTTTTGATGTAGAAAAATTTAGAAGCATCACATCAGATGAATCTTATATTCTTAAAATTAATAATATTAGATCTAGTACAACTTAAAGTTGTAAATGCCTAGGATAATTTCTGTCATAAATCAGAAGGGTGGAGTTGGTAAGACTACCACAGCTATTAACTTAGCTGCAGGTCTTGCTCTTAAAAATTATAAAGTTTTGCTCATCGATCTTGATCCTCAGGGTAACGCTTCAACAGGAGTTGGTATTAATCAGAGCGAAAGAGAAAAATCTATTTATGATTTACTTATAAAAAAAGATTCTTTTTTTGAATGTATAAAAAAAACTAAAATAGAAAATTTAAGTATCATACCAGCAAATGCTGATTTGTCAGGACTTGAAACTGAAGTTGCAAATAATTCTCAAAAAGCTTTTTTATTAAAAAATATTATTGATGATCCAGCAAATAATTTAGAAAAAGAAAAATTTTCATACATTATAATTGATTGTCCACCATCTCTTAGTCTTCTTACAATTATGTCTTTGGTTATTTCTCATTCATTAGTTGTTCCATTGCAAACAGAGTTTTTTGCTTTGGAGGGTTTAAGTCAATTAGTAAAAACAATAGAACGTATAAAAATTAATTTAAATCCAAATCTAGAAATTCAAGGCATAGTTCTAACAATGTATGATAAGCGAAATAAATTATGTGCTGATGTTGAGAAGGAAGGAAGAAATTTTTTTGGAAATAAAGTTTACAATACAAATATACCCCGAAATGTAAGAATCTCTGAGGCCCCATCATTTGGAATGCCAGTTATTTTATATGATAAATATTGTGCTGGCTCTTTAGCTTATAATCAATTTGTGGATGAATTTTTAACTAGAGAAAATTTAGAAGAAAAAAAAGTAGCATAAATGATTGGAAATAAATTTAAGGGTTTAGGAAAAGGTTTGTCAGCATTAATGGGGGATGTACCTCAGGAAAATATTCAAACGAAAAGTTCTTCAGAAAAAATTCCAATACATTTTATATACGCAAATCCATCTCAACCAAGAAAAAATTTTAATCAAGAGCTGCTAAAAGAACTTTCAGAGTCAATTAAGGAACAAGGAATTATTCAACCAATATTAGTTAGAAAAAAATCAGAAGATAAATATGAAATTGTTGCAGGCGAAAGAAGATGGAGAGCAGCTCAACTTGCAAAAATTCATGAAGTTCCAGTTATTATTTTAAATATTGATGATAAGAAATCTTTAGAATTTGCAATACTAGAAAATATTCAAAGATCAGATTTAAACGGAATAGAAGAGGCTTTAGGTTATGATAATTTGGTAAGAAAATTTGCATATTCTCAAGAAGCTTTGTCAAAAATTTTAGGGAAAAGTAGAAGCCATATTGCTAACACACTTAGACTTGCTGGTTTACCTGAAGAGATAAAAAAAATGATTTCAGATGGATTATTAACCGCTGGGCACGCAAGATGTTTAGTTAATGTACCTGATAATATTAATCTTGCTAAAATAATTGTTAATAAGAATCTTTCTGTAAGGCAGGCTGAATTTTTAGTTAAAAAAGAACAAGTTTTTTCAAGCAAAAAAAAAATTCGAACAAATAATAAAGATACAAATATAAAATCTTTAGAAAGCGATCTTGAACTTTTGATGGGAATAAAAGTAGATATTAAAAATAAAAAGAGTAATTCAGGAGAGATTAAATTTTCTTATAAAAATCTTGATCAATTAAACAAAATTATTAGTGTTCTTAAGGGCTATTTTAGATAGGTTTTGAGTTAAGAAATAATAAAATTGAGTATCTTGATTTAGATCATTTCTTTTAAATTCAGTCTCAATAACATTTAAATTACTAAGAAATTTTTCAAGATTATTAGTATTCCAGATTTTTAAGATATTTTTTATTCTATCTTTATCTTTCCAAAAAATAGGAGGTTTATATTTTTCAATTTTTTCATCTATTGAAAGATTTTTATTATTTTTTTGTATATCGAGAATTTTAATTATAAATGATCTAAGAATAATAATTATTTCTATAAAATTTTTTTCATAATTAGACATATTGGATATAAATTCATTAATATTTTTTTCATTTTTAGATAGTAAAATATCAATAATTTCATCATTCTTCTTTAAATCTATATCAGTACAAATTTCTTCAATGACTTTGATCTGTAATTTTTTCTGAATTTTTAAAAAGATTTAACTTTTCTATTACTTCTTTAATCTTTGATCTTTTTAAAGACGAAGAATTAAGAATAATTTCACTTTGGGAATCTGATAATTGAATATTATTAATATGTAGTTGTTGTATAAGAAATTTTTTTATATCAAATTTAGTTTCTTGATAACAAGGAATGCAAATAGCTAATTTATCATATTCTCCAAATTGTCTTAATTTTGAATTTTTTGGAAGTATTTCAGAATTTAAAATGATGATGTTATCATTAATATTATTTTTTATTTTGCTAATAATTTCTAATATTTTGTCAGAGCAGTTCTTAATTATTGAAATATTTTTATTATCATCAAATAGCGATCCATTTAGATAATGATTAATAATATTTTCTGGATTTTTTATTATATCTTCTTCAAAAAAAGATTTTGAAATTTTTTTTTCATCTATAAATTTAGAAACAATTTGTTGGTTTAAATCACTAATTAAATCTTGATTTTCTCCATACAAAAGAATTATTTTTTCTTTAAAAAAATCTTTTTTTTTTAGGCCTATCTCTTGTGATTTTAAGAGCATTTAAACTAATTTAATGAAACTTTAGATTTGAATAAAATATTTTGAATTATAGAGTCTAATAAAAGTTTTTTTTCATTATTTTTTACTAAGAACGTTATTTGATAAATTGTCAGTGACAGAGACTCTTTTGTCTTTAGTTATAGCATCTTGGTATATGATAACTCCATTTTTATCTTGGAATTGATAGCTTACTGTTAATTTAATGATTTCTTCTGTAGATATTCCTCTTGAGTCGACAAGAGAACTTTCTGCTGTATCATAAATTTGAGCTTTAAATATATAAGCATTTAAATTTTTTTCATCTTTTTTAAAATTTAATTTTTGTTCTAAATTAAAAGCTAAGATCTTTATCACCAATAATTTCTGATTTAGAAATAATTATTTGTTTAGAGCTTCCTGTATATATAGGTGAAAAACCACAATGAGTTAAAGCAAATAATATTATGAATAGTTAGAAAAAGTTTATTTATCATTAGTGACAATATTAAGTAATTTATTTTTTATAAAAATTTTTTTTATTATATTTTTATTTTCTAATATAACTTTAATATTTTTAATTGCTAAGGATTTACTAAAAATATTATCTTCATTTTCATTGTTAATAGCGTTGATAATTGCTCTTTTTTTACCGTTTATTTGAATTACAATATCAAAATGATCTTTTTTTATAAGAGTATTTTCAATTTTAGGCCATTCTTGTGAACTTAGATTATTTTCTTTTGTAATTTTTTCCCAGCATTCATTTGCAATGTAAGGAATAAAAGCAGATATAATAATTAAATATTTTTTATAAGCATTAATAATATCTTCTTCATTTAAATTCTTTTTATCAATTTCTTCATTAAGATTATTTAAAAAAATATAAAGTTTAGCAACCGCAACATTAATATGAAATTTTTCTATACATTCAGTAATTTCTTTTATTAAGATATTTGTTTTAATTAAAAAATTATTATTAGTTTCTTCTTTTTCTTTTTTATAAATTTTTATTTTTTCACAAACTCGCCAAATTTTTTGTATATATTTAAATGCACCTTGGATACCACTATCACTCCATTGAATATCTCGATCTGGAGGACTATCGGATAATATAAACCATCTTACAGCATCTGCTCCATAAATTTTAATAATATCATCGGGATCAATAATATTTTTTTTAGATTTAGACATAGCCTGACTATCCCCTTTTAAAACTTTTTCTTTATTATCTAAAAAATAGGATCCATTTTTTTCAATAACTTCTTTTGGAAAAACCCATTTTCCTTTTTCTGTTTTAAAGGTTGGATGACATACCATTCCTTGAGTAAAAAGATTTTTAAAAGGTTCAGAAATTTTTAATTTAAATTCATCTTGTAGTGCTAAAGTAAAAAATCTTGAATATAGAAGATGAAGTATGGCATGCTCAACTCCACCAATATACTGATCTACTGGCATCCAATAATTAGCTTCATCTATATTAAAAGGTCTCTCGTTTTCTTTTGGTGAGCAGAAACGAAGAAAATACCAAGAAGAATCTACAAAAGTATCAAGAGTATCCGTTTCACGAATAGCTTTCATTCCAGTTTCTGGACATTTTGTATATTTCCATGTGGGGTGATTTTCTAATGGATTTCCTGGTTTGCTAAAATCTATATCTTTAGGAAGTTCTATGGGTAGATCTTTTTCAGGAACTAAAATAACTTTGCCATCTTCTCTATAGATAATTGGAATTGGACATCCCCAATATCTTTGTCTTGATATTCCCCAATCTTTAAGACGATAAATTGTTTTAGAATTTCCAATTTTTTTTTCTTCTATTTTTTTAATAATATTTTTTTTTGCATCTTCAACTTTTAAATCATTGAGAAAATCTGAATTAATAATATAACCATCTTCTATGAATGCTTCGTTATTAATTTTTATAGATTTAGATTTATTTGGGCTTACAACAGGAATTATTTCTAAATTATATTTTTTAGCAAATTCTAAATCTCTTTGATCATGAGCTGGACAACCAAATATAGCTCCAGTTCCATAATCCATAAGTATAAAATTAGCTACATAAATTGGTATTTTTTTATTTAAAAAAGGGTGTGAAACGGAGAATGGTGTTTTAAAACCTAATTTTTCATTTTTAGATAAAGATGATTCTGTTCCAATATTTTTTAAAGCAAGTTCTTTAAAATCTTGAAAATTTTTTTCATTTTTAAAATATTCAGTAAAGGGATGATCTGGAGCAATAGCAATAAATGAAGCTCCAAATATTGTATCAGGTCGTGTTGTAAAAATTTTAATTTTAGTATTTTTAAAATCAGAAATAAAATCAATTTCACAACCTATAGATTTGCCAATCCAGTTTTTTTGCATTAACTTTACTTTTTCTGGCCAACCTTTTAAGTTATCAAGAGATTTTAATAATTGATCAGAATATTTTGTAATATTTAAAAACCATTGATTTAATTCTTTTTTTTCAATAATTGCTCCAGATCTCCAACCTTTGCCATCAATTACCTGTTCATTTGCAAGAACTGTATTATCGATAGGATCCCAATTTACATAACTTTTTTTTTTATAAGCAATTCCTTTTTTAAAAAGAAGAGAAAATAAAATTTGTTGATGTTTGTAATATGAAGCATCACAAGTAGAAATTTCTTTATCCCAATCAATTGATAAGCCCAAGCGTTTTAATTGTATTTTCATTGTAGAAATATTTTTTAATGTCCAATCTTTAGGATGTAGATTATTTTGTATAGCCGCATTTTCAGCAGGCAAACCAAAAGCATCCCAGCCCATAGGATGTAAAACATTATAACCATTTAATCTTTTAAAATTAGCTATAACATCACCTAAGAGTATAATTTCTAACATGACCCATATGAATATTTCCTGATGGATAAGGAAACATTTCTAAACAATAAAATTTTTTATTTATATTTTTTTTAGTTTTAAAAATTTTATTTTTTTCAAAAAAATTTATGCCACTTTTCTTCAATAGGAAGAGGATTATAATTTTCCATTATTAAAATTTATAATAATTATTTTTTTATCTTTTTTAGCTTCTTCAATTTTTAATATATCTTGCTGTTGTAATAATAGTATTCTTTAATTTCATCTGTAAATTTATTATCTAATTTTTGAGTTATAGCATTTATCTATATTCATCACAAATTTTTTTATGACCAGTTACTTTAATAGAATCAGATCTTAATTCATTACTTAAAAATCTTACTGATACTTTTATTTGTTCATTTGATTATCTATTATCTGAATACCAATCATAAATTATTATTCCACCAGAATAATCAGCATTTAGCTAAGAGGTAAGAAAATCTAAATTTTTAAGAGTTGCTCTCCATAAAACATTAGAAGTTGAAAATTCAAAATTTGTTCCAGAATTATTTTTTACCAATTTCACCAAATAGACCCCCTTGTTTATCAACAAATTCTCTTGATTTTTTTCTAGTATCAGGTCTCAATTAAAATTTTTTCTCCTGTTACAGGATCAACTTTTGCGCAATTATTAAATAAAATTATTAAAGATAATGAAAATAAGCAAATTATTTGATAAATTTTTCTTTAAATTCATAAATTATTAATTAACTTATGAAAAATCATTATATTATTAGTAATAATATACTGTTGTAAAAATAACACAATTTATAAATAATTATATTTAAAATTAGGTATAAATTTATAACAAAAATATTATAAAAATTAATATAATTAAACTGTTAATTATAATTTAATCAATTAACAAATTACTAATAACAATAAAAAGGAAAAGTAATGAAAAAACTAATGTTAACAACAGCTATAGCTGTCAGTTATTACAACTGCAGCAATAGCTCAAACTACAATCACTGGAGAGTTAAGACTCAGTTATACTGATGTTAAATGCTGAAAAGGATTTAGCTGCAACATCTGGAACATCTAACTGCTAGAACTATGGTTTTGGTGCTGAACAGCAAATTAACATTCAAACTAAAGGTAAAGTTAAATGTTGGTGGACTTGATTATGCTGCTGGTTTTGCAATCGAAAATGATGGCGATCAAGCTACAACTTTGTTCAATGAAAATGTTTACTTTGACCTTACATACCCAGGTACAGGTACAACAATTTCATTTAGCAGAGATCATATTCAAAGATCTGACTACAGATAGATCTGCTGCAATATTTAGTTGGATTTTCTCCAAATGATTTGTCACAAGCTAGTAGTGTACTAACAAACCAAACGTACTCGTTTCCAACAAAATATAGGAGCTGCACCAGGCCAAATTATGGGTGCTGCATTACTTCAAAAAACTCCAGTTGGAACATTTTCTTATAACTATGTTCCAAATAACATGCAGTACAGTGCTCCAGCACAACTGGTGATACTGCAGGACTGGTAGCTCAGAAGCCGTAAATGCTAACACTACAGCTGCTTATGAATATGGTTTCGTTAGGTGATCTTGGAGTTAAAGGTCTTAAAGCTCACTACTTTAAAAATAAAGATGATAGACTTCACAACTTCAACTAACACTGTTAAAGCTGAAGCTAAAAACTGGGGTGCGAAATATAACTTTGGCCAAATAACAGTAGGTTATGCTAATAAAAAATATAAGATGCAACTTGCTACACACAGCTAACTTGATTGAATATAGCTGAAAAAGCATTATGGTGTTGCTTATGCAGTTGATAAAGACTTAACAGTTGGTTTGTTATATGCAAAAGCTGATCAAAGCGGATAGTACACATGCTCTGCAAACTGACTCAAAAAGTTAAAGCTATTCAACTTGGTTATAGCTTTAGGACCAGTTGATCTTATCAGTTGGTTATGCTAAAAATACTGACGTTTTAGGTGTTGATGGCGCTGATAGCGATGTATTTATGATGAGACTTATCGGAAAATTCTAAGAATAAAACTTAGTTTTTCAAGTTAAAGTCATCTAAAAACCCACCTACTTAATTGTAGGTGGGTTTTTTTATGCAGTTTATTGTAGTTTATCATTTATCATAGACAAAAAAGAAATTGCTTTAGCTTTTAGTCAATTTGATCATTTTTAAATTATCTAATTTAATCCCTCCCAAAGCGCAAATATTACAATTCCAGTTTAATGTAATTAAATTAAACTTAATAATACGAAGAATTTTATTAATTGAATATTTTCTATTAAAAAAAATAGGAGATAACATTATAGTTTCGCAATTTTGTTTTTTTTTTAAATAATATTCAAATTGTGAGTGAGCAGAGCCGATAATTTTAAGTCTTGATATATTAATAAGATTTGTGCTTAAAACTTTATTTTTGCTTGATAAAAAAACTCCGGATGCATGATTTTTAATTGCAGATCTTATATTATCGAATAATATAGAATGATAATTGATAAGTCTTTTAACATTGTGATCGGTTAAATTTATTTTATAATTTGCTAATATTAATATGTTTATTTTTTGACATTTAGTCTAGTATAATTCTTAATAAATATATCATAGATCAAAAAATATTAGTAATCTAATTTATTATTCAACTGTATAATAAATTGGCAATTTAAAAACGAAAAACTTATTAAGGTAAGAACTATAAGTACAAACATTGTAGTTTAAACTCATAATCAAAGTCAACATGAATTTTAAATATTGTAAACGTGGACATGCATCTCACATAATTTTGGAGCCAAAAAGAATTCAATTGAAGGCTGTAAAAGCTAAAGCTTCCATTTTAAGAATTGATCTAATAAAATTATAGATGCCTTTCTTAATTACAATCATATAACTTGCCTATTTAATTATTGTAAAAAAATTTTCATGATCATGAAAAATCTAGCTAACTACCCGAATTGAAATTCAACAGTAAAAATTGGATATTTTATTCAGACTCTAAATAATCGGTCCTGGGGGACCAACAGTTCATTGTTTGATATTTTAGGAGTGTTTCCATATATCCCTTAGGAACTTGTTTACAGTGAATATCTTAATATTATTACTGTTTAAGTAGTGCTCTTTTTCCAATTAATTTAGGTCATTCCTATTGTTTTGAAACAAATTAAATCACCATTAACGCGATTCGCAGCGTTGCCGCGCCGAATTGCTTTTTTCTTGGCATTGTAGAAAATAGCGCTTACCTTATACTGAGGTAATTAAATCAATAAATATATAGTCTGTTGTCTGCATTGCTTTACATAGAATAATTTCATGATCTTAGTTGACTAGGCAGTTTTATTTTTTTGTTATAAAAACGACTACTAGGATCAATGCGCACCATCCCATATTTTTTTTAATCTTTAATTTTTTTAATTAAAGTTTTAATTTTTTTAATCCTATCATCCCTGTAATATATTTTGGTTATCTTATATGTTCCTTTAGGAGTTATGTTATCACCTTCTAATCTTTTTTGCTTAATTCCTGCTTTTCCTAAAGCACAACGAAACTTAAGGTTTTTGTATTTTAAAAAACCAGATTTTTTTACAATAATCATATTAAGTGTATTATATATTTATTTATGAATAATATTCACCTTCATATTATCGGATCAAAATCTTTTGCTATTCTATTAAATGAATTAGATTTTAATTATACAATAATTTCTGATACGAATTTTAAATATAATAATAAAAATTTATTAATAAGAATTATTTTTATTGAAAGATTAAAATTAATTAGAAATTAAAAAATATTTTAGCGAAAATCTTCCAACTATTTTTTTATTAAATAATAGAGATTTTTTATTAAAAAATAAGTTAAGTCTATTAGAATTTCATGTATCACTTTTTCTTCCAATAGAAATTTTATCTTTTAGAGAGATATTAAATATTTTAGTCACTAAATATAATTTTTTTAAAAAATCTAAAATTATTATTAATGATTATGAAATAGACTCAAATCAAAGAATTATTATTAAAAATGGTATTAAAACTAAACTTACAGAAAAAGAATTAGATTTAATTTTAGCATTAAATCAAAATCAAGGTTTGGAGAAATCTTTTTTGATAAAAAATGTATGGAAACGTAGCTCAGACTTAGAAAGTCACGCCTTTGAGACTCATTTACATAGACTAAGAAAAAAAATAAATAAGTTTTTTAAAGATAAAGAATTTATTATTGAAAAAAATTCTTTATATTATTTATCTAAATAGTCTCCGACTAATTTAATCTTGCACCAATTTTTTGAATAATTTTTGACGCAGTAATTGATGCTGTTGTTAAGCATTTTTTAATTTCAGATTTATCTAAATATTCTTTAAAAAATCCAGCAGCGAATAAATCACCAGCTCCTGTTAAATCAATCACTTTA